>NZ_CP095474.1:1541997-1551582 GCF_023614315.1 Streptomyces sudanensis | reverse complement strand
AGACAGAAGCGGAGNCTTCCGGGGCGGCGGGCGGGACCGTGGCCGGTGGAGGAGCGGCGGCCGGGGTGTTCGAGGGCGCCGAGGTGGGTAAAGCGGCTGGGGCCGCTCATACGGGTGGGAAGAGGGCCGCCGGGGACGCGGCGGAAGCCGAGCAGACAGGAGCCAGGACGGTGGCAGCGAAGAAGACGGCGGACGTGACGGGGGCGGTCGGCGTGGCCGCGCCGACGGCCGGCGGTGTCGCCGAGGCGGCGCCGGAGGAGCTCGCCGTGAGGCCGGGCGAGGAGCCGTGGACGCCGGAGGAGGTGGCACAGGCCCGCGCCGAGCTGGAGGCCGAGGTCCGCCGCCTGCAGGAGGAACTCGCGGCGTCCGAGGAGGCCCTGTCCGGGCTGATGCGGGACTCCGGCGAGGGCGCCGGGCACGACGAGGCGGACACGGGCACCAAGAACATCACGCGGGAGCACGAGATGGCGCTCGCCGCGAACGCCCGCGCGGCCCTGGAGCAGAGCGAGCACGCCCTGCAGCGGCTGGACGCCGGGACGTACGGGCTGTGCGAGGTCTGCGGCAGGCCCATCGGAAAGGCCCGCATGCAGGCGTTCCCGCGGGCCACCCTGTGCGTGGAGGACAAGCAGAGGCAGGAGCGGCGCGGCTGAACCGTACGCGTGTGCCGTACCCTCGTCGCAGTCAGGTACCTAGGTTGAGGGACTCACGTGACAGAGGCGGAGCACGGCGTCGGTACGCCGGACGTTGACGACGAGCCCGGGGCGCCCGCCGGGCGGCCCGGGGGCCGGCGCAGGGTCGCGGTGCTCCTCGCGGTGGCCCTCGTCGCCTACCTGCTGGACCTCGTCAGCAAGATGCTCGTCGTGGCGAAGCTGGAGCACCGCGACCCGATCGTGGTCGTCGACGGCCTGCTGAAGTTCGAGGCGGTACGGAACCCGGGCGCGGCCTTCGGCATCGGCGAGGCGTTCACCGTCGTCTTCACCGCGATCGCGGCCGTCGTGATCGTCGTGATCGTGCGGCTGGCGCGCAAGCTGTACAGCCTGCCCTGGGCGATCGCGCTGGGCTTGCTGCTGGGCGGGGCGCTCGGCAACCTCACGGACCGGGTCTTCCGCGCGCCCGGCGTGTTCGAGGGCGCGGTGGTCGACTTCATCGCGCCGGCGCACTTCGCGGTGTTCAACCTCGCGGACTCGGCGATCGTCTGCGGCGGCTTCCTCATCGTGATCCTCTCCTTCAGGGGCCTGGACCCCGACGGGACCGTCCACAAGGACTGAGCGGCCGGTTGCCCACGGGGCCGACCGGGCCGGGCCGCCGACAGGGCATACTCGACGGGTGAGCACGATTCCCGAGATCCGTACGCTGCCCGTTCCCGACGGCCTGGAGGGCGAACGCGTCGACGCCGCCATCGCCCGCATGTTCGGGTTCTCCCGCACGAAGGCGGCCGAGCTGGCCTCCGCCGGGAAGGTCCTCGTCGACGGCGCCGTCGTCGGCAAGTCCGAGCGGGTCACGGGCGGTGCCTGGCTGGAGGTCGAGATGCCCGGCGCGCCCGCGCCGGTGCGGATCGTCGCGGAGCCGGTCGAGGGCATGGAGATCGTCCACGACGACGACGACATCGTGGTGGTCGTGAAGCCGGTCGGCGTCGCCGCCCACCCCAGCCCGGGCTGGACGGGGACGACCGTGATCGGCGGCCTCGCCGCCGCCGGGTACCGGATCTCCACCTCGGGCGCCGCCGAGCGCCAGGGCATCGTGCACCGCCTCGACGTGGGCACCTCCGGCCTGATGGTCGTCGCCAAGTCGGAGCGGGCCTACACGCTGCTGAAGGCCCAGTTCCGCGAGCGGGTCGTCGACAAGCGGTACCACGCGCTGGTGCAGGGCCACCCCGACCCGCTGAGCGGCACGATCGACGCGCCCATCGGCCGCCACCCGAACCACGACTACAAGTGGGCGGTCACCGCGGAGGGCAAGCCGTCCGTCACGCACTACGACCTGATAGAGGCCTACCGGGCGGCCTCACTGCTGGACATCAAGCTGGAGACGGGCCGGACGCACCAGATCCGCGTCCACATGGCGGCGCACCGCCACCCGTGCGTCGGCGACCTGACGTACGGGGCCGACCCGACGCTCGCCAAGCGCCTGCGCCTCACCCGCCAGTGGCTGCACGCGGTGCGCCTCGGCTTCGAGCACCCGTCGGACGGCCGGTGGGTCGAGTTCGGGAGCGACTACCCCGCCGACCTCCGGCACGCGCTGGACACCATCGCCGCGGAGAGCGCGTGACCGCCTACGAGGTGCGCGAGGCGCTGGGCGAGGAGGACCGCGAGGCGGCCTTCGCGGTCCGCCGCGCGGTCTTCGTCGTCGAGCAGGGCGTCCCCGCGGAGATCGAGTACGACGCGCACGACGCGACGGCCGTGCACGTCCTGGCCGTCCGCACCGCCGACGGCGCGGCCCTCGGCACGGGCCGGCTCCTGTACGGGCCGGACGCCGCGGACCGCACGGGCGGCGAGGACGGCGTGGGCTCGCTGGGCCGGCTCGCCGTCACGCGGGAGGCGCGCGGCCTCGGCGTGGGCGCGGCGCTCGTGCGGGCCGTCGAGGAGGCGGCGCGTGCGCGCGGCCTGAAGGCCGTGGACCTGCACGCGCAGACCCACGCGCTGGGTTTCTACGAGCGGCTGGGCTACGAGGCGTACGGTCCGGAGTTCCCCGACGCGGGGATGCCCCACCGGGCGATGCGCCGCACGCTCTGACCCCCCGTCCACACCCGGCGGGGAACGGCCTCGGCCCGGGGCGGCGACCCGTGCGCCCGGCCCCGGCAGCCGNCCCNGCCCTCCCCGGGCGGCGCGGCTAGCCGCCGTCCGGGCCCCGGTCCGGGGTGATGGTCGTGGCCAGGCGCGGCAGCGCGTACGGGTGGTGCTCGTACAGCCAGGCGATCAGCTGCTCCCGCACGGCGCAGCGCAGGCTCCACACGTCGTCGGCGTTCCGGGCGGTGACCACCGCCCGGACCACGATGGTGCTCGGCGTGGTGTCCGTCACCACCAGCGACCAGTCGCGCCCGTCCCAGTCGGAGGACTTCTCCAGGATCTCGTGGAGCCGCTCGCGCATCAGCCCGACGGGGGCCGCGTGGTCCAGGTGGAAGTAGACGGTGCCGGTGATCTGGGGGCCGCCGCGCGACCAGTTCTCGAACGGCCTGCTGGTGAAGTACGAGACGGGCATGGTGAGCCGGCGCTCGTCCCAGGTGCGCACGGTGAGGAAGGTCAGCGTGACCTCCTCGACCACGCCCCACTCGCCGTCCACGACCACGGTGTCCCCTATGCGGACCATGTCGCCGAAGGCGATCTGGAACCCGGCGAAGACGTTGCTGAGCGTCGACTGCGCCGCCACACCGGCGACGATGCCGATGATGCCCGCGGACGCCAGCATCGACGTGCCGACCGCCCGGAAGTCCGGGAACGTCAGCAGCATCGCCGCCGCCGCGACCACCCCGACCACGGCGGTGACGATCCGCATGATCAGCGTGACCTGCGTCCGGACGCGGCGCAGCCGGTCGAGCTGACGGGTCGTCGCGGCGTACCGCGCGTACGTGGCCTCGACGACCGCCGACGCGATGCGCACCACCAGCCAGGCGCTCGCACCGATGAGCACGAGCGTCAGCCCCCGGTCTATGCCCACCTCGTGGTCTTTGAGGAGCCCCCACGCGGTCTCCCGGTACGCCCCGCGCAGCAGTCCGGCCAGCATGACCGCCTTGAGGGGTATCCGGCAGCGGCGCAGCAACCCCCACAGGGGGGTCTCGGGGTGGCGGCAGTCGGCGCGCCTCAGCAGCACGTCGACCATCCAGCCGACGAGCAGGGTGAGCACGACCGAACCGCCGAGGACGGTCAGCGGACGCAGTACGTTCTCCATGGCTCCGAACCCAGGGCGGGTGGTGGGAGGACGGCCGCACGGGCATCCTGCTCCTCCACTCGGTCTACGGTCTCCGCCCGGCCGTGCGCGCGGCCGCGGACCGGCTGCGCGCCGCCGGGCACCAGGTGCGCGTGCCCGACCCGTGCGGGGGCAAACCGAGGGGATCCCGGAGGGGGCTCCGACGGTGCGGAGGGCGCACCGACGTGACGAGGGGCACGGTGCGGCGTCTCCGCCGCACCGTGCCCCTCGTCGTGTCCGGGCCGAGCCGCTCGGGCGGCTACGGCCGTGGGATCAGAGTGCGCGGTACGCAGTCCAGTGGTCCTGCATGCGCTTCACCTGGCCGGCGGTGAACTGGTACATGCAGGAGTCGTACGAGTAGTCCATGAAGTTGTGGATGGGGTCCACACCGGCCATGGTGGTGCAGGAGTCCTGGCCCGTCGGGCAGGCGTACGCCGGGGACTTCTCGGCGGGGGTGTCGGTGACGTAGTCGTTCTGGCTGGTGCAGCCGCCCTGGAAGGTGTGGTACAGGCCCATCCAGTGGCCGACCTCGTGGGTGCCGGTGTCGCCCTGGTTGTAGTTGGTGGCCGTGCCGCCGGGCACCGAGGCGTCGAGGACGACGACGCCGTCCATGGACGGGTTGGACCGGTAGGAGGACGGGAAGGTCGCCCAGCCGAGCAGGCCGCCGCTGAGGTTCGCGGTGTAGAAGTTCAGCGCGTTGGCGCCGCCCCGGCGGAGGGTGCTCTTCATCGCCTTCTCCGCGGTGGAACCGGAGGAGAGGTTGTACCAGGTGGCGTTGTTCGTGTAGGTGGTTCCGGCCAGGGTGAACTGGAAGCCGCTGGCGGTGTTGCCGGTGCCCTGACCGCCGAAGGCGGAGTTGAGGACGGCCATCTGGTTGTTGATGGCGGTCGAGCTCAGCTTGCCCTTGGTGCCGTCGTGGATGACGTGGAAGTACACCGGGATGGTGACCGCGGCGGTGGCCGCGCCGGCCCGGTTGCCGTCCGCCGACTTGGCCTTGGCGGCCTTCAGCTTCTGCTGGAGGTCGGCCTCCATGGCCTTGGCCTTGGCGGCGGTGACCTCGTTGGGCTCCTGGCGGTGCTCGTGGACGTCGCCGGTCGGGCGGGACTTGCGTGCGTGGGAGTCGTGGGAGTCCTCGTGGGTCTCCTCGACGCACTCCTCGGCAGCGGCGGCGGCGGCCGGCGTGGCGTTCACCTCGGCGGCGCCCGTCGGAGCGGAGAGGGGGAACAGGGCCAGGGTTCCGGCCAGGGCTGCCGCTCCGAGCACACGGCGGTGGGTCCTCGGGGATATGCGGACAAGAGCACGCATACGTGACTCCTAGTGGGGGGGTCTGGGAGGACTTTCCTCGCCGACGCCGGGAGACTACGGCGGCTCTGCGGACGCGCAGGAGGAGCGTTCCGGCCCGATCATCCTCCGGGACGGCGGGATGATACGGGCGATTTCTTGTCGTCTGTCCCCATCGGCCGAGACCGGAACGTGACGGAAGGGCCGAAGCGAGCGAGCGGTGTGTCCGGATTCGATCTACGGAACACACCGCCCGTCATGGCCTTGTGATCTTCAGTTAGCGTGCAGGGATTGGCTGAAAATCGCCCTTGCGTTCACCTCACCGCATGGGCGTGTACACCCGCTCGACTCGCTGTGTCCCGTTCAGCGTTCGGTACGAGCGCGTCCATCTGTCCGAAGAGTCCGGGTTCGTGCGGTCGGAGAGGACGTAGTAGTCCATCTGCGCCTGCTGCGGCGTCACGTCCAGGACGCCGTAGCCGTGGTGGTCCATGTCGATCCAGTGCACGTGCCGGTTGGCCGCCCGCAGCGCGGCGGCGGCGGCCAGGGAGGCGGTGCCCGCCGGCACGCCGAGGATGTCGTCGAGGTTGTCCGAGGTCACGGACGTGACGACGAACTCGGTGGCGGCCGAGGGGGACGCGGGATAGGTGGCGGCCGTGACCGGCACGTCGTTGGCCCAGGCCATGTGGACGTCGCCGGTGAGGAAGACGGTGTTGCGGACGGCCCGCTCCCGGAGGTGGGCCAGCAGTTCCCGGCGGTCGTCCGTGTAGCCGTCCCACTGGTCCACGTTGGGCGCCAGCCCGCCCGCCGGCAGGCCCAGCAATTCGGCCACGGGCTTCAGCAGGTGCGCCGGCAGGGAGCCGAAGGCGACCGGCGAGATCATCACCGACGTGCCCACCAGCCGCCACGTCGTGTCCGAGGACGCCAGCCCCGCCTTCAGCCAGTCCAGCTGGGCGCGGCCGGTGATCGTGCGGTCCGGGTCGTCGACCGCGCCGTTGCCGACGGACGCCTGCCGGGAGCGGAAGGAGCGGAGGTCCAGCAGGTGCAGGTCGGCGAGCCTGCCGTAGCGCAGCCACCGGTGGACGGTGCCCTCGGTGGAGGCGCGCACGGGCATCCACTCGAAGTACGCGCGCTTCGCGGCCGCCACGCGCGCCGCCCAGTCGCCCTCCGCGCCGGGGGTGTGGTTCTCCGCGCCGCCGGACCACATGTCGTTGGCGACCTCGTGGTCGTCCCAGATCGCGATCACCGGATGGGCGGCGTGCAGCGCCCGCAGGTGGGGGTCCGACTTGTAGGTGGCGTGCCTCAGCCGGTAGTCGGCCAGCGTGACGGTCTCGTGGCGCGGCTCGTGGGGGCGCAGGACGCGGTCGGTCCCCGGATACTCCCCGCTGCCGTACTCGTATACGTAGTCGCCGAGGTGGAGGACGGCGTCCAGGTCGGTGCGGGCGGCGAGGCGGCCGTAGGCGGCGAAGTACCCGGCCTCCCAGTTGGCGCACGACACGACGCCGAACCGGACGTTCTGCACCGGGTCGTCGTACCCGGGCGTCGTACGGGTCCGGCCCACCGGCGAGACCGCCTCGGCGCCGGCCGCCCCCGCGGTGAACCGGAACCAGTAGGACGTCGCCGGCCGCAGCCCGCGCACGTCCACCTTGACGGTGTGGTCGGTCCCGGCACCCGCCGTGACGGTGCCGCGGGCGACGGTCCGCGTGAAGCCCCTGTCCTCCGACACCTCCCACCCCACCTCGACGTCGGCGCCCCTGCCGGACCCCGGCACGGCGTCGGGGGAGGGCGTCACGCGGGTCCACAGCAGGACCCCGTCGGGAAGGGGGTCGCCGGAGGCGACACCGTGGAGGAAGAGGGGGGAGCGGACGTCCGCGACGGCGGCGACCGCGCCCGGGAGGAGCGCGGACCCGGCGACGGCCGTGACGGCGGCGGCCTTGACGACGGTGCGCCGGCTGGGGGCGGAGTGAAGGAGATCTCGACTGGTCATGGCGGAGCAGACTACCTGTCACATTACTGACGGGTAAGAGGCAAGTCCCGCTGTTCGGGGCGGAGTTCCCCTCTGTTCTCGCCCCTGGAACGGAACGGCCCGCTCCGCAGGGAGCGGGCCGTCCGCGGCCCGACCCGTGTCAGTCGAGCGACTCGTCCAGGACCCGCCCCTCGGGGAGCCGAGGCAGCGACTCAGGAAAGCTCCTGGGCTCCCGGCACTCACCGGCCCGGTAGGCGTGCCGGGCCAACTGGTAGGCGAAGTCGACGAGGATCTGCCGCAGTTCGTCCCCCTTGGCGCGGGTGATGCCGATGGTGGTGGCGTCCACGACCAGGGCGTGTGCGGGCAGTTCGCTTCTTGGCGGCGTGCACGGAACAAACACCGTGGCGAATCCGGGAGTCAGCGACAGCCCCCGGATATCCCGGACCACGAGATCAGGCGTCGGAGAGGCGGCGATCAGGCGGTGTGCCGGCGCCCTTCGTCGCGCGGCGGGAGCATCGGCTGCCGGAAGCCCGCTCGCCGCGGCGTTCCCCGGGACGGCGATCGCCCCCGCCGGGGGAGCGGGGGCGACCGGTGTCCGGAGTGCGGATCAGCCCTTGAGGGCCTTGTCGATGGCCGTGGTGAACTCGGGCGCCGTCATGGGGGCGTTCTTGCCGTTCGCGCCCGTGACCGGCTTGCCGTCCATCTTCAGGCTCGGGGTGCCCGTGACGCCGCTCTTGTCGAAGAACGCGGACATCTTCAGGGCCCAGGCGTCGAAGGTGCCCTCCTCGACGTTCTTCTCGAACTCCGCGTTGTCCTTCAGCTCCGGGACCGTGTCCGCGATCTTCAGGATGTAGGAGTCCTTGGCGAACTCGTCCTTCGACTCCTCCGGGTGGAACTTCGCCGAGTACATCGCGGCCTTGAACTTCATGAACGCGTCGGGGCTCACGTCGAGCGCCGCGCCGAGGGCGGACAGGGCGTTCTTGGAGCCCTCGCCGAGAGCGGCCTCGTCGATGAAGGTGGCGCCCACGTACTGGATCTTGTACTTGCCCGCCTCGACGTCCTTCTCGATCACCGGGCCGATCTGCTGCTCGAAGATCGCGCAGACCGGGCAGCGGGCGTCCTCGAAGACCTGGAGCGTCTTCTTCGCGGTCGGCTTGCCGATCACGACCGTGGTGCCGTTCTCGCCGGACGTGTTCTTGGGAGCCTTGACGTCCTCGACGCTCTTGGCCGCCTCCCACTGGGAGGGCTTGTTCGCCTGCACGACGGCGTAGCCGATGCCGCCGGCCAGGGCGAGCGCGGCCACGACGGAGACGGCGACGGTGATCTGCCGCTTCCTCTTGTCCCGCTTGGCCTGCCGCTCGCGCTCCTGCCGGAGCCGTTCGCGGGCCGCCGCCTTGTTGGCCTGGCTGTTGCGTGCGCTCATGGTGGTCTGTTCTCCGTGTTCTCGGGTGATCACCGGACGGTGACCGATGGGTGGGGATGCGTGGTCAGGCCGCTACGGGCCTGCGCGGCGGTCCCCTCCGGGCGACGGAGTGCACCAGGAGGCGCGTGTGCGCGGACGTGCGCCGGCGGGTGCCCGCGCGCGGTGCCGGCCGGGGCGCTGCGCCCCGCGCCGTGGACACCGCCCACGCCGCCAGCAGCGGGCGGAACGCCGACGAGCCGGCCGCCCGCAGCACCCGTCCCAGCGCCGCTTCGCCGTGCCGCAGCCAGGCGGCGGCGACCAGCCCCACCGCGACGTGCGCGGCGAGCAGCAGCCACGGCACGGTCGGGTCGCCGGAGCGCAGCAGTGCCGCGGCCGCGGTCTCCGGAACGGCGACACCGGACAGGGGCGCCCCCACGGCGTCGCCGCAGGGCACCTCCACGCCGACCGAGCGCAGCGACCCGGCGACCGGGCCGCCGGACGGTCCGTAGCAGGCGTGCTGCCCCACCGTGAACACGGTGTCCGCCGCCAGTTCCAGCGGGACGAGCAGCCCGGCGATCGGCCGGTACCCCCGCTCCCGGCCGGCGAGCGCGTAGGCGACGGCGAAGACGCCGGCCGCGACCGGGAGTACCGAGGTCAGCGGCAGCGGCACCCGGGACAGCAGCACGTGGGAGGCGGCGGACAGCGTCACGACCAGAGCCGTGAAGATCGCTGCCCGCACCCCCCTCAGCAAGGTCCCGGCCATGTCGTCCATCGTCCGAGAGTGTGCCACGGGCGGTGGTAAGAGGCTCCTAAAGGACGATGATCGGTGGGGACCCGGAATCCGACCGTTACGGAACGGGGCCTGCGGGGGTCCGGACGGCCCGTCCGCGCCCCCGCCGCCGGAGAACGCGCGAGGTCCGCACGTGGGCGCGGAGTCCGCCGGCGTCCCGAGGGGCCCCGCTCCGGCGGCCCCCTCCCCACCGACCGCCGCGGCCGCCGGCCGTCCCCGGGGCGGTGCCGAGCACGGAGGGCCCCG
>NZ_CP095474.1:1537021-1541945 GCF_023614315.1 Streptomyces sudanensis | reverse complement strand
CCGGGGACCGGCGCGGGGCCCTCGGCGGCGGGCGCGGACCGCGCGGGCGGTGCGCGTGGGGACACGGCCGGGCGCCCCGGCCGNNNTGTCACGNNNNGACCCGCCCGCGGCGCCCGCGCGCCGCCGTCGCCGAGGGCCTCCCCGGCCCCCGTGGAGTCGTAGACTTCCCAGCGACCCCCCTTGACCCCCCGACGCTCCCGCCCCGGAGGCCGCAACCGTGTCGAAGCCGCCGTTCACGCACCTCCACGTGCACACCCAGTACTCCCTGCTGGACGGTGCCGCGCGGCTCAAGGACATGTTCGAGGCGTGCAACAAGATGGGCATGACGCACATCGCCATGTCCGACCACGGAAACCTGCACGGGGCGTACGACTTCTTCCACTCGGCGAAGAAGGCGGGCGTCACCCCGATCATCGGCATCGAGGCGTACGTGGCGCCCGAGTCCCGGCGCAACAAGCGCAAGGTCCTCTGGGGCCAGCCGCACCAGAAGCGCGACGACGTCTCCGGCTCCGGCGGCTACACCCACAAGACGATCTGGGCGTACGACAACACCGGCCTGCACAACCTCTTCCGCCTCTCCTCCGACGCGTACGCCGAGGGCTGGCTGCAGAAGTGGCCCCGGATGGACAAGGAGACCATCGCCCGGTGGTCGCAGGGGCTGGTCGCCTCCACCGGCTGCCCGTCCGGCGAGGTGCAGACGCGGCTGCGGCTCGGCCAGTTCGACGAGGCGCTGAAGGCCGCCTCCGACTACCAGGACATCTTCGGCAGGGAGCGGTACTTCCTGGAGCTGATGGACCACGGCATCGAGATCGAGCGCCGGGTCCGCGACGGCCTGCTGGAGATCGGCCGGAAGCTCGGCATCCCGCCGCTGGTCACCAACGACTCGCACTACACGTACGCGCACGAGGCGGGGGCGCACGACGCGCTGCTGTGCATCCAGACCGGCAAGAACCTCTCCGACCCGGACCGCTTCAAGTTCGACGGCACGGGCTACTACCTGAAGTCCACGGAGGAGATGTACGCCATCGACTCCTCGGACGCCTGGCAGGAGGGGTGCGCCAACACGCGGCTGATCGCCGAGATGGTCGATCCGACCGGCATGTTCGAGAAGCGCGACCTCATGCCGAAGTTCGACATCCCCGAGGGGCACACGGAGGTCAGCTGGTTCCGCGAGGAGACCATGCGCGGCATGCACCGCCGCTTCCCCGGAGGCATCCCGGAGGACCGGCTGAAGCAGGTCGAGTACGAGATGGACGTCATCATCCAGATGGGGTTCCCGGGGTACTTCCTCGTCGTCGCCGACTTCATCATGTGGGCCAAGAACCAGGGCATCGCGGTCGGCCCCGGCCGCGGTTCCGCGGCCGGCTCGATCGTCGCGTACGCGCTGGGCATCACCGACCTCGACCCCATCCCGCACGGCCTGATCTTCGAGCGGTTCCTCAACCCCGAGCGCGTCTCCATGCCCGACGTCGACATCGACTTCGACGAGCGCAGGCGCGTCGAGGTGATCAGGTACGTGACGGAGAAGTACGGCGCCGACAAGGTCGCCATGATCGGCACGTACGGCACCATCAAGGCCAAGAACGCGATCAAGGACTCCGCGCGCGTGCTGGGCTACCCGTACGCGATGGGCGACCGGATCACCAAGGCCATGCCCGCCGACGTCCTCGGCAAGGGCATCCCGCTGTCCGGCATCACCGACCCCTCCCACCCGCGCTACAGCGAGGCGGGCGAGGTCCGGGCGATGTACGAGAACGAGCCGGACGTCAAGAAGGTCATCGACACCGCGCGCGGCGTGGAGGGCCTGGTCCGCCAGATGGGCGTGCACGCCGCCGGCGTGATCATGTCCAGCGAGACCATCACCGACCACGTCCCCGTCTGGGTGAGGCACACCGACGGCGTCACCATCACCCAGTGGGACTACCCGAGCTGCGAGTCGCTCGGCCTGCTGAAGATGGACTTCCTGGGCCTGCGCAACCTCACGATCATGGACGACGCCGTCAAGATGGTGAAGGCCAACAAGGGGATCGACATCGACCTCCTGGGCCTCCCGCTCGACGACCCCACGACCTTCGAACTGCTCCAGCGCGGCGACACGCTCGGCGTCTTCCAGTTCGACGGCGGGCCCATGCGCTCGCTGCTGCGGCTGATGAAGCCCGACAACTTCGAGGACATCTCCGCCGTCTCGGCCCTGTACCGGCCGGGCCCGATGGGCATGAACTCCCACACCAACTACGCGCTGCGCAAGAACGGCCAGCAGGAGATCACCCCGATCCACCCCGAGCTGGAGGAGCCGCTCAAGGAGGTCCTGGACGTCACCTACGGCCTGATCGTCTACCAGGAGCAGGTGCAGAAGGCCGCCCAGATCGTCGCCGGCTACTCGCTCGGCGAGGCCGACATCCTCCGCCGCGTCATGGGCAAGAAGAAGCCCGAGGAGCTGGCGAAGAACTTCACCATCTTCCAGGCGGGCGCCCGGAAGAACGGCTACAGCGACGAGGCCGTCCAGGCCCTGTGGGACGTGCTGGTCCCCTTCGCCGGGTACGCCTTCAACAAGGCCCACTCCGCCGCGTACGGCCTGGTGTCGTACTGGACGGCGTACCTGAAGGCCAACCACCCGGCCGAGTACATGGCGGCGCTGCTGACGTCCGTCAAGGACGACAAGGACAAGTCGGCGGTCTACCTCAACGAGTGCCGCCGCATGGGCATCAAGGTCCTCCCGCCCAACGTCAACGAGTCCGAGGCGAACTTCGCCGCCCAGGGTGACGACGTCATCCTCTTCGGCCTCTCCGCCGTGCGGAACGTCGGGACGAACGTCGTCGAGTCGATCATCAGGTGCCGCAAGGCGAAGGGGAAGTACTCCTCCTTCCCCGACTTCCTCGACAAGGTCGAGGTCGTCGTCTGCAACAAGCGCACCGTGGAGTCGCTGATCAAGGCCGGCGCCTTCGACGAGATGGGCCACACCCGCAAGAGCCTCGTCGCCCACCACGAGACCATGATCGACAACGTGGTCGCGGTCAAGCGCAAGGAGGCCGAGGGCCAGTTCGACCTCTTCGGCGGCATGGGCGACGAGGGCGGCGACGAGCCGGGCTTCGGCCTCGACGTCGAGTTCTCCGACATCGAGTGGGAGAAGTCCTACCTGCTCGCCCAGGAACGCGAGATGCTCGGCCTGTACGTCTCCGACCACCCCCTGTTCGGCATCGAGCACGTCCTGTCCGACAAGAGCGACGCGGCGATCTCCCAGCTCACCGGCGGTGAGCACGCGGACGGCGCGGTCGTCACCATCGGCGGGATCATCTCCGGCCTCCAGCGGAAGATGACCAAGCAGGGCAACGCCTGGGCCATCGCCACCGTCGAGGACCTGGCCGGCTCCATCGAGTGCATGTTCTTCCCCGCCACGTACCAGCTGGTCTCCACCCAGCTCGTCGAGGACACGGTCGTCTTCGTCAAGGGCCGCCTCGACAAGCGCGAGGACGTGCCCCGGCTGGTCGCCATGGAGCTGATGGTCCCCGACCTGTCGTCGGCGGGGACCAACGCGCCGGTCGTCCTCACCATCCCCACGGTGAAGGTGACCCCGCCGATGGTCAGCCGGCTCGGCGAGATCCTCAGCCACCACAAGGGCGACACCGAGGTGCGGATCAGGCTCCAGGGCCCCCGCAAGACCACCGTGCTCCGCCTCGACCGGCACCGCGTCCAGCCCGACCCGGCGCTCTACGGCGACCTGAAGGTCCTCCTCGGCCCGTCCTGCCTGGCCGGCTGAGGCGCCGGCGGTCGCACGGGAGGGGCGCGCCCGTCGTCACGGGCGCGCCCCTCCCGCGGACCCGCCGGTCCGGCCGGCGCGCGTCAGTTGTGGCCGAACCTCTTCTGCCGGCCCTTGTGCGCGACGTCCGCCGGCGTCACCTGGGTCGTCCGCTGCTCCGCCGGGTGCTCCACCGGCACGCCGGCGGACTGCCGGGTGCCGGACTCGGCCTGCTGCCGGCGCTCGGTCTTCCTGTTCTTGGCCATGGGGATGCCTCCTGTGGGATGTGGGGGGCCAGGACCGCGACCAGATTCACACACCGGTAGGGGCCGCGCATTTTGGATCATTGCGGACGGTGGTCGCGGACCGTAGCCGAAGAGCGCGGGAACCGCTACGGTGAGGCGCCACGCCGATGATCGCGCTCCGGCCCTCGGGACCCCGCCGGTCGGGCAGACTCGAAGGACACCCGGAGCAACTTTTGATCCCGAGGTTCCCGAAAGAGGGTGGAACACGTGGACCGCTGCGTCGTGCTCGTGGACGCCGGCTATCTGCTCGGCGCGGCCGCCAGTCTGCTGGCCGGGGAGCCCGCACGCTCCCGGATCACCGTCGACCACTCCGCCCTCGTCCAGGGGCTGAGGGAGCGCGCCGAGGCCGACACGGCCCAGCCGCTGCTGCGCATCTACTGGTTCGACGGCGCCCCCGACCGGGTCCCCCAGCCGGAGCACCGCCGGCTCCGCGTCATGCCCCGGGTGACCGTCCGGCTCGGCGCGCTGACCCGCAGTGACGGCCGCTGGGCGCAGAAGGGCGTCGACGCCGCCATGCACGCCGAGCTGACCGAGCTGGCCCGCAACCGGGCCTGCTCCGACATCGTCCTCGTCACCGGCGACGGCGACCTGCTGCCCGGCCTGATGTCCGCCAAGGAGCACGGCGTCGCCGTCCACCTCTGGGCCGTCCAGGCCGCCGACGGCGACTACAACCAGTCCGAGGACCTCGTCGCCGAGGCCGACGAGCGCCGCGTCCTCGACCGGGCCTGGATCACCCGCGCCGTACGGGTGAAGGACCTCACCGGGCCGTGCGCCCCGCCGCACGCGCCCCGCCCCGAGATCGCCGCCATCCTCGCCGCGCCCCTGCCCGAGACCGCCCCCGCCTCGGGGCGGGCCTCCGGCGNCCGGGCGCACGGCCCGGTGA
>NZ_CP095474.1:1533679-1536994 GCF_023614315.1 Streptomyces sudanensis | reverse complement strand
CGCCGCGCCCGCCCCGCCCGCCGACGGCGCCGCGCCCACCGGGACGGCGCGCGGCATCCCCACCCCGAAGGACCTCGCCGGGCTGCGCGCCGCCCACCAGAACGCCCAGCAGCCCACCGGGCTCGCCAACGCCACCCTGCGCTGGTCCTCCGACCGCGGCTGGGTCGACCGCCCCGGCCCCCCCGGCGAACCCGCCGAGACCGCGACGCTCCCGACCCTCGCCCAGCTCACCAGCGCGGAGCAGCGCTGGGCCGACCGGGAGGAGGACATCACCACGGTCGGCGGCGACCCGTTCGAGGTGGGCCAGGTCTTCGCGCGCCGCTGGATGGAGCGGCTCCCCGACCAGGGCCACGTCCAGCGGCTCTCCGCGATGTACCCGCGCATCCCGCACCGCATCGACGGCGAACTCCTCAGGTACGCGGCCCGGTTCGGCCTCCTCGCCCACAAGGACGACCAGATCGACGAGCACGACCGCTACACGATCCGGGCCGGTTTCTGGCGGGAGATCGACGCCCGCACGGCGGCCGGGGACCGGTCGGCGGGGGAGTAGCGGCGGGGGCGCGGGGCCGCGCGGCGCCGCCCCGGGCGCGGTCCGGGGTCCGCCACCCCTTAGGCTCATCCCTCGTGAGTACGGTGTGCGTGGTGCGGGACCTGGTGAAGACGTACCCCGCCACGCGCGGCGGGCGCGGCAGGCCCGCGACACCCGAGGTACGGGCCACCGACGGGATCGACCTGGACGTGCGGGGCGGCGAGATCTTCGGGCTCCTCGGCCCCAACGGCGCGGGCAAGTCCACCCTCGTGCGCCAGCTCACCGGCCTGATGCGCCCCGACTCCGGCAGCGTCGAGGTCCTCGGCCACGACATCGTGCGCCACCCCGACCGCGCGGCGCGGCTCATCGGCTACCTCGGTCAGGAGTCCACCGCGCTGGACGAGCTGACCGTCGCGCTGGCCGCCGAGACGACCGGCCGGCTGCGCGGCCTCACCGCACGCGACGCCCGCGCCGCACGCGACGCCGTCCTCGACGAACTGGACCTGGGGGAACTCGCCGCCCGGCCCCTGAAGAAGCTCTCCGGCGGGCAGCGCCGCCTGGCCTGCTTCGCCGCCGCCCTCGTCGGCGAGCGCCCGCTGCTCGTCCTCGACGAACCGACCACCGGCATGGACCCGGTGGCGCGCCGGGCCGTGTGGGCCGCCGTCGACCGGCGCCGCGCCGAGCACGGCACGACGGTGCTGCTGGTCACCCACAACGTGATAGAGGCGGAGACGGTACTGGACCGCGTCGCCGTCCTGGAGCGCGGCCGGGTCATCGCCTGCGACACCCCGGCCGGGCTGAAGGAACGCGTGGCCGGCGAGGTGCGCGTGGACCTGGTGTGGCGCGAGCGCGCCCCGCTGGAGGTGCCCGAGGTGGCCGCGCTGCGCGCCTCCGCCCGCGAGTCGGGGCGCCGCTGGGTGCTGCGGCTGGCACCGGACGAGGCGCGCGCGGCGGTCGCGGCGGTGACGGGCGGCGCGGCGTTCACGGCACTCGACGACTTCACCCTGGCGACGCCGAGCCTGGAGGACGTCTACCTGGCACTCGGCGGCGAGGCGAAGGGGCTGGTCAAGGCATGACGGCGCGGCGACGCGAGGAGAGGGGGCCCGGCACGGGCCGGCGCCCCGCCCGCCCCGGCGCCCCGGCGCGCCGGGTGGCCGGCGTGCGCGGCACCGCCGACGGGAACGGGAGGAGAAGGTGAGCGCCCTGCCTGTGGAGGCGCCCTCGACGGGAGGCGTCCGGACGGCCGCCGGGGCGGACGGCCGGGCCGCCGCGCCCCTGGCGCCCCGTGCGCGGCTGCTGCCGGCGCTGGCCGCCGTGTACCGGGCGCAGCTGTCCCGCGCCCGGGTCGCGCGCATCCCGCTGCTGTTCGTCGCGACCTTCCAGTCCGTCGGGATCATGGTGCTGATGCGCGGTGTCGTCGACGGCGGAGCCGAGGCCCGCGCGGTCGTCGCCGGGTCGTCCGTCCTCGTCGTGGCGTTCGTCGCGCTGAACCTGCTCGCCCAGTACTTCGGGCAGCTGCGGGCGAGCGGCGGCCTCGACCACTACGCCACGCTGCCCGTGCCGCCCGCCGCCGTGGTGCTCGGAGCCGCCGGGGCGTACGCCTCCTTCACGGTGCCCGGCACGGTCGTCACGGCCGTCACCGGGTCGCTCCTGTTCGACCTGCCGCTCACCCACCTGTGGGTCCTCGCGGCCGTCGTCCCGCTCGCCGGGGCCGCCCTGGCGGGGCTCGGCGCGGCGCTCGGGCTGCTCGCCCCGCGCCAGGAGGTGGCCACGCTGCTCGGCCAGCTCGGCATGTCGGCGGCGCTGCTGCTCGGTGTCCTGCCGGCCGACCGGATGCCCGCCCCGATCGGCTGGGCCCGCGACCTGCTCCCGTCGACGTACGGGGTCGAGGCGCTGGCCCGCGCCTTCGACGCGAGCCCGGACTGGGCGGCCGTCGCCCTGGACCTCTCGGTCTGCGCCGCCGTCGGCGTCGCCTCCCTGACCGTCGCCACCCGGGCGTACCGCCGGGCGGCCGTCCGGTGAGGCGGCGTTCGGCCGGGCCTGGCACCATGGCCCGGTGACCGCACCCCNTNNCCCCGTCCCGCCAGCCCCCGAGTGAGCACGTGCCGAACGACGCCGCCCCCAGCACCCCTCCCGACGGCGACACGCCGGGCGGAGGCCCCGCGCACCCCCGCGCGCGGGACGGCCGGACGGCACCGGGCACGGCGGCGGAGGTGCGCCGGGGCGCCCTGGTCCTGCTCGCGGTGGCGGTCACGGGGATCGCGCTCGGCCTGCTGTGGCTCCGGCTGGCCCCGCGCGTGCCGCTCGTCTGGGACGGCAGGTCGGTCCTGCTGAAGGAGTCGGAGGCGGAGCACGCCGTCGGCACGGACGGCGTGTTCATCCTGCTCGGCCTGGCGTTCGGCGCGCTCGCCGCCCTCGCCGTGTTCCTGCGGCACCGGCAGGGGGGCGTCGCCGTCGTGGTCGGCCTCGCCCTCGGCGGGGTGCTCGGATCCGTACTGGGCTGGGGCACGGGCACGCTCCTCGGCCCCGCGCACGACGTGAAGGCCAGGGCGCGGGAGGTCGGCGAGGGCGTCGTCTTCGACGCGCCGCTGGAACTCCAGGCGTACGGCGCGCTGCTCGCCTGGCCGATCGCCGCGATGGCCGTCCACCTGGCCCTCACGGCGCTGTTCGGCCCCCGCGACCCCGAGCCGGAGTGGGACCTCGCCCCGTACGGCCCGNCGACCCCTTACGTTCGCGCGCCTGAGCGGCCCGCCCCGGGCGCGGACGGCACGGCACCCGGNGTCGCG
>NZ_CP095474.1:1533167-1533674 GCF_023614315.1 Streptomyces sudanensis | reverse complement strand
GGCGGGCCCGCCCGCCCCGGACGCTACACCCGGCCCACGGGTGCGAGGACGGCGCCGGTCAGCTCGGCCAGGTGGGCCGGCGCCAGTTCGACCTCCAGGCCGCGCCGTCCCGCCGACACGCAGATCGTGCCGTGCCGGGACGCCGACGCGTCCAGCACCGTCGCCAGCCTCCTGCGCTGCCCCAGCGGGGAGATGCCGCCCCGCACGTAGCCGGTCGCCCGCTCCGCGGCCGCCGGGTCGGCCATCACCGCGCGCTTGCCGCCGACCGCCGCCGCCAGCGCCTTGAGATCCAGCCGGCCCGCCACCGGCACCACCGCGACCGTCAGGGCGCCGTCCACGTCGGCGACCAGCGTCTTGAACACCCGCTCCGGGGCGACGCCGAGCGCCTCCGCGGCCTCCTCGCCGTACGACGGCGACGCCGGATCGTGGGCGTACTCGTGCACGGTGAACGGCACGCCCGCGGCGGCCAGGGCCGTCGTNGCGGGCGTGCCGTNCACCNNNCNCNAG
>NZ_CP095474.1:1514405-1533162 GCF_023614315.1 Streptomyces sudanensis | reverse complement strand
TGCCCGCGTCCCCCTGTCCCGCCGCTTCGCCATTCCTCCGCCCTCCCGCGTCAGTTGGGGCTCGTCGGAGCCCGCGTCAGCTCGACCGCCGGCAGCGAGGGCAGGTGCCGCAGCACCGCGGTCTCGGCGCGCAGCAGCCGCAGTTCCTCGCGCAGCCGGGTCGCCGTGTCGGGCGCCTGGAGCAGCCGCTGCTTCGCCGGCGTGTCCAGCACCGCGGCGGCGGCCACCAGGTACGACACGACCGACGGCTCGTCGGGCAGCTCGGCGCCCGTGGCCAGGGACCGCTCGCGCGCCCCCGCCAGCCGCTTCTGGTACGTGCGGAAGGCCCGCAGCACGCCCTCGGCGAGCGCGCCGGCGTCCTCGCCCCGCGGCTCCTCCAGCTCCTCCACCTCCGCGGTGAGGAAGGGGCCGCCCGCGTCGACCGACAGGATCCTCACCCGCTTCGTCCCGGTCGCGAGGACCTCGAAGCCGCCGTCCGGCCGCTCCCGGATGGTCGCCGCGTCGGCGACGCACCCCACCCGGTACAGCGCCGCGGCCGGGTCGGGGCCGAAGCCCGCGGCGGGCCCGCGTTCGGGGAGCGCCGTCGGGTCGGGCAGTCCCGGCGCGGTCCGCGCCACCTCGTGCCCGTCGCGGATCGCGACGACGGCGAAGCGGCGCGGCTGCGACTCGTCCGTCTTGAGCAGCTCGCGCATCATGGCGCGGTACCGCTCCTCGAAGACGTTCAGCGGCAGCACGAGGCCGGGGAAGAGCACCGAGTTCAGCGGGAACAGGGGCAGGCGAGCGGTGGTCACAGCGGTCAAGCGTAATGGCCGCCCGCCGCCGCCCGCCGCCCGCCCGGCCGTCCGCCCGCCGCGCGACGCCCCGCGGCGGNCGGACGGCCTCCGGCGACCGCGGCGCCCGTCCGGCGGCCCCGGCGCGGCGTCAGCGCCCCCGGCGCACGCTCGCGCGCCGCGCCATGTCGCGCGCCTCCAGGAACCGCCCCAGCGGGTCCCCGCCCTCGTCCATCGCGGCGGACCAGGGGTACGACGTGGCCCGCGCCCCGATGAGCCGGAACTGCTCCAGGGCGGCCGTCCACCGCCGCCGCGCCATCAGCACGCACGCCAGGAGGTTGCGCATCTCGGCCGGCCACGGGTCGCCCACCGGGTGGCGGGCCGACAGCTCGGCCGCCAGGTCCGCCGCCGCGTCCACCCGCGCCGCCGACACCCCGCCCCCGCCGCCGCCCACCAGCTGCGCGTACGCCGCCCGCAGCGGCAGCGCCCGCACCAGCGAGCCCGGCAGGGAGTCGAACGCCGCGGCCTCCGCGAAGTCGAAGCACACCCGGTGCGAGCCCCGGCAGCGGACCGCCAGGTACTCCAGCGCCGACACGTGGCATCCGTGGTGGTGCGGGGAACGGCGCACCGCCTGCTCCCACAGCGCCTCGAACAACGCGTCCGGGGCCTCGCTGCCGCGCGCGTGGTCCAGCGCGATCCGCCAGGGAACCGGGTCGCGGGGCGCCGCCTCGGCCGCCGCGTGGACCATCGGCTCGATCTCCCGCAGCCGCTCGACGCGGGTGGGCGACGCCCAGGCGCGGTCCACGGCGAGCTGCGCCGCGACGAGCAGCGCGTCCGGGTCCTCGGGCGCCTGCGCCCGCCACGCCGTCAGCCAGTCGCCCCGGCCGCGGGCGAAGGCGGCGAGGCGCACGACGTACCGGTCGCGGTACTCCCACTCGGCGGCGTGCCGGGTGGCGGCGAGGAGCCCGGCGGCCGGAATGTGATCCCCGAGCGCGGCGGCGACCAGGGCCGGTCCGAGCCGGTCGTCGGGGGCGTCCAGCAGGACGGAGCCGTCCGGCGGCAGCCCGTCGCGGGGCGGTCGACCGGGCCGGACCGTGCGCGCGTTGCCCATCAGGGCGCGGAGCAGAGACATCGTGCGGCCCATTGAAAACCGCAGGTGGAGGCCGCGCCAGAGGCAGGCTGTGAAGCTTTGGTGGGGGCGGGAAGGTTGTCCTGCCGAACGTCAAGAGGAAGTAAAGAAAGCGGCGGCGCGGTCGCCGGTGGGGAGGCGCGGCGCCCGCCGCCGCCGCTGCCCCGACCGCCCCGCGGCCCGCCGCCCGGTCAGTGCCGGCCCAGCAGCCGCGACGCGCCCGCCGCCACCGCCGTGGCCAGAATCCATCCCACCAGGACCAGCGCCGTCGACAACCACCGCCACGGAGCCGACAGCCGCCAGTACCCCTCCTGCCCGAGGTTGATCACCGGCAGCAGCAGGTCCAGCGTGTAGAGGACGGCGTCCCACTGCGGGAACTCGTCCCGCTTGATCGGGACCGGCTCGTAGCAGGAGAAGGCCAGCGCCCCCGCCGCCCACAGCACCGCCATCCACACCGCCGCCCGGCCCGGCCGGTAGCCGTACGCCACCGTCCAGTCCTGGAGGTACCCCCACAGCTTCGCGGCGAGCGGCAGCGTCTCCCGCCGCCGCCGCTGCTTGGTGAGCAGCACCTCCCGCGCGTCGGCGTCCTCGCCGCAGCCGCGCAGCACCGTCGCCAGCCGCTCGTACGGCTCCGGCGCGTACTCGGGGGTCGCCGCCGCCACCCACTCCAGCCGCCGGGCCAGCGGGAAGTGCCCGTACGGCACGAGGTTCTCGTACACGAACCCGCCGATCGCCAGGCCGCCGGGCCCCGGCCAGCTGCTGGCCTGGTCGACGAGCGTCACCACCTTGGCGCCGTTCAGCACCACCCGGCCCTCCTCCAGCGGCTCGCAGGCGAACCGCAGCTCCGGGGTGACGATCCTGCGCAGCGACAGCTCGTCCCTGCGCGCCGACGACAGCACGAACCGCGCCTGGTGCAGGTCGACCGCGTCCCCGAACCGCCCGTCGTCCAACCGCATGCCGCCCCGGCACTCGAAGGGCCGCATCCGGGTGCCCCGCATCGGCGTGTTGACGTCCACCAGCCCGTGCGGCGGCGTCCCGCCCGGGTGGTCGTCCGGGCCGCCCACCGCGTCGCTCACCCACGCGCCCGTCAGGTACAGCGTCCGCTCCACGCTCAGCTGCGGCGCGTTCAGGGCGCGCCGCCCCTCCGCGCCCCGCAGCCGGCTGCCGCGCAGGCTCAGCGACACCCCGACCTTCGCGCCGCGCATGCTGAACTCGCCGTACGTCTCGATCAGTTCGGCCTGGAGGTCCTGCGCCACCGACATGCCGTCCGCGACGATCGCCCTCCCGCGCCGGTCCGGCTGCACGTGGATCTGGCTGATCAGCAGGTCCGTGCCGATCTGCGCGTCCGTGAGCCGCACCCCGCGCGCCACCCGGCAGCGCGGCAGGTGCAGGTCGCCCTCCGTGTGCAGCCGGGCCGCCTCCAGGCGGGGTATCGCGCAGCCGATCAGCCGCAGCGTGGTGAACCGGGACTCCGGCAGCACCACCTCCTCGTCGAAGACGCACGTCTGCAGCTCCACGTAGGGCGCGATCGTGCCGCCCGCCAGGTCCAGCCGCCCCGTGATCCGCGCCCCGCGCACCTTCAGCGCGGAGACGCGCCCCGCCAGCGCCGGCGGGCCGGACAGCAGCAGCCGGGCCATCACCCGCGCCCGGACGCACCGCTCCCGCGGCCACGCCCGCGGCGCGAACGGGTCGTCCAGCACCGGGTGGCCCGACCGCAGGTCGTACCACGCGCCTATCCGGAACGCCTGCCACATCCCCAGCTCGGCGGGGGTGAGGTCGCCGGGCATCTCGTCGTCGTGCCCGCCGTGCGGGCCGTCGCGGTCGTCGTGCGGTCCGGTCAACGCCGCCCCCTCACTTCCCCGGGTCGTACGGCTGTTCTTCCCGCTGGGTGACGGGCTGAATGCTAACCGTCAGGGGTGACATCCGGGGAGTGGTCTGGCGCGTACCGGCCAGTGATACGGAGGACCGGGGCCGCGCGCCGGTCTGCGAGAATTGACCTGTGATCTCACGTATCGATCTGCGAGGCGACGCCCTGCCGAGCGGCGGCGCCCTGCGCGACCTGCTGCCCCGTGCCGAGTTCGACGTGGAAGCCGCCCTGGAGAAGGTGCGGCCCATCTGCGAGGACGTACGCCATCGGGGCGACGCGGCGCTGATCGACTACGCCGGGAGGTTCGACGGGGTCGCCCTCGACCAGGTGCGGGTTCCGGCCGCCGCGCTGACCCGCGCCCTGGCGGAACTGGACCCGGCCGTGCGCGCCGGCCTGGAGGAGTCGATCCGGCGCGCCCGGATCGTCCACCGCGAGCAGCGCCGCACCACCCGCACCACGCAGGTCGTCCCCGGCGGCACGGTCACCGAGAAGTGGATCCCCGTCGAGCGGGTCGGCCTGTACGCGCCGGGCGGCCGTTCGGTCTACCCCTCGTCGGTGGTCATGAACGCCGTGCCGGCGCAGGAGGCCGGCGTCGGGTCGATCGCCCTCGCCTCCCCGCCGCAGGAGGAGTTCGGCGGCCTGCCGCACCCCACGATCCTGGCCGCCTGCGCGCTCCTCGGGGTGGACGAGGTGTACGCCGCCGGCGGCGCCCAGGCCGTCGCCATGTTCGCGTACGGCACGGAGAGCTGCGCCCCCGCGAACATGGTCACCGGCCCCGGCAACATCTGGGTCGCCGCCGCCAAGCGGTACTTCACCGGCCGCGTCGGCATCGACACGGAGGCCGGGCCCACCGAGATCGCCGTCCTCGCCGACGCCACCGCCGACCCCGCCCACGTCGCCGCCGACCTGATCAGCCAGGCCGAGCACGACCCGCTCGCCGCCGCCGTCCTGGTCACCGACTCCGTCGAGCTGGCCGACGCCGTCGAGCGCGAGCTGGAGCCGCGGATCGCCGCGACCAGGCACGTCCAGGACCGCATCCTGCCCGCCCTGCGCGGCCGGCAGTCCGCGATCGTCCTCGTCGACGGGATCGAGGAGGGCCTGCGCGTCGTCGACGCCTACGGCGCCGAGCACCTGGAGGTCCAGACCGCCGACGCCGCCGCCGTCGCCGGGCGCGTCCGCAACGCCGGCGCGATCTTCGTCGGCCCCTGGTCGCCGGTCTCCCTCGGCGACTACTGCGCCGGCTCCAACCACGTCCTGCCCACCGGCGGCTGCGCCTGCCACTCCTCCGGACTGTCCGTCCAGTCCTTCCTGCGCGGCGTCCACATCGTGGACTACACGCGCGAGGCCCTCGCCGAGGTCGCCCACCACGTGGTCACCCTCGCCGAGGCGGAGGACCTGCCGGCGCACGGCGCGGCCGTGAAGGCGCGCTTCGCCGGGGACGGGCGGGACGAGCCCGGCACGGGAAGGGCGCCGCTGCGATGACCGGCACGAGCGTTGGCGACCTGCCCGTCCGCGACGAGCTGCGCGGCAAGTCCCCCTACGGCGCGCCCCAGCTCGACGTCCCCGTGCGCCTCAACACCAACGAGAGCCCCTACCCGCTGCCCGAGCCGCTCGTGGAGCGCATCGCGGAGCGCGTGCGGGAGGCGGCCCGGAACCTCAACCGCTACCCCGACCGCGACGCCGTGGAGCTGCGCACCGAACTGGCCCGCTACCTCACCCGCACCACCGGGCACGAGGTCGGCCCGGCGCAGGTGTGGGCGGCCAACGGCTCCAACGAGGTCCTCCAGCAGCTCCTGCAGGCGTTCGGCGGCCCCGGCAGGACCGCCCTGGGCTTCGAGCCCTCGTACTCCATGCACGCGCTGATCTCCCGCTCCACGGGCACCGGCTGGATCGCCGGCCCCCGCCGCGAGGACTTCGGGCTGGACGTGGCGGCCGCCTCGGCGGCCATCGCCGAGCACCGCCCCGACGTGGTGTTCGTCACCTCCCCCAACAACCCCACCGGCACCGCCGTCGACGCCGGCACCGTCGTCGCCCTCCACGACGCCGCCCAGGCCGCCAAGCCCTCCCTGGTCGTCGTCGACGAGGCGTACGTCGAGTTCAGCCACCGCCCGTCGCTGCTGCCGCTCGTCGAGGGCCGCCCGCACCTGGTGGTCTCCCGCACCATGTCGAAGGCGTTCGGCGCCGCCGGACTGCGCCTGGGCTACCTCGCCGCGCACCCGGCCGTCGTCGACGCCGTCCAGCTGGTGCGCCTGCCGTACCACCTGTCCGCCGTCACCCAGGCCACCGCGCTCGCCGCACTCGAACACACCGATACGCTGCTGGGGTACGTCGAACACCTCAAGGCCGAACGCGACCGGCTCGTCACCGGGCTGCGCGCCGCCGGCTACGAGGTCACCGACTCCGACGCCAACTTCGTCCAGTTCGGACGCTTCGAGGACGCCCACGCCGCGTGGCGGGCGATCCTCGACCACGGCGTCCTGGTCCGCGACAACGGCGTACCGGGCCGGCTGCGGGTCACCGCGGGCACCCCGCAGGAGAACGACGCGTTCCTGGACGCGGTTCGCGCCATTCGGAAGGAGCACAGCTCATGAGCCGCGTAGGACGGGTCGAGCGCACCACCAAGGAGACGTCCGTCGTCGTCGAGATCGACCTCGACGGCACCGGCAGGGTCGACGTCTCGACCGGCGTCGGCTTCTTCGACCACATGCTCGACCAGCTCGGCCGCCACGGGCTGTTCGACCTGACGGTCAAGACCGACGGCGACCTGCACATCGACTCCCACCACACCATCGAGGACACCGCCCTCGCCCTCGGCGCGGCCTTCCGGCAGGCCCTCGGCGACAAGGTCGGCATCCACCGCTTCGGCGACTGCGCGGTCCCGCTGGACGAGTCCCTCGCCCGGGTCACCGTCGACCTCTCCGGCCGCCCGTACCTCGTGCACACCGAACCGGAGAACATGGCGCCGATGATCGGCGCGTACGACACGACGATGACCCGGCACATCCTGGAGTCGTTCGTCGCCCAGGCCCAGATCGCGCTGCACGTCCACGTCCCCTACGGGCGCAACGCCCACCACATCGTGGAGTGCCAGTTCAAGGCCCTCGCCCGCGCCCTGCGCCAGGCCGCCGAGCGCGACCCGCGCGCCGCCGGCATCCTGCCCTCGACCAAGGGCGCCCTGTGAGCGGCGCACGCGCGGCCGCCGGGCCGCGGGCGCACGCCGNCCNNNNGCGCCGCGCGGCCGCGGAGACGTACGGGGGGACGCGGTGACCGGACTGTCGACCGTCCTGATCGTCGTCGGCCTGTTCCTGGCCGGCGGCGTCTACTCCTTCACCCGGCAGAAGATGCCCAAGGGGCTCGTCGTCCTGCTCGCCGTCGCCTCCGGCATGTGCCTCCTCGCCGGAGTACTGAGGATCCAGGGAATCTGGGAGTGACCCGAATGAACAGCGGCACCGCGAAGAAGGTCGTCGTCCTCGACTACGGCTTCGGCAACGTCCGTTCCGCGGAACGCGCCCTCGCCCGCGCGGGCGCCGACGTCGAGATCACCCGCGACTACGACACGGCCATGAACGCCGACGGGCTCCTCGTCCCCGGCGTCGGCGCCTTCTCCGCCTGCATGGCCGGACTGAAGGAGGCCCGCGGGGACTGGATCATCGGCCGCAGGCTGGCCGGCGGCCGGCCCGTCATGGGCGTCTGCGTCGGCATGCAGGTCCTGTTCGCGCGCGGCGTCGAGCACGGCGTCGAGACCGAGGGCCTCGACGAGTGGCCCGGGACGGTCGGCCCCCTCCGGGCGCCCGTCGTCCCGCACATGGGGTGGAACACCGTCGATGCGCCCGGGGACAGCGAGATGTTCGCCGGGATCGACCCCGGGGAGCGGTTCTACTTCGTGCACTCGTACGCCGTGACCGACTGGTCCCTGGAGACCTCCAACCCCGCCCTGCGCGCCCCCCGGGTCACCTGGTCCACCCACGGCGAGCGGTTCGTCGCCGCCGTCGAGAACGGCGCCCTGTGGGCGACCCAGTTCCACCCGGAGAAGTCCGGCGACGCCGGCGCCCTGCTGCTCGCCAACTGGCTCAAGACCTTCTGACCGACCTCCCGCACCCTCCCAGAGGCTAGGACCGCCGAAGATGACCAAGCTCGAACTCCTCCCCGCCGTCGACGTACGGGACGGCCAGGCCGTGCGCCTCGTCCACGGCGAGTCCGGCACGGAGACCTCCTACGGCTCCCCGCTGGAGGCGGCTCTGGCCTGGCAGCGGGCGGGCGCCGAGTGGCTCCATCTGGTCGACCTCGACGCGGCCTTCGGCACCGGCGACAACCGCGACGTGATCAGCGAGGTCATCCGGGCCGTGGACCTGAAGGTCGAGCTGTCCGGCGGCATCCGCGACGCCGCCGCCCTCGACGCGGCCCTCGCCACCGGCTGCACCCGCGTCAACCTCGGCACGGCCGCCCTGGAGTCCCCCGAGTGGGTCGCCGAGGCCGTCGCCGAGCACGGCGACCGGATCGCGGTCGGCCTCGACGTGCGCGGCACCACCCTGCGCGGCCGCGGCTGGACCCGCGACGGCGGGGACCTGTACGAGACGCTGGAGCGCCTCGACTCCGAGGGCTGCGCCCGGTACGTCGTCACCGACATCGCCAAGGACGGCACGCTCCAGGGCCCCAACCTGGAGCTGCTGCGCGGCGTCTGCGCCGTCACCGACCGGCCCGTCGTCGCCTCCGGCGGCGTCTCCTCCCTCGACGACCTGCGCGCCATCGCCGAACTGGTCCCCCTGGGCGTCGAGGGCGCCATCGTCGGCAAGGCCCTGTACGCGAAGGCCTTCACCCTGGAGGAAGCGCTCGCGGCGGTGTCCGCATGACGGCCTCCCCGCGCAGGATCGGCACCGGCACCCCCTGGGAGGAGCAGCTCGGCTGCTCCCGCGCCGTGGAACTGCCCCACGGCCTCGTCCTGGTCTCCGGCTGCACCGCGGCGACCGACGGCGGCGTCGCCGAGGGCGGCCCGTACGAGCAGACCGTCAACGCCTTCGACGCGGCGTTCGACGCGCTCGGGCGGCTCGGCCTCGGCCGCGGGGACGTGGTCCGCACCCGCGTGTACCTCACCCACGCGCGGGACCTGGAGGAGGTCGGCCGCGCCCACAAGGAGCTGTTCGACGCCGTCCGCCCCGCCGCGTCGATACTCGTCGTCTCCGGCCTCCTCGACCCCCGGCTCGTCGTCGAGGTGGAGGTCGAGGCGTACCGCGCGAACGGAGGTGCCGCGTCGTGAGCCTCGCGGTCCGAGTCATCCCCTGCCTGGACGTGGACGGCGGCCGCGTCGTCAAGGGCGTCAACTTCCGCAACCTGCGCGACGCGGGCGACCCCGTCGAGATGGCGAGGCTGTACGACGCGGAGGGCGCCGACGAGCTGACGTTCCTCGACATCACCGCCTCCTCCGGCGACCGGGAGACCACCTACGACGTGGTGCGGCGCACCGCCGAGCAGGTGTTCATCCCCCTCACCGTGGGCGGCGGCGTGCGCGGCGCCGACGACGTGGACCGGCTGCTGCGCGCCGGCGCGGACAAGGTCGGCGTCAACACGGCCGCGATCGCCCGGCCCGAACTGATCAGGGAGATCGCCGAACGGTTCGGCAGCCAGGTGCTCGTGCTGTCCGTGGACGCCCGGCGGTGCACCGGGGACGCGGCCACGCCGTCCGGGTTCGAGGTGACCACGCACGGCGGGCGCCGGGGCACCGGCATCGACGCCGTGGAGTGGGCGCACCGGGCCGCGGAGCTGGGCGCGGGGGAGATCCTGCTGAACTCCATGGACGCCGACGGCACGAAGGACGGCTACGACACCGCGATGATCGCGGCGGTCCGCGAGCACGTCGCCGTACCGGTGATCGCGTCCGGCGGCGCCGGCCGGCTGGAGCACTTCCCGCCCGCGATCGGGGCCGGCGCGGACGCCGTCCTGGCGGCGTCCGTGTTCCACTTCGGCGACCTGCGGATCGGCGAGGTGAAGACCGCCCTCCGGGAGGCCGGCCACCCCGTCCGCTGAGCCGTCCGGCCCGGCGGCCCGCACCGGGGACACCCGGTGCGGGCCGCCGGGCGGCGCGGCGTCACCCCAGCGGCTGGGCCAGCTGGACCAGGTTGCCGACCGTGTCGTCCAGGGCGGCCGTCAGCACCGGCCCCTGCTCCGCGGGCTCCTGCGGGAACGCCACGCCCAGCCCCCGCAGCCGCTCGTACTCGGCCCGCAGGTCGTCCACGCCGAAGACGACGCACGGCAGCCCCGCGGCCCGCAGCCCCGCGGTGTACTGCCGGGTGATCGGGCTGTCGCTCGGCTCCAGCAGCAGCTCCACGTCCTGACCGGGCGCGCCGACGGTGAGGAAGAGCGCCCCGCCCAGGTCGACGCGGGTGCGGGTCTCGAAGCCCAGGACGTCGGTGGAGAAGGCGTGCGCCTTCTCCACGTCGTCCACGTACACGTTGGTCATCGCGATCCTGATCGCGGCCTCAGACCCCCAGCCGCGCCCGGAGGACGCGGTCGACCGCGTCCGCGTCGCCCGCCGGCTCCACCCGGGCGGCCTCCTGCCGCCCGTGCAGGAACAGCGTCAGCTCGCCCGGCTCGCCGGTCACCGTCACCACCGGCGTGCCGCGGTGCGCGACGGCCGTCTGGCCGTCCGGGCGGCGCACGACGAGCCCCACGGGGCAGCGGCGCCCCATCAGGCGGGCCGTCCGCTCCAGCCGGGTCCACAGCGCGTCCGCGAACACCGGGTCGATCTCGCGCGGCGCCCAGTCCGCCCGGGCCCGCCGCACGTCCTCGGCGTGGACGTAGAACTCCACGGTGTTCGCGCCCTCGTCGACCTGCTTGAGGGAGAACGGCGACATGCGGGGCGGGCCCGCCCGGAACAGCCGGACCAGCTCCTCGTACGGCTTGGCGGCGAACTCCGCCTGCACCCGCTCCAGCCGGCCCCGCAGCGGTTCCAGCAGGACGCCCGCCGCCGCGTCGGGGCGGCGCTCGCGCACCACCAGGTGCGCGGCCAGGTCGCGGGTGGTCCAGCCGTCGCAGAGGGTCGGCGCCTCGGGGCCCACCGCCTCCAACAGATCGGCCAGGACGAGTCGTTCGCGCTTCGCATGGGTGGACATGACCGCCAGCGTACGGGGGCCGGCCCCGCTCCGCCCGGCGGACGCGGCCCGAACGCCCCGCGCCGCGCGGCACAATGACGTCATGAGCAGCAACCTCGACCCGGCCATCGCCGCCCGCCTCAAGCGCAGCCCCGACGGGCTCGTGCCGGCCATCGCCCAGCAGTACGACACCGGCGAGGTGCTGATGCTCGGCTGGATGGACGACGAGGCCCTCCACCGCACCCTCACCACCGGCCGCTGCACCTACTGGTCGCGCAGCCGCCGCGAGTACTGGGTCAAGGGCGGCACCTCCGGCCACGTCCAGCACGTCAGGTCCGTCGCCCTGGACTGCGACGCCGACACGATCCTCGTCAAGGTCGACCAGGTGGGCGCCGCCTGCCACACCGGGGACAGGACGTGCTTCGACGCCGGCGTGCTCCCGCTGGGCGAGTAGGGTCGGACGCCATGGACCTCGACACCTTCCGCAAGCTGGCGGCCGACCGCCGAGTGATCCCCGTCAGCCGCCGCCTCCTCGCGGACGGTGACACCCCGGTCGGCCTCTACCGCAAACTGGCCGCCGAGCGCCCGGGGACCTTCCTCCTGGAGTCCGCCGAGAACGGCCGCTCCTGGTCCCGGTACTCCTTCGTCGGCGTCCGCAGCGCCGCCACCCTGACCGTGCGCGACGGGCAGGCGCACTGGCTGGGCACGCCGCCCGCCGGCGTCCCGGTCGACGGCGACCCGCTGGAGGCGCTGCGCGCCACCGTGGAGGCCCTGCACACCCCCCGCGACCTCTCCGCGCTGCTCGGGGACGGCATGCCGCCCTTCACCGGCGGCATGGTCGGCTACCTCGGCTACGACGTCGTGCGGCGCCTGGAGCGCGTCGGCGACCACGGCGCGGACGACCCGGGCCTGCCGGAGCTCACCATGCTGCTCACCTCCGACCTGGCCGTCCTCGACCACTGGGACGGGACGGTCCTGCTGATCGCCAACGCCATCAACCACAACGACCTCGACACCGGCGTCGACGAGGCGTACGCCGACGCCGTCGCCCGGCTCGACGCCATGCAGGCCGACCTCACCGGGCCCGCCGGCTCCGGGCCCGCCGTCCTGCCGCCGTCCGAGCTGCCCGAGTACACCGCCCACTGGGGCGGTGAGGCGTACCGGCGGGCCGTGGAGGACGTCAAGGAGCGCATCCGCGCCGGCGAGGCGTTCCAGGTCGTCCCCTCGCAGCGCTTCGAGACGCCCTGCACGGCGAGCGCCCTGGACGTCTACCGGGTGCTGCGGGCCACCAACCCGTCCCCGTACATGTACCTGCTCCGCCTCGGCGGCTTCGACGTCGTCGGCTCCAGCCCGGAGGCGCTGGTCAAGGTCGAGGCCGGGCGCGCCATGGTCCACCCGATCGCCGGCACCCGCCCGCGCGGCGCGACCCCGCAGGAGGACCAGGCCCTGGCCGACGAGCTGCTCGCCGACCCCAAGGAGCGCGCCGAGCACCTCATGCTCGTCGACCTCGGCCGCAACGACCTGGGCCGGGTCTGCGAGCCGGGCTCCGTCGAGGTCGTCGACTTCATGTCGATCGAGCGCTACTCGCACGTCATGCACATCGTCTCCACCGTGACCGGCCGGGTCGCCCGGGGCCGCACCGCCTTCGACGTGCTGACGGCCTGCTTCCCCGCCGGGACGCTCTCCGGGGCGCCCAAGCCCCGCGCCCTGCAGATCATCGAGGAGCTGGAGCCCACCCGCCGCGGCCTGTACGGCGGCGCCGTCGGCTACCTGGACTTCGCGGGCGACTCCGACACCGCCATCGCCATCCGCACGGCCGTGCTGCGCGACGGCACCGCCTACGTCCAGGCGGGCGCCGGAGTGGTCGCCGACTCCGACCCGGCCGCTGAGGACGCCGAGTGCCGCAACAAGGCGGCGGCGGTGCTGCGGGCCGTCCACACCGCCAACCGGATGAGCCGCGTCTGAGGCGGATGGGGGATAGTGGGACACGTGAGTGCCGCATCCGTACCCCAGCCCCGTACCGCCCGACCGGGCGGGGCGGCGACCGCCGGAGGCGCCCGCCGCAGCCTCGCCGCGGCCCTGCTCCTCGGCGCCCTCGGCGCCGCCGTCGTCCTGCTCGCCTCCGGCCGCGTGTGGATCGAGGGGCACGTCACGGGCGTCGGCGGCACCGTCGCCCTGCGGGCCTCCGGGGGCGACGTCACCGGCCTGCCCGCGGCCCTGGCCGTCGTCGGGCTCGCCGCCCTCGTCGCCGTCCTCGCCACCCGCGGCGCCGGCCGCCGCGTCGTCGCGCTGCTCCTCGCGCTGAGCGGCGCCGGCGCGGCCGCTGCCGCCCTCCTCGGCGCGAACGACGGCTCCGTCCTCGACGAGCGGGCGGCCCGCACCGCCGGGGACACCGCCGCGCGGGCCGCCGGCCTGACCCAGACGCCCTGGCCGTACGTGACGGCCGCCGCCGCCCTGCTGATCCTCGCCGCCGGGCTGATCGCGCTGCGCCACGGCCGGTCCTGGCCCGCCATGTCCGGCCGGTACGAGCGCGACGGCGGGCCGCGCGCGGGCGCCGCCCGCCGGACCGGCGACCCCGACCGGCCGGAGGAGCTGTGGAAGGCCCTGGACCGCGGCGAGGACCCCACGGACGGCACCTGACCGGTGTCTTCCGGCGGGTGCGGCGCACCCCGGATCACCTGGCGCGCACGCGTGCGGGAGAATGGCCGTGAGCGTCCGCACTTGGCGGGGCCTCACCACAGAGCGACATTCAACGAGGAGCAACTCATGGCGGGCAGCGCCCACGGACACACCCCGGCCGCCTGGACCGGTGTCATCATCGCCTTCATCGGTTTCTGTGTCGCCGGCGTCTTCATGGTGGCGGCCAACCCGCTCGGCTTCTGGGCCGGGATGGCCGTCGTCCTGCTCGGCGGTGTCGTCGGCGCGGCGATGAAGGCCGCCGGTCTCGGCCAGCCGAAGGAGTCGCGGGAGCTGACCGAGGCGCGCGCCGAGGCGGGCCGCGCCCAGACCGCGTCCTGACCCCGCGTACGCCCCCGGCCCCCGGCCGGACGCGAGGCGCGGTCCGGCCCCGCCGGGCTGCGCCTTCCCGCGGCGGCGGCGACAATCGGCGCGTGGACGCCACGACACCGCACCTCCCGCCCCCCGGCCGCACCCCGCGCACGCCCCCGCCGCACCGCCGGCTCCTGCCGCCGCTGGGCACCCTGGCGGGCGCCGCGGCGGCCTTCGCGTACGTCGGCGCCGTCGACCCGAACGAGCCCGGCCACTACCCCGTCTGCCCCCTGCTGCGGTACACGGGGCTGTACTGCCCCGGCTGCGGCGGGCTGCGCAGCGCCCACGCCCTCGTCCACGGCGACCTCGCGACCGCCCTCGGCGCCAACGCCGCGGCGGTCGCCGCCTTCGCCGCCTTCGCCGTGTTCACGGTGCTCTGGCTGGTCAGGGCCGCCCGCGGGCTGCCCGTGCGGTTCGATCCGTCCCCGGCGCTGCTCTGGACGCTGGGCGGGGCGTGGGCCGTCTTCGCCGTCGTACGGAACCTGCCCTTCGGCTCCGCGCTCGCCCCGTGAGGGCGCGGGCCGCCGGCGCGTCGGCCGGATGCGGGCCGCGGCCCCTCCTGCGGATACCATCGAGGATGTCCGGCCCGATCGAACACCACCCTCCCGGAAGGGGGCCCCTCGCGTGAGCGTGCTCGACGAGATCATCGAAGGCGTCCGCGCCGACCTCGCAGAGCGACAGGTGCGGGTGACCCTCGACGAGCTGAAGGCCCGGGCCGTCAGGGCCCCCGAGGCCCGCGACGGAGCCGCCGCCCTGCGGGGCGAGGGCGTCAAGGTGATCTGCGAGGTCAAGCGCTCCAGCCCCTCCAAGGGCGCCCTGGCCGCCATCGCCGACCCGGCGGGGCTCGCCGCGGACTACGAGGCGGGCGGCGCGGCCGTGATCTCCGTCCTCACCGAGCAGCGGCGCTTCGGCGGCTCCCTCGCCGACCTGGAGGCCGTCCGCGCGCGGGTCGACGTGCCGGTCCTGCGCAAGGACTTCGTCGTCACCGCGTACCAGCTCTGGGAGGCCCGCGCGTACGGCGCGGACGTCGTCCTGCTGATCGTCGCCGCCCTGGACCAGTCCGCGCTGGTCTCGCTGATCGAGCGCGCCGAGTCCATCGGCCTCACCCCGCTCGTGGAGGTCCACGACGAGGAGGAGGCCGCCCGCGCCGTGGACGCGGGCGCCCGGGTCATCGGTGTCAACGCCCGCGACCTGAAGACCCTCCGGGTGGACCGCTCCACCTTCGAGCGCGTCGCCCCCGAGATCCCCCCGCACATCGTCAAGGTCGCCGAGTCCGGCATCCGCGGCCCGCACGACCTGATCGCGTACGCCAACGCGGGCGCCGACGCGGTGCTCGTCGGCGAGTCGCTGGTGACCGGCCGCGACCCGAGGGCCGCCGTCGCCGACCTCGTCGCCGCCGGTGCGCACCCGGCCCTGCGGCACGGACGGGACTGAGCCCCCGCCGTGTCCGCCGTTCCCGCGACCCCCGCCCCGGTCCGCGTCCGCGCGGTCCCGGCCGCGCCCCCGGAGGCGTACGCCCGGCTCGCCCGCGGCTGCCGCCCCCGGGGCTGCCGGGCGCCCGCGCGGCGGGTGCGGGGGCGGCGCGTGCGGTACGTCATCGGTTCCGAGCCCGGCCAGGTCGACGGCATGCGATGGCGCTCCCGCGGGGGGCGGGCCACGGCCGCCTGACGAGCCGCGTCCGGTTCGCGGGCCCCGCCCCACGGCGTTGTGTCCATCCACGCTCACCGTGAGGTTTCCGCATGTCCAGCGAGTTCTTCCTGCCCGATCCGGAGGGCCGCGTGCCGGACGCCGAGGGCTACTTCGGCGCCTTCGGCGGCGCGTTCATCCCCGAGGCGCTGGTCGCCGCCGTCGACGAGGTCGCGGCCGAGTACGACAAGGCCAAGGCCGACCCGGCGTTCGCCGCCGAGCTCGACGATCTGCTCGCCCACTACACCGGCCGTCCCAGCGCGCTCACCGAGGTGCCCCGGTTCGCCGAGCACGCCGGCGGCGCCCGGGTGTTCCTCAAGCGCGAGGACCTGAACCACACCGGCTCCCACAAGATCAACAACGTGCTGGGCCAGGCCCTGCTCACCCGGCGGATGGGCAAGACCCGCGTCATCGCCGAGACGGGCGCCGGCCAGCACGGCGTCGCCACCGCGACCGCGTGCGCGCTGTTCGGCCTCGACTGCACCGTCTACATGGGCGAGGTCGACACCCGGCGCCAGGCCCTCAACGTCGCCCGCATGCGGATGCTCGGCGCCGAGGTCGTCGCCGTGAAGTCCGGCAGCCGCACCCTGAAGGACGCCATCAACGAGGCGTTCCGCGACTGGGTCGCCAACGTCGACAGCACCCACTACCTCTTCGGGACCGTCGCCGGACCCCACCCGTTCCCGGCCATGGTCCGCGACTTCCACCGGGTCATCGGCGTCGAGGCGCGCCGGCAGGTCCTGGAGCGCGCCGGGCGCCTGCCCGACGCCGTGGTCGCCTGCGTCGGCGGCGGCTCCAACGCCATCGGCCTGTTCCACGCGTTCATCCCCGACGGGGGCGTCCGCCTGATCGGCTGCGAGCCGGCCGGGCACGGCGTGGGGACCGGCGAGCACGCGGCGACCCTGAACGCCGGCGAGCCGGGCGTCCTGCACGGCTCCCGCAGTTACGTCCTCCAGGACGACGAGGGCCAGATCACCGAGCCGTACTCGATCTCCGCCGGCCTGGACTACCCCGGCATCGGCCCCGAGCACGCCTACCTGAAGGACACCGGCCGCGGCGAGTACCGCGCCGTCACCGACGACGAGGCCATGCGGGCCCTGCGCCTGCTGTCGCGCACCGAGGGCGTCATCCCGGCCATCGAGTCCGCGCACGCGCTCGCCGGGGCCCTGGAGGTCGGCCGCGAGCTGGGCCCGGACGGGCTGATCGTCGTCAACCTGTCCGGCCGGGGCGACAAGGACATGGACACCGCCGCCCGCTACTTCGGGCTGTACGAGACGGACGCCGAGGTCGCCGCCGACGAGGCGGGCGACGGCGCGGAGATCGAGGAGGACGCCAGGTGAGCGGCAACATCCGGCTGCTGGCCGACACCCTGGCCGCCGCCCGGGCGGAGGACCGGGCCGCGCTCGTCGCGTACCTCCCGGCCGGCTTCCCCACCGTGGACGTCGGCATCGAGGCGGTCAAGGCCGCCCTCGACGGCGGCGCCGACGTGGTGGAGGTCGGCCTGCCGCACAGCGACCCCGTCCTGGACGGCCCCGTCATCCAGACCGCCGACGACATCGCCCTGCGCGGCGGCGTGCGCATCGCGGACGTGATGCGCACGGTCCGCGAGGCGTTCGAGGCCACCGGCAAGCCGGTCCTCGTCATGACGTACTGGAACCCCGTGGACCGGTACGGCGTGGAGCGGTTCGCCGCCGAGCTGGCCGAGGCGGGCGGCGCCGGGTGCATCCTGCCCGACCTCCCCGTCCAGGAGTCGGCCCTGTGGCGGGAGCACGCCCGGAAGCACGACCTGGCCACCGTGTTCGTCGTCGCGCCCAGCAGCCGGGACGAGCGGCTCGCCGCCATCACCGCCGCCGGCACGGGCTTCGTGTACGCCGCGTCCCTCATGGGGGTCACCGGCACCCGGGAGTCCGTCGGCGGGCAGGCCGCCGACCTGGTGCGGCGCACCCGCGCCACCACGGACCTGCCGGTCTGCGTCGGGCTCGGGGTGTCCGACGCCGGGCAGGCCGCGGAGGTCGCCTCCTTCGCCGACGGCGTCATCGTCGGCTCCGCCTTCGTCAAGCGGCTCCTCGACGCCGGCGACCACGCGGCCGGAGTCGCGGCCGTACGGGAACTGGCGGGCGAACTGGCCCGGGGCGTGAGGCGGGTCCCCTAGCTCGTACGGGTGGTTGTGCGACCGGGGAGGCGCGCAGGTGCCTCCCCGGTTCGTTTCCCGGGCGTGAACGAGAAGAACAGGGCAGGGAAGCAGAGCGCCCGCCGGCGGCTCCAGATCGAACGCGAACGCGAACGGGCCCGCGAGAAACGCCGCCGCCTGGTGCTGGTGGTGGCGGCCGTGGCCGGGGTGCTCCTCCTCGCGGCCGTCGCCGGCGTCATCGCGGCCAGGACCGGAGGCAAGGACGACACGGCCGGCAAGGGCCCGGTGACCGCGCCGTCCGGCGCCGTCGGCGAGGACCGGCTGGTCATCCCGGTCGGCGCGCCGGACGCCCCCGCCACGCTGACGGTGTGGGAGGACTTCCGCTGCCCGGCCTGCGCCATGTTCGAGAACGGCTTCCGGGAGACCGTTCACGAGTTGGAGGCCGCCGGGCAGCTGCGGACCGAGTACCGGTTCGCCACGCTCATCGACGGCAACATGGGCGGCAGCGGCTCGCTGAACGCGGCGAACGCCGCGGCGTGCGCCCAGGACGCCGGGAAGTTCAGCGCCTACCACGACCTGCTCTTCGCCAACCAGCCGGAGGAGCCCGACGACGCCTTCGCCGACGACGCGAAGCTGTTCGAGCTGGCGGCGAAGGTACCGGGCCTCGACACCCCGGCCTTCCGCTCCTGCGTCGCCGAGGGCACCCACGACGGCTGGGTCGACGCCTCGAACGAGGCGTTCCGCGCCGGCGACTTCCGGGGCACGCCGACCGTCCTGCTCAACGGCGAGCCGATCTTCCCCGCGAAGGACGGCGAGCAGATCTCCCCGGCGAACCTCAGGAAGTGGGTCGCGCAGGCCAACGAGGGCAAGAAGCCCGGCACGGCGGCACCGTCCGCCGGAACCTCCGCGCCGGGTACGGAGCCCGGGACCGGACCGCGGTCGGAGCCGCCCGGCGGGGCCGGCGGGGGCGCGGACCCCGCGCACTGACGGCGGCCCTCCGCGCGCCGACGCCGGAGGCGGCGCGGAGNNCGGGGCCGGGCG
>NZ_CP095474.1:1512369-1514394 GCF_023614315.1 Streptomyces sudanensis | reverse complement strand
CCNGGCCNNCGCCCGGCCCGACCGGGCGTTATCCAGTCTTTGCCGGGCGGACGGCCCGGTCACCGGCCCGAGAGGGTAGCGTCAGTGGTGCCATGGACCTTGCCTACATTCCCAGCCCGTCGACCGGTGTGATCCACCTCGGACCGGTACCGCTGCGCGGCTACGCCTTCTGCATCATCATCGGTGTCTTCGTCGCCGTCTGGTACGGCAACAGGCGATGGGTCGCCCGGGGCGGCACCGCCGGCACCGTGGCCGACATCGCCGTCTGGGCGGTTCCCTTCGGCCTGGTCGGCGGCCGGCTCTACCACGTCGTCACCGACTACCAGCTCTACTTCAGCGAGGGCCGGAACTGGGTCGACGCCTTCAAGATCTGGGAGGGCGGCCTCGGCATCTGGGGCGCCATCGCGCTCGGCGCGGTGGGCGCCTGGATCGGCTGCCGCCGCCGGGGGATCCCGCTGCCCGCGTACGCCGACGCGATCGCCCCGGGCATCGCCTTCGCCCAGGCGATCGGCCGCTGGGGCAACTGGTTCAACCAGGAGCTGTACGGCCGGTCCACGGACCTCCCGTGGGCGCTGGAGATCAGCGAGGGCCCGAACCGCGAGGCCGGGCTCTACCACCCGACGTTCCTGTACGAGTCGCTGTGGTGCGTCGGCGTCGCCCTCCTGGTGATCTGGGCCGACCGCCGGTTCACGCTGGGGCACGGCCGGGCGTTCGCCCTGTACGTCGCCGCGTACTGCGCGGGCCGCGCCTGGATCGAGTACATGCGCGTCGACGACGCCCACCGCATCCTGGGCCTGCGCCTGAACGTGTGGACCGCGGCCGTGGTGTTCCTGCTGGCCGTGACGTACATCGTGCTGTCGGCGCGCAGGCGGCCGGGCCGGGAGGAGACCGTGGAGCCGGCGGCCGCGGGGAGCCCCGCCACCGGGACCGCGGCGCCCGAGGGCGCGCGGGCCGGCGAGGAGAAGACCGGCGAGGACGAGCCGGCCACCGGTGCGACGGCCGACGCCGGAGCGCCGCGGAAACCCTGACCCCCGCCTTCGGGCGACGAGCGGTCGCCGGGACCCCGACGGGCCCCGGCGGCCGCTTCGCCGTTCCGGGGCACGCCGGCCTGCGGACGGTACGTCCGGGGCCGCCCCGGCCGGACGGCCCCCGTGGTGTGGCGACCCTTACTAAGTAAAGCCTGCCTTGCTAGCGCACCCCTTACATCGGGCGTATTTTCGAAGGCGATCGAGGGAAGGCGCGGGTCAGGCCCGTGAGAGCAAGGGGAGAGCCGTGTCCATCATCGAGACCGAGGCCGCACTGCACGTCGCCCACCGCGACAACCACACGCACCGCGACGTCAACGGCGGCTGGCTCCGTCCGGCGGTGTTCGGCGCGATGGACGGGCTGGTGTCCAACCTGGCGCTGATGACCGGTGTGGCGGGAGGCTCGGCGGCGCAGCAGACCGTCGTCATCGCCGGTCTGGCGGGTCTGGCCGCCGGCGCGTTCTCCATGGCGGCCGGCGAGTACACCTCCGTCGCCTCGCAGCGGGAGCTGGTCGAGGCCGAGCTGGACGTCGAGCGCCGGGAGCTGCGCAGGCACCCGGCGGACGAGATGGAGGAGCTGGCCGCGCTGTACGCGGCGCGCGGCGTCGAGCCCCGCCTCGCCCGCGAGGTGGCCGCGCAGCTGTCCCGCGACCCGGAGCAGGCGCTGGAGATCCACGCCCGCGAGGAGCTGGGCGTGGACCCGGACGACCTGCCGTCGCCGCTGGTCGCCGCCGCCTCGTCGTTCGGCTCGTTCGCCCTGGGCGCGCTGCTGCCCGTCCTGCCGTACCTGCTGGGCGCGACCGCGCTGTGGCCCGCGGTGCTGCTGGCGCTGGCCGGGCTGTTCGCCTGCGGGGCGCTCGTCGCGCGGGTGACGGCGCGCAGCTGGTGGTACAGCGGCCTGCGGCAGCTGGTCCTCGGCGGGGCCGCGGCGGCCGTGACGTACGCGCTGGGCGGGCTGTTCGGCGCGGTGCTCTGAGGCGGGCCGGCCCCCGGGCGGCNC
>NZ_CP095474.1:1496994-1512265 GCF_023614315.1 Streptomyces sudanensis | reverse complement strand
CGGGCGACCGCCGCCCGGCGGTTTCGGCCCCTCCGCGACGGGGGATCAGCCGTGGACGCCGCGGGCGACGGAGCCCGCCTCCTCCCCGAAAAGGCCGCGGGCCCCGCCCANNGNNACCGACGGGGNCNCGGCGGCGCCGCCCCCGCGGCACCGCCACCCCCCGTCCGCATGGTGGAACGGGGTATCCATCTCCTGGGAAACGTTTCATCATGTGACCTACGCGAGACTTCAGCGGAGGGCCAACGTCGTCCCTTCGGCATCCACACGTGCCACGACGACGACGGGAGAGCCGATGCGCGCCGATGCCTGGTCGCCCATGGACAGTCGCCCCGCTCCGCAGGGGATGTACGACCCCCGCCACGAACACGACGCCTGCGGCGTCGGACTGGTGGCCACCCTCACCGGCGTCCCCAGCCACGAACTGCTCCGGCAGGCGCTGGACGTGCTGCGCAACCTGGAGCACCGCGGCGCCACCGGTTCCGAGCCCGACTCCGGCGACGGCGCGGGCATCCTCATCCAGGTCCCCGACGCGTTCCTGCGCGAGGCCGCCGGGTTCGAACTGCCCGAGGCCGGCGCGTACGCCGTCGGCACCGCCTTCCTCCCCGGGGACGCCGCCGACGAGGCCGTCCCGCGGATCGAGGAGCTCGCCGCCGAGGAGGGCCTGACCGTCCTCGGCTGGCGCGAGGTGCCCGTCACCCCGGAACTCCTCGGCGCCGCCGCCCGCGCCACCATGCCGGCCTTCCGCCAGCTGTTCCTCACCGACGGCACCGGCAGCACCGGCATCGACCTGGACCGCAGGGCCTTCGTGCTGCGCAAGCGCGCCGAACGCGAGCTGGGCGTCTACTTCGCGTCGCTGTCCGCCCGCACCCTGGTCTACAAGGGCATGCTCACCACCGGGCAGCTGGAGCCGTTCTTCCCCGACCTGTCCGACCGCCGCACCGCCAGCGCGCTCGCCCTGGTCCACTCCCGCTTCTCCACCAACACCTTCCCGAGCTGGCCGCTCGCCCACCCGTACCGCTTCGTCGCCCACAACGGGGAGATCAACACCGTCAGGGGCAACCGCAACTGGATGCGCGCCCGCGAGTCCCAGCTCGCCTCCGGCCTCTTCGGCGACGGCGCCCTGGAGCGGATCCTCCCGATCTGCACCCCGGACGCCTCCGACTCCGCCTCCTTCGACGAGGTCCTGGAACTGCTCCACCTCGGCGGCCGCTCCCTGCCCCACGCGGTGCTGATGATGGTCCCCGAGGCGTGGGAGAACCACGACTCCATGGACCCCGACCGGCGCGCCTTCTACCGGTACCACTCCACGATGATGGAGCCCTGGGACGGCCCCGCCTGCATCACCTTCACCGACGGCACCCGCGCCGGCGCCGTCCTGGACCGCAACGGCCTGCGCCCCGGCCGCTACTGGGTCACCGACGACGGCCTGGTCGTCCTCTCCTCCGAGGTCGGCGTCCTCGACGTCGAACCCGGCAGGGTCGTCCGCAAGGGCCGCCTCCAGCCCGGCCGGATGTTCCTCGTCGACACCGCCGAGCACCGCATCGTCGAGGACGACGAGATCAAGGCGGAACTCGCCGCCCGGCACCCGTACCGGGAGTGGCTGGAGGGCGGGATCATCGAACTGGAGGACCTGCCCGAACGCGAGCACGTCGTCCACACCCACGCCTCGGTCACCCGGCGCCAGCAGACCTTCGGCTACACCGAGGAGGAGCTGCGGCTCGTCCTCGCGCCGATGGCCCGCACCGGCGCCGAACCGATCGGCTCCATGGGCACCGACACGCCCATCGCCGCGCTCTCCGACCGGCCGCGCCTGCTGTTCGACTACTTCACCCAGCTGTTCGCGCAGGTCACCAACCCGCCGCTGGACGCCATCCGCGAGGAGCTCGTCACCTCGCTGATCTCCCCGCTCGGCCCGCAGGGCAACCTGCTGGAGCCGACCGCCGCGTCCTGCCGCAGCGTCACCCTGCCCTTCCCGGTCGTCGACAACGACGAACTGGCCAAGCTCGTCCACATCAACGCCGACGGCGACATGCCCGGCATGGCCGCCGTCACCCTCTCCGGCCTGTACCGGGTCTCCGGCGGCGCCGACGCGCTGGCCGCCCGGATCGAGGAGATCCGCGCCGAGGCCGACGCCGCCATCGAGGGCGGCGCCCGCCTGATCGTCCTGTCCGACCGGCACTCCGACACCGAACGCGCGCCGATCCCGTCGCTGCTGCTCACCTCCGCCGTCCACCACCACCTCATCCGCACCAGGCAGCGCACCCGGGTCGGCCTGCTGGTCGAGGCGGGCGACGTCCGCGAGGTCCACCACGTCGCCCTGCTCATCGGCTACGGGGCCGCCGCCGTCAACCCGTACCTGGCCATGGAGTCCGTCGAGGACCTCGTCCGCGCCGGAACGTTCGTCCAGGGCGTCGAGCCCGAGCGGGCCATCCGCAACCTGATCCACGCCCTCGGCAAGGGCGTGCTGAAGGTCATGTCGAAGATGGGCATCTCCACCGTCGCCTCCTACCGGGGCGCCCAGGTCTTCGAGGCGGTCGGCCTGGACCGGGACTTCGTCGCCGCGTACTTCGACGGCACCTCCAGCAGGATCGGCGGCGTCGGCCTCGACGTCGTCGCCGGGGAGGTCGCCGCCCGCCACGCCAAGGCGTACCCGGCCGGCGGCGTCGCACCGGCCCACCGCGCCCTGGAGATCGGCGGCGAGTACCAGTGGCGCCGCGAGGGCGAGCCGCACCTGTTCGACCCCGAGACGGTCTTCCGCCTCCAGCACGCCACGCGCTCCAAGCGGTACGACGTCTTCAAGAAGTACACCGAACGGGTGAACGGGCAGTCCGAGCGGCTGATGACGCTGCGCGGCCTGTTCGGCTTCGCCCCCGACCGCCCCCCCATCCCGATCGAGGAGGTCGAACCGGCCGCCGAGATCGTCAGGCGGTTCTCCACCGGCGCCATGTCGTACGGCTCCATCTCCCGGGAGGCGCACGAGACCCTCGCCGTCGCCATGAACCGGCTGGGCGGCAAGTCCAACACCGGCGAGGGCGGCGAGGACCCCGACCGCCTCCGCGACCCGGCCCGCCGCTCCGCGATCAAGCAGGTCGCCTCCGGCCGCTTCGGCGTCACCAGCGAGTACCTCGTCAACGCCGACGACATCCAGATCAAGATGGCCCAGGGCGCCAAGCCTGGCGAGGGCGGCCAGCTGCCCGGCCACAAGGTGTACCCGTGGATCGCCAGGACCCGCCGCTCCACCCCCGGCGTCGGCCTGATCTCCCCGCCGCCCCACCACGACATCTACTCCATCGAGGACCTGGCGCAGCTCGTCCACGACCTGAAGAACGCCAACCCGGCCGCCCGCATCCACGTGAAGCTGGTGTCCGAGGCCGGCGTCGGCACGGTCGCCGCCGGCGTGTCCAAGGCCCACGCGGACGTCGTCCTCGTCTCCGGACACGACGGCGGAACGGGCGCCTCCCCCCTCACCTCGCTGAAGCACGCGGGCGGCCCCTGGGAACTCGGCCTCGCCGAGACCCAGCAGACCCTGCTGCTCAACGGGTTGCGCGACCGGATCGTCGTCCAGACCGACGGCCAGCTGAAGACCGGCCGCGACGTGGTCGTCGCCGCGCTCCTCGGCGCCGAGGAGTTCGGCTTCGCCACCGCGCCGCTCGTCGTCTCCGGCTGCGTCATGATGCGCGTCTGCCACCTGGACACCTGCCCGGTCGGCATCGCCACCCAGAACCCGGTCCTGCGGGAACGGTTCTCCGGCAAGCCCGAATTCGTCGGGAACTTCTTCGAGTTCATCGCCGAGGAGGTCCGCGAACTCCTCGCCGAACTGGGCTTCCGCACCCTGGAGGAGGCCGTCGGCCGCGCCGAGGTCCTCGACACCGCCCGCGCCGTGGACCACTGGAAGGCCCGCGGCCTGGATCTGGCCCCCCTCTTCCACGTCCCCGACCTGCCCGAGGGCGCCGCCCGCCACCGGACCGCCGACCAGGACCACGGCCTGGAGAAGGCCCTGGACAACCAGCTCATCGAACTGGCCGCCGACGCCCTGGACGCCGCGAGCGCCCAGGACGCCCGCCCGGTCCGCGCCCGGCTGCCCATCCGCAACGTCAACCGCACGGTCGGCACCATGCTCGGTCACGAGGTGACCAGGCGGTTCGGCGGCGCGGGCCTGCCCGACGACACGATCGACCTCACCTTCACCGGCTCCGCCGGCCAGTCGTTCGGCGCGTTCGTACCGCGCGGCGTGACCCTCCGCCTGGAGGGCGACGCCAACGACTACGTCGGCAAGGGCCTGTCCGGCGGCCGGATCGTCGTCCGCCCCGACCGCGCCGCCGACCACCTGGCCGAGTACTCGACCATCGCCGGCAACACCATCGCCTACGGCGCGACCGGCGGCGAGATGTTCCTGCGCGGCCGCACCGGCGAACGCTTCTGCGTCCGCAACTCCGGCGCCCTGGTGGTCTCCGAGGGCGTCGGCGACCACGGCTGCGAGTACATGACCGGCGGCCGCGCCGTCGTCCTCGGCGAGACCGGGCGGAACTTCGCGGCCGGCATGTCCGGCGGTGTCGCGTACGTCCTCGACCTCGACCCGGACGACGTCAACCCCGGCAACCGGCAGGCCGTCGAACCCCTCGACGACACCGACCGGACGTGGCTGCACGACGTGGTGCGCCGCCACCACGAGGAGACCGGCTCCACCGTCGCCGGGAAGCTCCTCGCCGACTGGCCCGCCGCCGCGGACCGCTTCAGCAGGGTCACCCCCACCGCGTACAAGGCCGTGCTCGCCGCCAGGGACGCCGCCGAGCTCGCCGGTCTCTCCGAGACCGAGACCACCGAGAAGATGATGGAGGCGGCGAACCATGGCTGACCCCAAGGGCTTCCTGACCACCGGGCGCGAGACCGCCCCCACCCGCCCCGTGGCCGAGCGCGTCAAGGACTGGAACGAGGTCCACGTCCCCGGCTCCCTGCTGCCGATCGTCGGCAGGCAGGCGTCGCGGTGCATGGACTGCGGCATCCCGTTCTGCCACAACGGCTGCCCCCTCGGAAACCTCATCCCCGAGTGGAACGACTTCGTCCACCGCGGGGACTGGGGTGCCGCCCACGAGCGGCTGCACGCCACCAACAACTTCCCCGAGTTCACCGGGCGGCTGTGCCCCGCCCCCTGCGAGGCGGCGTGCGTCCTCGGCATCGACCAGCCGCCCGTCACCATCAAGAACGTCGAGGTCTCGATCGTCGACAAGGCGTGGGAGTCCGGCAGCGTCACCCCCCGCCCCCCGGAGCGCCTCTCCGGCAGGACCGTCGCCGTCGTCGGCTCCGGCCCGGCCGGCCTCGCCGCCGCCCAGCAGCTCACCCGCGCCGGCCACACGGTCGCCGTGTACGAGCGCGCCGACCGCGTCGGCGGACTGCTCCGGTACGGCATCCCCGAGTTCAAGATGGAGAAGCGGCACATCAACCGGCGCGTCGAGCAGATGCGCGCCGAGGGCACCCGCTTCCGCACCGGCGTCGAGATCGGCCGCGACCTGACCGCCGGCGACCTGCGCAGGCGGTACGACGCCGTCGTCGTCGCGGCCGGCGCCACCACCGCCCGCGACCTGCCCGTCCCCGGCCGCGACCTCAAGGGCGTCCACCAGGCGATGGAGTACCTGCCGCTCGCCAACAAGGTGCAGGAGGGCGACCTCGTCACCCCGCCGATCACCGCCGAGGGCAAGCACGTCGTCGTCATCGGCGGCGGCGACACCGGCGCCGACTGCGTGGGCACCGCCCACCGCCAGGGCGCCCTGTCCGTCACCCAGCTGGAGATCATGCCCAGGCCGGGGGAGGAGCGGGCACCGCACCAGCCGTGGCCGACGTTCCCCCTGCTGTACAAGGTCACCTCGGCCCACGAGGAGGGCGGCGAGCGGATCTACTCCGTCTCCACCACCCGCTTCGAGGGCGACGCGGACGGCAACGTGCAGTGGCTACACCTGGTCGAGGTGGAGTTCACCGGTGGGAGGCCGACGCCCAGGCCCGGCACCGAACGGCGGATCCCCGCCCAGCTCGTCACCCTCGCCATGGGCTTCACCGGCACCGACGTCGCCAACGGCCTGGTCGAGCAGTTCGGCCTGGAACTCGACGAGCGCGGCAACATCGCCCGCGGCGCCGACTTCCAGACCAACGTGCCCGGCGTCTTCGCCGCCGGCGACGCGGGCCGCGGCCAGTCGCTCATCGTGTGGGCCATCGCCGAGGGCCGCTCCGCCGCCCGCGGAGTGGACCGGTACCTGACCGGCGCCAGCGACCTGCCCGCCCCGATCCGCCCGACCGACCGCGCCCTGACCGTCTGACCCGGCCGCACCCCGCGCCCCGCGCCGCGGCGGCGCCCGCCACGTCCGGCACCGGACGCCCGGCGNGCGNCGCCGCGGCCGTTCCCGCCGCGGCGTACCGTGCCGTGGCGTACCGTGCGGTGGGCACGCGGCACACCGCACGGAGTACCGCGCACGGGGGGAGCACGTATGGCCATCGACCTTCGCAAGATCGAGCAGACCGCGCCCGTGCTGGTCGATCTGTACAAGCGCGCGGGTGTCTCCCTGCGCAAACACGGCCTGGAGGGGCAGCGCGCGGCGGTCTACCTGGTCGTCGACCACTCCGGCTCCATGCGCCCCTACTACCGGGACGGCAGCGTCCAGGCCCTGGCGGACCGGGTGCTGGGACTCGCCGCGCACCTCGACGACGACGGGCGCGTCCCGGTCGTCTTCTTCTCCACCGGCGTGGACGCCGTCGCCGACATCGAACTCGCCGGCCACCGGGGACGGATCGGCCGGATCGCGGCGGACCTGGGCCACATGGGCCGGACCAACTACCACACCGCCATGGACGCCGTCATCGACCACCACCTGGACAGCGGCACCACCGCCCCGGCGCTCGTCGTCTTCCAGACCGACGGCGGCCCCGGCAACCGGCCGCTCACGGAGAAGTACGTCTGCAAGGCGGCCCGGCTGCCGATGTTCTGGCAGTTCGTGGGCTTCGGCGACCCGGGCAGCAGCCAGTTCGACTTCCTGCGCCGCCTCGACGAACTGCCCGCACCGCAGCGGCGGCCCGTCGACAACACCGGCTTCTTCCACGCCGGGACCGACCCGCTCCGGGTCCCCGACGACGTCCTGTACGACCGGCTGGTGGGGGAGTTCCCCTCCTGGCTCGCCGCCGCCCGCGCCCGCGGCATCCTCCCGGGGACGGCGCCGGAAGCAGCACCGGCGGCACCGAACGGCAGACCGGTCCCATGAGTTCCCTCGTGAGACACGTGACCGTCGACTGCGCCGGTGCGTACGCACCGGCCTCCTTCCGGTCCGCCGCCCTCGAAACGCCCCTCGCCGACGACGACCGCCCCGGCGCCCCGGAGGCCACCGTGCGGGCGCCGGGGGCCGGCCTGCTGTTCGTGGCCGTCCCGGAGCGCACGACCGTCAAGAACCGGGTGCACCTCGACCTCCAGCCGCGGGACCGCACCCGCGACGAGGAGGTGACCCGGCTCCTCGCCCTCGGCGCGCGGCTCGTCTCCGACCGGCGCCGCCCGGACGGCACGGGGTGGGCGGTCCTCGCCGATCCGGAGGGCAACGAGTTCTGCGTCGAACGCGGCGCCGCCGAACGCGCGGCCTGACCCGGGCGCGGGCGGCGCGCCCGGCCCGCCCCGGCGGACGCGGGCGGCGTGCCCCGGACCGCGCGCCCGGCCGCCGCCACGAGCCCCCGCCCCGGCGGCGCGGCTTCCCGGTGGCGCGGTTTCCCGGGGCGCCGCGGTCGCGCCCGGCCCTACGGCGCCAGACTCCGCAGGACGCAGAACTCGTTGCCCTCCGGATCGGCCATGACCACCCAGCTCCGGCCCGGCCCCTGGCCCACGTCCGCCCTGGTGGCGCCGAGGCCGAGCAGCCTGGCCACCTCGTCCTCGGTGCTGCCGTCGACCGGGCTGACGTCCAGGTGGAGCCGGTTCTTCACGGTCTTGTCCTCGGGCACCCGGAGGAACACCAGGGTCGGCGCCGTCTGGCGGGCCCGGACCTCCTCGACGGCCGGCACGCGGGACCCGATCTCGACCAGGCCCTCCCGCCGGTCGAGCACCCGGAAGTCCAGGACCTCGCACCAGAAGGCCGCGAGCCTCTCCGGATCGCGGCAGTCGACGGCCAACTCGGTGAACCTGCTCGTCATGACTCTCCCTGACCGTACGGACGGTGCCCGGAGCCGGACCGGAACGGGCCGGCACCCCACGGGCGCGGACTCCACCGGCGCGGACTTCACCGGCGCGGACTCCACCGGTGCGGACTCCACCGGTGCGGACCGGCGGGCACCGCCACCGCCGCCCCGGGCACACACATACCCCCGGCCGGCCCGAACCGGACAACGACCGGCCGCCCCGGCCCGGCCGCCCGTACCGCCGTACCCGCACCCGTGCGCTCCCCGGGGGCCGGCCGGTCACACCCCTGCGACACGGGCCGCCCCGGCCGGCGACGCGGACGGCGGTACTCCCGCACGACCGTCACCCGGGGCGGGAGCCGCGGGCCCGCGGCGGAAAACCGGATGCGGGTGCCGCACCGCCGCCCTAGGCTGCGCCCGCCGGGGAGGACCGGGCGCCGTGTCGGCGGCCGACGGATCGGAGACACACGGAACATGACCAGTCGACTGTTCGCCATCTGCTTCGACGCGACCCGGCCCGCCGACCTGGCACGGTTCTGGTCCGGGATCCTGGGCTGGGAGCCGGACGCCGATCCGGACGGCGGCACCGCGCTCCTGCCCCCCGACCCCACCGGGTTCCGCATACGCTTCCTGCCGACCCGGGAGTCCAAGACCGGCCGGAACCGGGCGCACTTCGACCTGACGAGCACCTCCCCGGACGACCAGCGGCGGACGGTGGCCAGGGCACTGGAACTCGGCGGGGAACACTTCGACGTGGGCCAGACCCCGGAGGACGCGCACGTGGTGCTCGCCGATCCGGAGGGCAACGAGTTCTGCGTCATCGAGGCGGGCAACCGGTTCCTCGCCGACACCGGTTCCATCGGGGCGCTGGCCTGCGATGGCACGCAGGAGGTCGGCTACTTCTGGAGCAGGGCGCTGGGGTGGCCGCTGGTCTGGGACCAGGACCAGGAGACCGCGATCCAGTCACCGGACGGCGGTACGAAGATCACCTGGGGCGGCCCCCCGGTGGCGCCGAAGACCGGCCCGAACCGGCTGCGCTTCGAGCTGGTGGTCCCCGCCGGCGACGACATGGGGGCGGAGGTGGACCGCCTGGTCTCGCTCGGCGCGACCCGCGCCGGCACCGGCGAGGACGGCCGGACGCCGATGCTCGACCCGGACGGCAACGAGTTCTCCGTACACCGCTCCCGGTAGCGGGGTTCCGGCCCTGGGCGGCCCGCGCTCTACGAACGCGCGTCGGCGGGGCGTCCGGGACTGGGGAACACGACCATGGCGGGCCGTGCCCCACGGGTCGTCGTGGACGGCGTGGCTCCCCCGGACGCGCCCTCGCCGAGGGTCTCGCCTCCGGCCGAAGCCGCCCCGGCGGCACAGGCAGGGAGGTCCTGGCCGACGCGAACGCTCCCTGTCGACGGCTCACCGGCAGGCCGCTATCTGATGAGCAGGGACGTTCCCTACTCGGCTCGCGGAAGCGGATCCATGACGAAGGTTCCGAGCCCGACCTCCCCGCGCGTCCACCCCTCTTCGCGCAGATGCCGCATGGCCTTCGCCGCGGTGGCGTTCACCACGCCGAACTCTTGGGCGATCGCCAGCGTCGACGGGACGCGGCTCCCCGGCGGGTAGGTGCCGTCCTTGATGCGTCGAATGAGCTCCGCTGCGATCTGTCGCCACAGCGGACGCGAGTGATCAAGCTCCATGGCCTCAGCGTGAATGACCGCAAACATCTGCGCATCCGTGGATAACCGTGGGTATCTGCGGGTAGTGCGTCAGGCAGAGAAAGACCCCGGCGACGCTGCGAACGTCCCGGGGCGCGGTCGATCACCGATGAGGAGCGAAACGACATGAAAAGCCTACTGGAAGCCTTATTGACCCGGCTCCTGCCTCCCCGCGGCCGGCGCCGCGCACAAGCCGCACCAGAACCCACCCCCGCCCGGAGGCTTCTGGTGACCTCCCGGGTCGTGTTCCCCGTGATCGACGCCGGTGCCCTGCCCCTGGTGCGCCCGTACTACGTGGCCCATGAACGGTGGGAAAGGCGGCGCACGCCGGTGGCAATGGTGCAGAACCGCATGCCGGGGGCGGCGGTATGACCGGCAAGGCGCTGATGACCCTCCGCGTCTCCCGTGACGGCGGGAGGACATGGAGCGAGACAGTCGAGATCACCGAGAGGAAGGCCGGACCGCCGCCGCTGTCATCGCAGTGGCCGCCGTGCCGGTGCCGTCGCTGCACCGCCGAGAACGGCCCGGAACACCGGACGGCGGCGCCCCTCACCGCAGAGCCCCACCGCACGGCACGCGTACGCGGGTGAGGGCACGGCATGCGGCGGCCTGACCCGCACGGACCGCCGTTGCCGCGCCGTGCCCGCTGTCGCCCGCCGGGGTGAGAGCACCCGGTTCAGTCGGCGGTCGGCGGTCGGGGCGAGGAGGCGCGGGCATCGGCTGCCGACCCCCGTCCGGGACCACCCTGACCGTCGTCCCCGACCACCCACCGCGATACCGGTTCGCTCCGCCCCCACCTCCACGCCGCCCACCCCGGCCGGGGGCGACTTCCGCGGCGGCGACGACATCCACCCGTTCCAGCGTCGATCTGACACTCCGCCCGGCCCTCGCCTACCCGCCCCGCGGAAGGGCGAGGGCTCGGACAGGCCGCCCGGCCACACACACCACCCCGGCCGTGAGCGGGAAGGAGCACGTCACCGCCGATGCCGCGGCCCGGGGCGCCGGCCGGTTCGCCACCGCCGCCCCGGGCGGGAGGTCATCCCCCGAAGTCCTGACAGCCGTACTCGGCGGTGTGCCCGAAACGGCCGGGCAGCGGGTGCAGCGCGACATGGTCTCCCTCGCGCGCCACTTCCCCGATCAGGGGCGGCACTTCGATGCGGTCCCAGTCGACGGTGACCTCGACCGCATCCCCGAGCTCTCCGGCGAACATGCGGTGGGAGAGGGTCGTGGTCTCGTCCTCCGCATCCTCGTCCGCCTCGAAGTCGTACCCCACCGGCTCCCCGGGCCCGGTGAACGTGATGTCCGGGTGGCCCGCTACCGAAATCGTGAGGAACGGGTGCAGGTCGATCGAGTCGGTCCGTTTCCCCTGCTGGTAGACGTCCAGGGTCAGGCGGGCGCCGTACCAGCAGAGCAGATACAGGTTGATCTCCTCGGCGAGCTCCGCGGCCAGATCGTGCCGCACCTCCTCAAGGCTGCCCCGCACGTAGTGGGTGTCCTTCCTGGCTCCCCCGGGATCGACCCCGAAGGCCAGGTCGTAGAAGCTGCGCACCATCCGGTCACCGGTCATGTGCGGACCCTAACCGCCGGCACCGACAGGCCGGTTGCCCGCCGATCCGCACCTCGGACACCCGAGTGCACCCGAAGCCGAACGGATCGAACGCCGCGGCGGAAAGCGGTGGGCCCGGCTGTACCGGACCGGCCCGGCGAAGCCGAAGCCCCCGATGGTCCTCGTGAAGGAAGCCGCGCTCGACGAGGCCACGGCGGCCCGCCAGACATGCGGCACGCCGGCGACCACCGGCAACCACCCACCGCCGCCTCGCCGGAACCAACCGCGAGACCCAAACCCGGCAGGCGCCCGGAACCCCCGGCCCTGGAAGCCCGACCCGGCGGGCGCCCGGAAGGCTCAGCCCCGCCGCCGCGGCACCGACTCCAGGCGCCGCCGCGCCGCCGCGTCCCGTACGTCCTCCACGGCGGCCAGCGCCACCGCGTACGCCGGCCCGTCCGGGTCCGCCGTCGCCAGCAGCGCCTCCAGCGCCTCCACGGCGCGCCCGTCCCCGCGCGCCGCCAGGCCGCGCGCGGCCTCCGCGACGACGACCGAGTCCGGTTCCCCGCCGTCCAGCCGGGCGGCCAGGGCGCCCCGCACGGTGGGGGAGTCGTCCGGGGAGACCGCCAGGGCCCGCACCGCCGCCGCCCGCACCGCCGCGTCCCCGTCGCGGGCCAGCGCGACCAGCGCGGCCACCCCCTCCCGGTGCCCCGCCGGGAGGAGCCCGGTCACGGCCGCGGCGACCCCGCGCCGCACGCGCACATCCGGGTGGACGGCGTGCCGCAGCACGTCGGGCAGCACCGACGCGTCGCCCTGCGCCCCGAGCGCCCGCACCACCGACAGGACCACCTCCGCCTCCCGCGCCTCCCGGGCCAGCTCCCGCAGCACCGGCACCGCCCGCGCGGCGAACACCCCGGCCCGCCCGCCCGAGGCGGCGAGCCGGGCCAGCACGTCCGCGCCGAACGCCTGCCGCAGCGGGTCCCCGTCCGCGCACCACGCGGCCGCCGCCGCGAACGTCTCCTCGTCCCCGCGCCGCCCCAGCACCTCCGCGGCCCGCGCCCAGTCCTCCCGCGACGGGTCGCCGCAGCGCAGCGCCCGCCCGGCCAACTCGTCGTACGGCGGGCGCTCGCCCAGGGCGGCCTCCAGCAGCGTCGCGATCGCGGCGTGCCCGGTCTGCTGCTCGCGCCCGGCGACCGGCCGCCCGTCCCGCAGGACCTCCACCACGAGCGTCACCCCGCCGCCCTCCGCGACGCGCCGCGTCACGGTCTCGATCCCGTCCCCGTACGCCTCCGCCAGCCCGTCCCGCAGGACGCGCTCCACGTCCCGGCCGAGCCACGCGCGGGCCTCCGCCAGCGCCTCGGCCCGCCCCGGCGCACCGTGCTCCAGCAGCGCCCGCACCACCGGCACCGACCCGCGCCGCGCCGCCGCCACCAGCGGCACCGCCCCGTCCGGCCCCGCGGCCCCCGGGTCGGCGCCGTACTCCAGCAACGCCCGCACCGTGCCGGCGTGCCCCTGGCGCACCGCCCAGGCCAGCGCCGTCCACCCGAACTCCGCGCGCTGGTCCGGCCACGCCCCCGCCGCCAGCAGCGCCCGCACCGCCCCGGTGTGGCCGTGGCACGCCGCACCGCACAGCGGCAGGTCGCCGCCGCCCTCCCCGCTGGCCCGCCCCGGGTCGGCCCCGGCGGCCAGCAGCAGCCGCACGATCCCCGTGCGGCCGCCCACCGCGGCGGTGTACAGGGCGGTGTCGCCCTCCTCGTCGGTGGCCTCGGCGGGCGCGCCCGACCTCAGCAGCCGCACCACGGCGTCGTCGTCACCTCCGTGGACGGCCTCGAACAGATCCTTGTGGACAGGGGCGGGCACCATCGTCATACCCCGACCCTCACCCGCGCGCCGCCCGCCCGCAAACAAACACACCCCCGAACAGACCCCTCACGTGTCGCACTCCAGCACCGTGCGGCACAGCCCGCACCGCGCCCGCACCCGGCCCCGCACCGGCACCCGCACCCGCTGCCGGCACGTCGGACACGGGAACGACACCCACATCCCGAGCTTACTACACCCTCGAAGGCATACCCGGCCCCGGCCGGCGCGGCGGCGTCCGCATCACCCTGCGCGTACCGGCGGCGCTCCCTCGCGTACCGGTGCCGGCCCGCCCACCCCGCCGCCACCAGCGGGGGCCGCCGCTCGTCGTACAGCGCCTCGTCCCGCCCGCACTCGTACGCCGCGTACGCCTGCGGGCTGGTGAACCACGGCGAGGGGTCCTCGCCGAACACCCGCGCCCGCTTGGCCAGCACGTACCCGAACTCCTCCGGAGTGAGGTAGCCCAGCTTCTGGCTGGACACCGCGTCCTCCCGGTAGGCGTCCAGCAGCAGCCACCCCGCGCCCAGGTAGGCGGTGGCGGTGTCGGTGAGGATCTCGTTGTCCCGGACGCCGGGGAACGCCAGGTCCAGGCGGTGCAGTAGCACATGGGTGATCTCGTGGGCGAGAGCCGCGCCGATGTCCCGCCGGTGTGTCCGGAACCGGTCGTTCAGCTCGACGAAGTACTCCGGCCCCGCCGTCAGCTCCACGCTCGCCGCGTGCTCCATCGACCGGAAGCCCACGACCATCCGCGCCCGGGGGAGCCGAAGCTGCCGCACCAGCGCCCCGGCCACCCGGTGCGCCCCCAGGTGCAGGTCGTCGACGTCGGCGAAGGCCACGTCGGCGGGGGCGACACTGCCCGCGTACGCGTACAGCCCCTCGGGCGAGATCCGCCGGTACAGCGCGGTGATCGCCGCCCGCACCGTGGCCAGGTGCGGGAAGCCGTGGACGACGTCGCCCCCGGCCCCGTCCACCCTGTCCTCTGCCACGTCCAGCGCTCCCAAGCGGTGCGATTCCGGCCCTCCTCCCACCGTACGGCGACGACCGCCGGATGGCCGAAAGAGGAGGCTTGCGCCCCGCGCGCGGACCTCCGGATAATCCCGTCTACGCCTTGACGGGCTCATGTCATCAAGACGTGAGGTCCGTGACGCGCAAGCCGCAACCCCCCACGGAAGGCAAGCAGTTGAAGAAGACACTGGTACGCGCCCTCAAGAGGTTCGCCGCCGCCGGCGCCGTCGTCCTCGCCGCCGTCAGCCTCCAGCCCACCTCCGCCTCCGCCGCCCCCGCCCCCGTCGTCGGCGGCACCCGCGCGGCCCAGGGCGAATTCCCCTGGATGGTCCGCCTCTCCATGGGCTGCGGCGGCTCCCTCATCTCCCCCCAGGTCGTCCTCACCGCCGCCCACTGCGTCAGCGGCTCCGGCGACAACACCAGCATCACCGCCACCGCCGGCGTGGTCGACCTCCAGAGCACCTCCGCCATCAAGGTCCGCTCCACCAAGGTCCTCCAGGCCCCCGGCTACAACGGCTCCGGCAAGGACTGGGCACTCATCAAGCTCGCCCAGCCCATCAACCTCCCCACCCTCAACATCGCCACCACCACCACCTACAACACCGGCACCTTCACCGTCGCCGGCTGGGGCGCCAACCGCGAAGGCGGCAGCCAGCAGCGCTACCTCCTCAAGGCCCAGGTGCCCTTCGTCTCCGACGCCACCTGCCAGCAGTCCTACAAGGAACTCATCCCCTCCGAGGAGATGTGCGCCGGCTACGCCAGCGGCGGCACCGACACCTGCCAGGGCGACTCCGGCGGCCCCATGTTCCGCCGCGACGCCAACGGCGCCTGGATCCAGGTCGGCATCGTGAGCTGGGGCTACGGCTGCGCCCGCCCCAACTACCCCGGCGTCTACACCGAGGTCTCCACCTTCGCCTCCGCCATCAAGTCGGCAGCCGCCACCCTGTGACCCCCTGAGCCACCCGACACACCACACCCCCGGCACGAGGCAGGTCCGGCACCACCGCGGACCTGC
>NZ_CP095474.1:1496915-1496986 GCF_023614315.1 Streptomyces sudanensis | reverse complement strand
GTNCACCCCCACCCGGTCNCNTATACCCACCTGACGCTCCCGACGACCACTCACGTATAGAACTCGGTCAT
>NZ_CP095474.1:1495555-1496745 GCF_023614315.1 Streptomyces sudanensis | reverse complement strand
ATGCTGCCACGACTGAGATCCACCACCCCGACACCCCCCACACCACCGACGACGCCGACGACACCNNCCAAGCCGCCACCACCGACGGCACCGACCAAGCCGTCACTACCGACGGCACCGACGGCACCGACGGCACCGACGACGCCAACGGCACCGACCAAGCCGTCACCGCCGAACTCAACCGCCTCCGCGAAAGCATCGACAACATCGACGCAGCCGTCGTCCACATGCTCGCCGAACGCTTCAAATGCACCCAGCAGGTCGGCCTCCTCAAAGCCCGCCACCACCTACCCGCCGACCCCCCACGCGAGGCCCGCCAAATCGCACGCCTCCGCCAACTCGCCGAAACCGCCAACCTCGACCCCGCGTTCGCCGAGAAACTCCTCAACTTCATCATCGCCGAAGTCATCCGCCACCACGAACGCATCGCCACCGNCCCCCACCACCCACCACACCCCCGGCTGACTGTGAGGATGAAGATGGCACCGCTCGGGGGTCTGACCCTCCGACTGACTGACGCTCCGGCTGTCCTGCGGTTGAATCGTCGGCCGTCCGGGCGGTGCCGCCATGCACGCGGCCGGTCGGGCGTCTGTGACTTCATAGGAGCCCGGCCAAAGGTCCCATCACAGTCTTGTCCTGTCGCCCGACCGGCGCGTGTCATCCCTCGCGCGTCGCACGGAAGGACAGCAGCAGTCAGCATGGCAGACGAGATAGCGGTGGTCGGCGGCGTGGACACCCACACCGACTTCCACCAGGCCGCCGTGATCGACTCCATCGGTCGCCACCTCGCCACCGAGGCGTTCCCCACCAGCCCCGCCGGCTACCGCCGCCTGCTGGACTGGCTGCGTTCGCACGGTGACCTCATGGCCGTCGGCGTCGAGGGCACAGGTGCCTACGGCGCCGAACTGGCGCGGTACCTGCGGGCGAACCAGGTCACCGTCATCGACGTGGACCGGCCCGACCGGCGGGCCAGGCGTGCCAACGGAAAGTCCGACCCCGTCGATGCCTACGCCGCAGCCACCGCCGTGCTCTCCGGCCGGGCCGGTGGTACGCCGAAGACGCGCGACGGCGTCGTAGAGGCGATCCGCTCCCTGCGCGTGGTCCGCCGTTCGGCCATCAAGTCCCGTACCCAGACGATCAATCAGATCCGCACGCTCATCGTCACCGCACCCGGCGAGGTCCGTNANNTT
>NZ_CP095474.1:1493841-1495542 GCF_023614315.1 Streptomyces sudanensis | reverse complement strand
ANCNGCGANCTGATCCGGCAGCTGGCCCGCTCGCGCCCGGGCAGCGACCACGCGGATCCGGCCTGCGCGATTCGCACCGCACTGCGACGCCTCGCCCGCCGCTACCAGTACCTCACCGAGGAGATCACCGATGCCGATGCCGAGCTGAAACCGCTGGTCGCGCAGACCGTCCCCGACCTGGTTGCGTTGCCTGGCGTCGGCACCGAAACCGCCGCCCAGCTCTTGATCACGGCGGGCGACAACCCGAACCGGCTCAGGTCGGAGGCGTCNCTTCGCGCACCNGGTTGAGGCGGCGCCGATCCCGGCCAGTTCAGGTCGCACCCACCGGCACCGCCTCAACCGCGGCGGTGACCGCCAGGCCAACAACGCACTCCACACGATCGCGCTCGTCCGCATGCGCTACGACACCCGTACCAAGGACTACGTGATCCGACGAACCGCCGAAGGCATGTCCAAGAAGGACATCCTCCGGTGCCTCAAACGCTTCATAGCGCGCGAGGTCTACAAGCACCTCATCAGCTCACAGACCACACCGAAACCGCTCCTTCAGACCGCTTGACGATCTATAGGAGCTTCAACCACCGCACAACCTCCCCCCCACCCATCNGGGCAGCATGACCCCATGCCCGCACTCACACGCCAAGAAGCACAGACCAGAGCCCGCCTCCTCGACGTCCACCACTACCGCGTCGACCTCGACCTCACCACCGGCGACCACACCTTCGACTCGACCACCCACATCGAGTTCACCACCCGCACCGCCGGCGACACCTTCGTCGAAATCAAACCCGCCACCCTCCACACCGCAACCCTCGACGGAAAACCCCTCGACCCCACCACCCTCGACGGCAACCGGCTCCCCCTCACCGGCCTCACCCAAGGCCCCCACCAACTCCGCATCCACGCCACCATGCACTACTCCCGCACCGGCGAAGGCATGCACCGCTTCACCGACCCCGCCGACGGCGAGACCTACACCTACACCCAACTCTTCCTCGACGACGCACAACGCGTCATCGCCGCCTTCGACCAACCCGACCTCAAAGCCACCTTCACCGTCACCGTCACCGCACCCCACCACTGGACCGTCCTCGCCAACGGCACCACCACCCGCCACCCCGACGGCCACTGGACAGCCACCACCACCCCCCGCATCCCCACCTACCTCCTCGCCGTCGCCGCCGGCCCCTGGCACTCCATCCACACCACCCACGCCGGCATCCCCTTCGGCCTCCACTGCCGCCGCTCCCTCGCCTCCCACCTCGACACCGACGCCGAGGAAATCCTCGACACCACCCGCCGCTGCTACGACCGCTACCACCAAAAATTCGACGAACCCTACCCCTTCGACTCCTACGACCAGGCATTCGTCCCCGAATTCAACGCCGGCGCCATGGAAAACCCCGGCCTCGTCACCTTCCGCGACGAATACATCTTCCGCTCCGCCGTCACCACCACCCAACGCCAAACCCGCGCCATCACCATCGCCCACGAAATGGCCCACATGTGGTTCGGCGACCTCGTCACCCTCACCTGGTGGGACGACATCTGGCTCAACGAGTCCTTCGCCGAGTACATGGGCTACCAGACCCTCAACGAAGCCACCACCCGCTACCCCGACACCTGGATCGGCTACGGCATCGCCCGCAAGACCTGGGGATACGACGCCGACCAACGCCCCTCGACCCACCCCGNCNCCCC
>NZ_CP095474.1:1493149-1493836 GCF_023614315.1 Streptomyces sudanensis | reverse complement strand
GACGCCGTACCCGACACCGACTCCGCCCTCCTCAACTTCGACGGCATCTCCTACGCCAAAGGCGCCTCAGCCCTCCGCCAACTCGTCACCTGGATCGGCGAAGAAAACTTCCTCACCGGCATCAACCGCCACTTCACCCGCCACAAATTCGGCAACGCCACCCTCACCGACCTCATCGACAACCTCGCCACCGCCACCGACCGCGACGTCCACACCTGGGCCGACACCTGGCTCCGCACCACCGGCATCGACACCCTCACCGCCGAAACCACCACCGCCGAAACCACCACCGCCGAAACCGCCACCGCCGAAACCACCGCCACCCCCGACCACTGGACCCTCACCCTCCACCACCTGTCTACGGCANCNACGNCNCCNACNGCACCGACCATCGGCATCTACGACCACGACCCCGCCGACCACCACACCCTCACCCTGCGCAAACGCTACGAAACAGACATCCCCNAACACACCCNNCNCACNNCACCCCNNACCCCACCCCGCCCTCATCCTCCCCAACGAACACGACCTCACCTACACCAAACTCCGCCTCGACCCCACCTCCCTCAACACCACCCTCCACCACATCTCCGACCTACCCGACCCCCTCACCCGCGCCGTCCTCTGGACCACCCTCCGCGACATGGTCCGCGACGGCGACCTCCCCCCCACCCACTACCTCACCAC
>NZ_CP095474.1:1492765-1493036 GCF_023614315.1 Streptomyces sudanensis | reverse complement strand
CTCACCACCCTCAGCAACCTCACCCACAACCTCATCCACCACACCGACAACGACAAAAACCCCGACCTCCGCCTCACCGCCCTACGCCACCACATCAACTGCACCAACCACACCCCCACCCTCCACAACTGGCTCGACCACAACACCATCCCCGGCGGCCCCCACCTCGACCCCGAACTCCGCTGGCACATCCTCCACCGCCTCGCCACCCTCGGCGCCACCGACGAAACCACCATCACCACCGAACTCNCACGCGACCCCAGCGCCACCG
>NZ_CP095474.1:1492531-1492723 GCF_023614315.1 Streptomyces sudanensis | reverse complement strand
TCTCCAACTACCTCCTCACCGCCACCGCCGAACTCCTCACCCCCACCCACCGCTACTACCCCGAAGCCACCGCCCTCGCCGCCCGCCGCGGCCCCGCCATCGCCACCATCGCCGGCCGCCACGCCTTCCCCAGCTACACCATCACCCACGAAAACCTCCACCTCGGCACCCACCACCTCACCACCACCCACC
>NZ_CP095474.1:1491866-1492389 GCF_023614315.1 Streptomyces sudanensis | reverse complement strand
ATCACACCCGATATNANNACCCCCAACCCCCCACATCACCGTCCGCGGCGAAGCCCACATCGAAACCGCCCCCGACCTCGCCCGCATCGACATCACCCTCACCGCCCGCGGCACCGACCGCCACACCACCCTCAACGACCTCACCCGACGCAACACCACCGCCCTCGACCTCATCCGCAGCTACGGCCCTGCCATCGACACCCTCGAAACCAGCACCCTCACCCTCACCCCCGAACTCACCCGACACAGCCGCGGCGAACACATCCACACCCACCACGGCACCGCCCACCTCACCGCCACCCTCACCGACTTCACCCCCCTCGGCGAACTCATCACCCGCCTCGCCGACCTCGACCTCACCCGCGTCGACGGACCCTGGTGGACCCTCCGACCCACCTCACCCACCCACACCCAAGCCCGCCGACAAGCCGTCCACAACGCCATCCACCGCGCCCGCGACTACGCCCACGCCCTCGGCACCGAACTCGACGCCCTCCTCGAACTCGACGACACCACCCCCGAC
>NZ_CP095474.1:1489300-1491855 GCF_023614315.1 Streptomyces sudanensis | reverse complement strand
CCCGCCGCCCGCATGGCCTACGCCACCGAAACCACCCAAACCACCCCACCCCTCGACCTCCAACCACAACGCCAAACCATCACCNCCCACATCACTACAAACGGGATNATANNNGAAGNANTNAGTCGTCNGAACCCCCACAACACCCACCCACCACCCGTAACACTCCGGAAAGACACCGCAACCCACCGGATACCCTCCCGGTATGAAAATCATGGTGGGAAGCATCCTTGCCGGAACCGCCTTCGGCGCAGCCACCTCACTCGCCAACGCACTCTCATCGCCCTACTCGACACTCGGCGCGCCACTCACAGGCACCCTCTGGGCCAAAACCGCCAAATTACTCAGCCTCCTCATGGACGCCGGCTGGTCCTGGGCAGCCCTCGCCGTGGCAATGGGCTGGCTCGCCACAACACGGACCCGAGGCGCACTCGCCGGAACCCTGGCACTCATCACCGCCACAACGGCGTACTACACCACGGACGCCTACGCCTCAGGAGCCGGCACAAACACGGTCACCTGGCTGAAAGCAGCACTCCTCTTCGGCCCGGTCCTCGGCGCCATAGGCGCAACCATCAGACGACCCGGACCGGCCGGCCTACTCGCCGCCCTGACAGTCCCCACAGGCGCAGCCACACAAATGATCCTGATGCCACCCCGACCACACATCACCCCCACCCCCGCAACCATCCTCGCCGAAACCATCGTCTGGACCGCCGCCACCCTCGGCGCCGGCTGGGCCATCCACCGCTTCCGAACCGAAAAACGAACAACACCCCCCGCNCNTCCACCGCCCAACATACACAACACACACTACCGACGCACACCTCGCCCACCCCACCCGATAGGACACAGCCTCAGTACTTCGCCCCCACATGAGCGTCCATCAACGCCACCGACCCCCTCCGCGCCACCGAGATCGTGTACGGCTCCCCATTGCGCGTACAGTGCGTCCACTCGACACCGAGCCCGTCCAGGACGTCGGTGTACAGCCGCCGGATGTCGTCGGACTTGTTGGTGAAGAAGTACCGCGGGTACTCGTAGCGCTTCCGCTCACCGCCGACGAGGCGCGTCGTCCAGTTGGTGACCCGGCAGCCGTCCGAGTGGACGAGCCCCCGGACGAAGTCCCACGGACAGGCGTCCACGACGGCCCGCTGCCAGCCCTCGAGGACGATCCGCCGCTCGTGCTTCTTCCCGGGCCCGTGCTGCGGGAAGAGGCACAGCCAGTGCTTGCTGTAGGACTTCACCTCGACGCAGCCGGTCCGCTTGACCTTCGTGAGACCGGTGTCTGGCAGCACCCGCTGCATCGCCTGCCCGCATGACTCGATCAGTCCCGACCATGTGTCCGTGCACCACACGGACAGGCTTGGCACCCTCATGGAGCGGCTTTGGGCGATGTGCCCGTCCCCCAGGTAGAGGCCCAGGAGATAGCCATAGGCCGTCTGGTCGACCGGCAAGCCGTTGCATCGAGGGCAGTTCGAAGCGGAGCGGTCGGGGCGCTCACCGCGCTTCGCGCGATCCATATGGCGCCAGTAACCGACCGTGCCGACGGGCACCCCGAGGTGTCGAGCGACGTCCGTGTTCTTCAGGCCGTCGCGCAGCATGGTGACGGCGCGCTGCCGTACTTCTGTTCCATGGAAGGGCATGGAACCACTCTGCGTGATGCTTCGTGGCCCTGTGTAGCTTGCGAGTGGAGATTCACGAGAACGCGAGGTTCCGCTTGCTGTGAGTGCCGGGTGCGGGACTTGAACCCGCACGCCCTTTCGGGCAATCGCTTTTGAGGCGATCATGTCTGCCGATTCCATCAACCCGGCTGAAGTGCTGCGAAGGAGTGTATCGGGTCATCGCAGGCTGCCGCAGCTAGGTAGGCTCGATGCAGAGCCGTATCTGGATCGTGCCCGCACTGAGGAGCCCTCCGTGACCGCCCCTGAGTCGCCCCAGCCCATCACCGACGGCCAGTCGCACGTACCGCCGGTGACGACTCGCGTCGTCATCGCCGAGGACGAGGCCCTCATCCGTCTCGATCTCAGGGAGATGCTGGAGGAGGAGGGGTACACCGTCGTTGGTGAGGCGGCGGACGGGGCCCGGGCTGTGGAGCTGGCGCGTGAGCATCGTCCGGATTTGGTGATTCTGGATGTGAAGATGCCGGTTTTGGATGGTATCTCGGCTGCGGAGCGGATTGCGGGGGAGTCGATTGCTCCGGTGTTGATGTTGACCGCGTTCTCGCAGCGGGAGTTGGTGGAGCGGGCGCGGGATGCGGGTGCGATGGCGTATCTGGTGAAGCCGTTCGGTAAGGGTGATGTGGTGCCGGCGATCGAGATGGCGGTGTCGCGGTTCGCGGAGTTGCGGGCGTTGGAGCGGGAGGTGGCGGATCTGGCGGAGCGGTTGGAGACGCGGAAGGTGGTGGATCGGGCGAAGGGGTTGTTGCAGGCGCGGTATGGGTTGGCGGAGCCGGCGGCGTTTCGGTGGATTCAGAAGGCGTCGATGGATCGGCGGATGTCGATGCGGCAGGTTGCGGAGGTGGTGATCGAGGAGGCGGGGGGTCGGGGGTAGGG
>NZ_CP095474.1:1482580-1489283 GCF_023614315.1 Streptomyces sudanensis | reverse complement strand
GTTGTGGGGGTGCCCTTGGTTCGTTGCTTCTTCTTGTAAGGGGAGGGGTGGTGGGTCGGGGGTTTCTTTGTTGGGGTGGNNACAACGTTATGGGTGGTTGGTAGCGTCAGTTGTGGGGTGGTGGGTGGGGCGGGGTGTTTGTTGGTTGGTAAGGGGTGTTCTGTTTTCGGGGCATGACGCAGGTCACAGGGGGGTTACACATTCTGCGGCTGTCTATCGGTTGGGTTGAACGGGCGATTACATTCCCCGCACACCGCGTGGAGAAGCGGTGTGCTGTGGGGAAGTTGTTTGGACTTCCTGTGCATGCAAGATCGTTCGGTCGGCTCCAGGGAGTGCGTTGTGCTGAACAAGGCCGTGGTGAAGTTTGCGGTTCCGGTGGTTGCGGGTGCCTTGGCGTTGACCGGGTGTGGTGGTTCGGGTGGCGGTGGTGACACTGTCAAGATCGCTTTCCAGGGTCCGTTGTCGGGTGACAATGTCGCGCTGGGCGAGAACATGCAGAACGGTGTGAAGCTGGCTATTGACCAGGCGAACGCCAAGGGGGATCTCGGTTTCAAGCTGGAGTATGTCGCTTCGGATGATCAGGGTCTGCCGGACAAGGCGACTGCGGCGGCTCAGAAGGTGATCGACGACGAGAGTGTCGTCGCGGTGGTGGGTCCGGCGTTCTCGGGTGCGACGAACACGGCTTCGCCGTTGTATGCGGAGGCGGGTCTGGTGACGGTGTCGCCGTCGGCGACGAATCCGTCTTTGACGGATCCGGAGAACAACTTCACGAGTCTGCTGCGGGGTGTCCCGAACGACAACCAGCAGGGTGCGGGTATGGCGACGTACTACGCGAAGAAGTTGAAGGCGAAGAAGGTCTATGTCCTGGATGACAAGACCGACTACGGGGTGGGTTTGGCGGGTGTCGCCGAGAAGGGTTTGAAGGCTGCGGGCATCGAGGTGGTCCGGAAGTCGGTTCCGCAGAAGACGCCGGATTACAGTGCGACGGCGAAGGATGTCGTCAATTCGAAGGCCGATGCGCTGGTGTACGCGGGTTACTACCAGGATGCGGCGCCGTTCGCGAAGAAGTTGAAGGAAGCCGGCTACAAGGGTGCGGCGATTTCGGGTGACGGTACGAACGATGTGAAGTTCGTGGAGTTGGCGGGTGGTGCGTCGGAGGGTTGGTTCCTGACGTGTCCGTGCACGGATGCGACGGTGGAGGCGGGGACGAAGCAGTTCGCGCAGGACTACCAGAAGGCGTTCAAGCGGGCGCCGGGTACGTATTCGGCGGAGTCGTACGACATCGCCAGCATGATCATCGCGGAGTTGAAGGCGGCGAAGGGCGGGGTGGAGCGTGAGGCGCTGCGGGATGCTCTGGCGAAGGCGTCGTACAAGGGTCTGACGAAGACGTTCTCCTTCGATGAGAGCGGTGAGTTCAAGGGTACGGATGTGTATCTGTACCAGGTGAAGGGCGGCAGGATCGCCTACCAGGGCAACATCAACCAGCTGGTCGGCTGAGTCTGGCGGGTGGGGGCCGGGGGGCGTTGGTTCTCCGGCCCCTGTTCGGTATCGGGGTCCTTCGGGTGGTCTCGGTGTGGTGTGGGGTTTGCTTGTTCGGCCGTGGGCCGGGGGCGCTTTGCGGGTGTTCCGGTTCTGCTTGGTTCTAAGGAAGTTTTTCGATGTCCCTTCAGGAGTTCTGGGACTATCTTGTCCTGGGTGTGATGCTCGGCTCGTTGTATGCCGTGATCGCGATCGGTTACACGTTGGTTTACGGCGTTCTCCAGTTGATCAATTTCGCGCACAGCGAGGTGTTCATGCTGGGGGCGTACGGGAGCCTGATCGTTCTTCAGTTGCTCGATCCGGGTGAGAGTCCTTCTGCTTGGGCGTCGATCGGGTTCGTGGCGATGGCCATGGCTGGTTCGGCGTTGTTCGGTGGGGTGACGGCGTACGGGTTGGAGAAGGTGGCGTACCGGCCGTTGCGCCGGCGGGGCGCTCCGCGTCTGATCTTCCTGATCACGGCGATCGGTGCGTCGTTCTTCCTGTACAACCTGGCGGGCAAGCTGTTCGGGCGTGATCCGCTGACGTTGCCGGAGATGTATGACAACCACGATGTGCTGAGTGTGTTCGGTGCGGGTGTGAACATCACGCAGTTGCTGCAGTTCCTGACCGCCGTGGTGATGATGGTGGGTCTGGATCTTGTGGTGAACCGGACGAAGTTGGGCAAGGGTATTCGGGCGGTCGCGCAGGACGCCGAGGTGGCGTCGTTGATGGGTGTGGACATCGACCGGGTGATTTCGCGGACGTTCGTGATCGGTGGTGTGCTCGGTGGTGTGGCGGGTTTCCTGTTCGCGAATCTGAACCAGGTGTCGTACACGATGGGTTTCATTCCGGGTATCACGGCGTTCGCGGCGGCTGTGGTGGGTGGTATCGGCAACATTCGCGGTGCGATGGCGGGTGGTGTGCTGATCGGTGTGGTGGAGACGATGACGGTGCCGTTGCTCGGTGACGAGTGGCGGAGTGTTTCCGCGATGGTGGTTCTGATTCTCGTGCTGATGTTCCGTCCGATGGGCATCCTCGGTAAGCAAGTGGGGAGGGCGGCGTGAGCGCTGTGGGTTCTTCCGTGAGTGATGTGGCGTCCGCGGCGAGCAGGTTGCGTCGTACGGCGTGGTATCGGCGGCCGCGGTTCATGCGGTTGTGGTCGATGCTGGCGCTGGGTGTGCTGCTGGCGCTGGTGACGGGCGAGCAGGGTACGACCCGGGACGTCTTCTTCTCCGTCGAGGGGTCGTTGACGGGGTCTCATCTGTGGGTGTGTCTGGCGTTGACGGTGGGTGCGTGGGCGCTGCGGGAGTTCGCGGTGTCGCCGTTGCGGGGTGTGGCGGACCGGGCGAGGTCGGTGGTGGGCCGGCCTGGTGGTGCGGTGCGTGATCGGGTCCAGGGTGATCCGCGGTTGCGTTGGGGTCTGGTCGGGTTGGCGTTGGTGCTGGCTTTGGTGGTGCCGTCGTTCTTGTCGCGTACGTGGCAGACGGTGCTGGTGGATCAGATTGCGATCTTCGCGCTGCTGGCGATCGGTCTGAACGTGGTGATCGGTTGGGCGGGTCTGCTGGATCTGGGTTTCTTCGCTTTCTTCGCGGTGGGTGCGTATTCGACGGCGTTCTGGACGGGGCGTCTTCCGGTCGAGCCGCCGGTGGTGCTGAATCCTTTCTGGGTGATTCCGATCGCGGTGGTGACGTGTCTGGTGACGGGTCTGCTGCTGGGTGCGCCGACGCTGCGGTTGCGGGGTGACTACCTGGCGATCGTGACGTTGGGGTTCCACGAGATCATCTATCTGGTGGCGAAGAACGCGGACGGGGTGACGGGTGGTCCGCAGGGTGCGCGGTTGATTCCGGATTTCTCGTTCGATTTCGCGGGTGTGGAGTACTCGTGGTCGATCAAGCCGCTGCCGTACTGGTATCTGCTGGTGTTCTTCATCGTGTTGGTGATCGTGTTGTTCTCGCGGCTGGAGCATTCGCGGGTGGGCCGGGCGTGGACGGCGATCCGTGAGGACGAGATCGCGGCGGCGGCGAACGGTGTGGACACGGTGCGGTTCAAGTTGATGGCGTTCGCGATCGGCGCGTCGACGTCGGGTGTGGCCGGGGTGATCTTCACCAGCAAGTACGGCTACATCAATCCCGAGGTGTTCCCGCTTCTCCAGTCCATTCTGATCCTGGCGTATGTGATCTTCGGTGGCATGGGGTCGATTCCGGGTGTGCTGCTGGGGGCGGCGGCGCTGGTGTGGCTGCCGGAGGCGCTGAAGGACTACGTGGATCCGTCGGACCGGTACATGTACCTGGGTGCGCTGCTTGTGATCATGATGATTTACCGGCCTCAGGGCATGTGGCCTTCGCGTCGTCGTCAGCGTGAGCTGAAGATGGCGGAGGAGGGTCTGGGGGATGCGGATGCGATGTCCGAGCCGGCGGGAGGCAAGGCCTGATGGGCACTGAAGTGACGAGTGCGCCCGTGGAGGAGCTGGTGCTCCGGGTGACGGATGTGACGCTGAGGTTCGGCGGGTTGACGGTTCTCGACAAGGTGAACATGTCGATGCGCCGGGGTGAGGTGCTGGCGGTGATCGGCCCGAACGGTGCGGGGAAGACGTCGTTCTTCAACTCGCTGACGGGTGCGTACACGCCGCAGGAGGGGAGGATCGCCTTCCTGCCGAGGGGCGGGGGGGAGAAGTCCCTGCTGGGGAGTAAGCCGCATCTGGTGAACCGGGTGGGGTTGGCGCGTACGTTCCAGAACATCCGGTTGTTCTCGGCGCTGACGGCGTTGGAGAACGTGAAGATCGCGGTGGAGACGCGGCTGAAGGCCGGGCCGGTGTCGATCATGCTGGGTCTGCCGGGTGCGCGTCGGGCGGAGCGGGAGAGCGACGAGCGGGCTCACCGGCTGCTGCGGTTCGTGGGCCTGGAGGACAAGCTCAACGAGATCGCGGGTGGTCTGAGCTACGGCGATCAGCGGAGCCTGGAGATCGCGCGGGCGTTGGCGACGGATCCGCAGGTGCTGTTGCTGGACGAGCCGGCGGCGGGGACGAATCCGACGGAGAAGCTGGAGCTGGAGCGGTTGATCCGCCGGATCAACACCGAGCTGGGTGTGAGCGTGCTGCTGATCGAGCACGACATGCGGCTGGTGATGTCGGTCGCGGACCGTGTGATGGTGCTCAACTTCGGCAGGAAGATCGCGGAGGGGACGCCTGGTGAGGTGCAGCGGCATCCGGCGGTGATCGAGGCGTATCTGGGGTCGTCGGCGGAGGACGCCGAGGTGGTGCGCCATGCGGTCGAGGACGCGGAGGGTGCGGGTGGTGCGCCGGACGCGGCCGGTGCGGATGCCGGTGGTGCGGGTCGTGCGGTGCGGAGTGACGAGGAGAGCGGCCAGTGAGTACGACGGCACAGCTGCGTGGGGACGGCGGTGGCGCCGGGGCCGCGGAGGTCCCGCTGCTGGAACTGCGGGGCATGCGGGTGTTCTACGGTGCGATCGAGGCGCTGAAGGGCATCGACCTGACGGTCGGGAAGGGCGAGATCGTCGCTCTGCTGGGCGGTAACGGCGCGGGGAAGACGACGACGCTGCGTACGGTGTCGGGGATGCTTCAGCCGCGGTACGGCGAGGTGCTGCTGCGCGGTGAGCGGATCGACGGCATCAAGTCGCACGAGCTGGTTCGTTTCGGCATCGGGCATGTGCCGGAGGGGCGGCGGGTCTTCGCGACGATGACGGTGCTGGAGAACCTGGAGATGGGGGCGTACAGGTTCTCGTCGGTGGATTCGGGTGATCTGGACCGGGTGTTCACGCTGTTCCCGCGGCTCGCGGAGCGGCGTTCGCAGCAGGCGGGCACCTTGTCGGGTGGTGAGCAGCAGATGCTGGCGATCGGCCGTGCGTTGATGGGCCGGCCGGAGCTGCTGCTGCTGGACGAGCCGTCGATGGGGTTGGCGCCGCTGATCGTGCAGCAGATCTTCGAGATCGTGAAGGAGATCAACGAGCAGGGTACGACGGTGCTGCTGGTGGAGCAGAACGCCACGCAGGCGCTGGGGCTGGCGGACCGGGGTTACGTCCTGGAGACGGGGTCGGTGGCGATGTCGGGTCCGGCGGGCGGGTTGCTGGCGGACAGCCGGATCCGGGCGGCGTACCTGGGTGAGGGGGCGGCCTGATCGGCCGGCCGGTTGTGGGGGAGCGCCGGGTGCCCGTGGAGGGGGCCCGGCGCTCCGGTGTGCGGGGTCAGGCGGTGGGGGTGTCCGGGGTGTCCTTGCCGGTGGTTTCGCGCAGCATGCAGGTGAGGCGTGCGGTGCAGACGCGCTTGTCCTGGTCGTCGGTGATGGTGATCTCGTAGGTGGCGGTGGAGCGGCCGCGGTGGACGGGGGTGGCGACGCCGGTGATGAGTCCGGAGCGGACGCCGCGGTGGTGGGTGCAGTTCAGGTCGACGCCCACGGCGGTCTTGCGTGAGCCGGCGTGGAGCATCGCGCCGATGGAGCCGAGTGTTTCGGCGAGGACGGCGGAGGCGCCGCCGTGGAGGAGTCCGTAGGGCTGGGTGTTGCCTTCGACGGGCAGGGTGCCGACGACGCGGTCGGCGGCGGCTTCGGTGATCCGCAGGCCCATGCGGGTGCCGAGGTGGCCGGCGGAGAACAGGGCGGGCAGGTCGACGCCGAGGGCGGCGTACTCGTCGATGACCTCTTGCGGGAACACGGGTGCGGTCTGCTCGCCCATGGGCCGGGGCTCCGTTCGTCGTCGTGCGGCTGTCCTGGTGGTGTTGCCGAGCGGACGCTCAGTCGGCCGGTGATTGTTCCAGACGGATGACGACGGACTTGCTGGCGGGGGTGTTGCTGACGTCGGCGGTGGCGTCGAGGGGGACGAGGACGTTGGTCTCGGGGTAGTAGGCGGCGGCGCAGCCCCGTGCGGTGGGGTAGTGGACGACGCGGAATCCGGGGGCGCGGCGTTCGACGCCGTCGGTCCACTCGCTGACGAGGTCGGCGTAGGAGCCGTCGGGGAAGCCGTGTTCGCGGGCGTCGTCGGGGTGGACGAGGACGACGCGGCGGCCGCCCTTGATGCCGCGGTAGCGGTCGTCGAGGCCGTAGACGGTGGTGTTGTACTGGTCGTGGGAGCGCAGTGTCTGCAGGAGCAGCCGGCCTTCGGGGACGCGGGGGTGTTCGACGGGGGCGGCGGTGAAGTTGGCCTTGCCGGTGGCGGTGGGGAAGCGGCGTTCGTC
>NZ_CP095474.1:1475950-1482571 GCF_023614315.1 Streptomyces sudanensis | reverse complement strand
TGACAGGGGCGAATCCGCCGGGGTGGGCGGCGAGGCGGGCGTTGAAGTCCTCGAAGCCGGGGACGACGCGCGCGATGCGGTCGCGGATGGCGGCGTAGTCCTTCTCGAAGTCCTCCCAGGGTGTGGTGGAGGAGGTGCCGAGGACGGCGCGGGCCATGCGGGCGATGATGGCGGGTTCGGACAGCAGGTGGGGGCTTGCGGGGGGCAGGTTGCCGCGGGAGGCGTGGACGAGGCCCATGGAGTCCTCGACGGTGACGACCTGCCGGCCGGATGCCTGTACGTCGCGGTCGGTGCGGCCGAGGGTGGGCAGGATCAGTGCGCGTGTGCCGGTGACGACGTGGGACCGGTTGAGTTTGGTGGAGACGTGCACGGTGAGGCGGGCGCGGCGCATGGCGGCCTCGGTGACGTGGGTGTCGGGGGTGGCGGCGACGAAGTTGCCGCCCATCGCGAAGAACACCTTCGCGTGGCCGTCGCGCAGGGCCCGGATGGAGCGGACCACGTCGTACCCGTGGTGGCGGGGGGAGGTGATGCCGAATTCCCGGTCCAGGGCGTCGAGGAACGCGTCCGAGGGGCGTTCGAAGATGCCCATGGTGCGGTCGCCCTGGACGTTGGAGTGGCCGCGGACGGGGCAGACGCCGGCGCCGGGGCGGCCGATGGCGCCGCGCAGCAGGAGGAGGTTGACGATCTCCCGGATGGTGGGCACGGAGTGCTTGTGCTGGGTGAGGCCCATCGCCCAGCAGACGACGGTGCGCCGGGAGGCGAGGATCATGCGCAGGGCGCGTTCGATCCCGTCGCGGGTCAGTCCGGTCGCGGTGAGCGTCTCGTCCCAGTCGGTGGTGCGGGCGGCGGCGGCGAACTCCTCGAAGCCGTGGGTGTGGGTGCGGACGAACTCCTCGTCGACGGCGCCCTCGGTGTCGAGGATCAGTTTGTTGAGGAGGCGGAACAGGGCCTGGTCGCCGCCGATGCGGATCTGCAGGAACAGGTCGGTGAGGGCGGTGCCCTTCAGCAGTCCCCGGGGGGTCTGGGGGTTCTTGAACCTCTCCAGGCCCGCTTCGGGCAGGGGGTTGATCGAGATGATCCGCGCGCCGGCGGCCTTGGCCTTCTCCAGCGCGGTCAGCATCCGCGGGTGGTTCGTGCCGGGGTTCTGTCCGGCGATGACGATCAGGTCGGCCCGGTGGAGGTCGTCGAGGGAGACGCTGCCCTTGCCGACGCCGAGGGTCTCGGTGAGTGCGGAGCCGGACGACTCGTGGCACATGTTGGAGCAGTCGGGCAGGTTGTTCGTGCCGAACTCGCGGGCGAACAGCTGGAGGAGGAACGCGGCTTCGTTGCTGGTCCGGCCGGAGGTGTAGAACAGCGCCTCGTCGGGGGAGCCCAGGGCGGTCAGCTCCTCCGCGATGATCGAGAAAGCCTGCTCCCAGCCGATCGGCTCGTAGCGGTCGGCGCCTTCCGGCAGGTACATCGGGTGGGTGATGCGGCCCTGCTGGCCGAGCCAGTAGCCGCTGCGGCCGGCCAGGTCGGCCAGGGGGTGCGCGGCGAAGAACTCGGGGGTGACCCGGCGCAGCGTGGCCTCCTCGGCGACGGCCTTGGCGCCGTTCTCGCAGAACTCCGCGGTGTGCCGCCTGTCGCCTTCGGGCCAGGCGCAGCCGGGGCAGTCGAAGCCGTCCTTCTGGTTGACCTTGAGGAGGGTGCGGGCGGCGCGGGCCGGCCCCATCTGCGCGTGGGCGGCGCGCAGGCCGTGGACGACGCCCGGCAGGCCCGCGGCGGCGTGCGGGGCGGGCGTCACCTGCGGAGCGTCCTGGACGGGGTCCCCTGCGGGCGGTCGGCTGGCCATGGCGCACTCCCTCGGTTCGTCGTACGTGCGTACGCGGGTACGTGTTCGATCCTGTCACGGGGCGCCGCGGCGCGTGCGTCCGTGCCGGGTTGTCGGTGGGGCGTGGCAGGATCGGGTACGTGGCAGAGACAGCATCGAAGAAGACCGCGCAAGACCGTCCGCGCCTGCTCCTGATGGACGGGCACTCCCTGGCGTACCGGGCGTTCTTCGCGCTGCCCGCGGAGAACTTCACGACGTCGGGCGGGCAGGTGACCAATGCCGTGTACGGCTTCGCGTCGATGCTGGCGAACACGCTGCGTGACGAGGCGCCGACGCATTTCGCGGTGGCGTTCGACGTGTCCCGCAGGACCTGGCGCTCGGAGGAGTTCCCCGAGTACAAGGCGAACCGCTCCGCCACGCCCGACGCGTTCAAGGGGCAGGTCGAGCTGATCGGCGAGCTGCTGGACACGATGAACGCGCCGCGTTTCGCCGTGGAGGGCTACGAGGCGGACGACGTCATCGCCACGCTGGCCACGCGGGCGGAGGCGGACGGCTTCGACGTGCTGGTCGTCACCGGCGACCGCGACTCGTTCCAGCTGGTGTCGGACCGCGTCACGGTGCTGTACCCGACGAAGGGCGTCTCGGAGCTGACCCGGTTCACGCCGGAGAAGGTGCGGGAGAAGTACGGGCTGTCGCCGAGCCAGTACCCGGACTTCGCCGCGCTGCGCGGCGACCCGTCGGACAACCTGCCGGGCATCCCGGGCGTCGGCGAGAAGACGGCCGCCAAGTGGATCAACCAGTTCGGGTCGTTCGGGGAGCTGGTGGAGCGGGCCGCCGAGGTGAAGGGCAAGGTCGGGCAGGCGCTGCGCGACCACCTGGAGTCGGTGAAGCTGAACCGGCACCTGACGGAGCTGGTACGGGACGTGGAGCTGCCGAAGTCGGTGGCGGAGCTGGAGCGCGTCCCGTACGACCGGGCGGCGCTGAAGGGCTTCCTGGAGGTCCTGGAGATCCGCAACCCGAGCCTGCGGGAGCGGCTGCTCGCCGTCGACCCGGGTTCCCAGGAGGAGGCGGCGCCCGCCCCGGCGGCCGGGGTGGAGCTGGACGGCTCGGTGCTGGACACCGGCGAGCTGGCGCCGTGGCTGGAGCGGCACGGGGAGAGGCCCCTCGGCATGGCGGTGGTGGACGGCTGGGCGCTGGGCGCCGGCGGCGTCACCGAGGTCGCCCTCGCGTCGGCGGACGGCGCGGCGGCCTGGTTCGACCCGTCGCGGCTGGACGAGGCCGACGAGCGGGCGTTCGCCCTGTGGGTCTCGGACCCGGCCCGCCCGAAGGTGCTGCACGACGCCAAGGCCGCCATGCGGGTCTTCCCCGAGCACGGCTGGCGCGTCGCCGGCGTCACCATGGACACGGCACTCGCGGCGTACCTGGTGAAGCCGGGCCGCCGCTCCTTCGCCCTGGACGCCCTGGCCGTCGAGTACCTGGGGCGGGAACTCGCCCCGCCGTCCGCCGACGGCCAGCTGGCGTTCGGCGCGGACGACACGGCCGAGGCCGACGCGCTGATGACGCAGGCGCGCGCCGTCCTCGACCTGGGCGAGGCGCTCGCCGCGCGACTGGAGGAGGTGGGCGCGACACGGCTGCTGCACGAGGTGGAGCTGCCCACGTCCGAACTGCTCGCCCGGATGGAGCGGCACGGCATCGCCGCCGACCGGCCGCACCTGGAGGCGATGGAGCAGCAGTTCGCCGGCGCCGTCGGGCAGGCCGTGCGGGAGGCGCACGCCTCGGTCGGCCACGAGTTCAACCTGGGCTCGCCCAAGCAGCTCCAGGAGGTCCTCTTCGGCGAGCTGAACCTGCCGAAGACCAAGAAGACCAAGACCGGGTACACCACCGACGCCGACGCGCTGGCCTGGCTGGCCGCGCAGACCGAGCACGAACTGCCCGTGATCATGCTGCGCCACCGGGAGCAGGCCAAGCTCCGCGTCACCGTGGAGGGCCTGGTCAAGACGGTCGCGGCGGACGGCCGGATCCACACCACGTTCAACCAGACGGTCGCGGCGACCGGCCGCCTGTCGTCCACGGACCCGAACCTGCAGAACATCCCGGTCCGCACGGACGAGGGCCGCGCCATCCGCCGGGGCTTCGTCGTCGGCGAGGGCTTCGAGGCCCTGATGACCGCCGACTACAGCCAGATCGAGCTGCGGGTCATGGCGCACCTGTCGCAGGACGAGGGCCTCATCGAGGCGTTCACCTCCGGCGAGGACCTGCACACCACGGTCGCCTCCCAGGTGTTCGGCGTCGACAAGTCGGCGGTCGACGCCGAGATGCGCCGCAAGATCAAGGCCATGTCGTACGGACTGGCGTACGGCCTGTCCGCGTTCGGCCTGTCGCAGCAGCTGAACATCGACGCCGCCGAGGCGCGCGCCCTGATGGACACCTACTTCGAGCGGTTCGGCGGGGTGCGGGACTACCTGCACCGCGTCGTCGAGGAGGCCCGCGCGACCGGGTACACGCAGACGATGCTGGGACGCCGCCGCTACCTGCCGGACCTGAACAGCGACAACCGGCAGCGGCGCGAGACGGCCGAGCGGATGGCGCTCAACGCCCCGATCCAGGGCACGGCCGCCGACATCGTGAAGGTCGCCATGCTCGGTGTCGACCGGGCGCTGACCGAGGCCGGCCTGGCCTCGCGGATGCTGCTCCAGGTCCACGACGAGATCGTGCTGGAACTCGCGCCCGGGGAGCGGGAGCGGGTCGAGGAGCTGGTGCGCCGCGAGATGACGTCGGCGGTCGAGCTGCGGGCCCCGCTGGACATGTCGGTGGGCGTCGGCCGCGACTGGGAGTCGGCCGCGCACTGACCGGCCGCGGACCGCCCGGCGGGGCGGCGCGACACCGCGGTCGCGCCACCCCGTACGGGCGGGCCTCAGGGACGGGACGCCGCGCGGGCACGCAGCCGCATCCCCGCCCCGTACACCACCAGGCCCGCGGCCAGCCCCGCCCCGGCGCCGAAGCACGCGGTCGGGACGATGTCGAGCGGCGTCTCGATTCGCCCCCAGTACGCGTACCAGCGCACGCACCGGTGCACCACCCCGGCGGCCACGCACCCTCCGAGCAGCCCACCCGCCAGCCACCGGTCCCGCCGCGTCGACGCCGGCCGCGCCGCGCCCGCCTCCCCGGCCTCCCCGGCCTCCTCGGCGGGGACGCGGCGCAGCGCGCCGTACCCGAACCACACCAGGACGGCCAGCGCCACGGCCGACCCGCCGTACTGGACGTACAGGTACACGGGCAGGCCCCCCGCGGTCTCGCCCAGTACGGGCAGCATCCGCACACCCCACCGGCCGGGGTGGGTGAACAGGTCCCACCCGACGTGGGTGGCCGCACCGGCGACCGCGGAGACGTAGAACCACGCCGCCAGCGCCACCGGGTGCCGCCCGCGCCACGGACGGCCCCGCAGCACCCCCCGCACCCGGCCCTGCCACCGTCCCGGCAGCAGCACCACCAGCGGCTCACGGACCATCAGCCACACCCCGACCAGCAACGCGGCCGTCAGGGGGTCCGCGGTCAGCAGCCCCCACACGCCGTGCGTGAACTCCCCCAGCGCCATCGCGCCGGGCACGACGCTGTCCGCGAAGTACGTCATGTCGGGCGAGAACGACCCCGCGACGAGGGCCGAGGCGACCAGCGGGCCCCGCGCGGCGCCGGACCGGCGCATCGCAGGCAGCACCGCGGCGGCGTGACTGAGTGTGAACGGCATGGACGGCGCCCCCGGTGATCGCTCCTCGAACCACAAGCCCGCCCAGTATCGGTCACGCCATGATCCATGTGGGACGCCGTCAGGTTCGGAACGGTCACAAGGATGACCAGTGACGAAAGCGTGAAAAGCGGTCACCCCTCGGTGTGAGAAGGCCGCCGATTGCCGTAGGGTCGCCTGAGCCGCGCCCCGGGCCGCGCGGCAGAGGCCTTCGGCGCCGACGGGCGCCACCGGGGAGGGATACAGACGCATGGCAGCGCACATCCGCCGTCGACTGCGCAAGAGCGCCACCACCACCGCGGTCGCCGCCGCGGCCGTGGCGGCGCTCTCTGCATCGCAGGCACCGGGCGCCACCCCCGCCGACGCCGGCGGGCAGCCGGTCGGCGACGCCACACCGCCGGCCTCGCCGGGCTCCACCGCCACCGGCGACTCGCCGTACTACATCGACCTGCCGCCGCTGAAGACCCCGGCCCCCGTGGTCGCCGGCCCGGCCGAGGCGGGCATCCCGGCCACCGTGCTCGCCGCGTACAAGCAGGCCGAGCAGCACCTCAGGACCACCCGGCCCGGTTGCAACCTGCCCTGGCAACTCCTCGCCGGCATAGGCAAGGTGGAGTCCGGCCAGGCGCGCGGCGGACGTGTCGACGCCGACGGCACCACCTTCACGGCCATCCTGGGCCCCGCCCTCGACGGCAACGGCTTCGCCGACATCAACGACACCGACCGCGGCGCGTACGACGGCGACACCCTCCACGACCGCGCCGTGGGCCCCATGCAGTTCATCCCGTCCACCTGGGCCTCCTGGGGGCAGGACGCCAACGGCGACGGCCGCAAGGACCCCAACAACATCTACGACGCCGCCCAGGCCGCCGGCATGTACCTGTGCGCCAACGACCGCGACCTCGCGGTCAAGGCCGACCTCGACCGGGCCATCCTCAGCTACAACCAGTCCCGCGAGTACCTGCGCACGGTCCTGTCCTGGTTCGAGTTCTACAAGCGCGGCACGCACCAGGTCCCCGACGGCACCGGCGTGCAGCCCGTCGACCGCAGCGACTCCCGCCCNNCCCCGNCC
>NZ_CP095474.1:1473694-1475836 GCF_023614315.1 Streptomyces sudanensis | reverse complement strand
TTAGTATGCGCTCGTTACATGAGTGAGTGTGAGACTAACGAGTCATAGACAGACATCGTCGCCTGCCGGGAGATGTGTATAAGAGACAGACCCCGACGCCCACGCCCACGCCGACGCCCACCCCGACGCCGGCGCCGGCCGACAGGGTGGCGCGTCTCGCCGACGCCGGCACCGGCACGCTCACGGCTCCGGCCGGCACCGAGTTCGCCGAGCGCCCGTCCGTCGTCGCCCGCGACTCCTCGGGTGCCCCCGTCGCCCTGGTGCCGGTCCGCTTCGAGATCTCCGGTGACACCGACGCGCGCTTCGCGGACGGCACCACCACCGCGACCGTCACCACCGCCGCCGACGGCACCGCCACCGCGCCCGCACTGCGGGCCGGCGAGCGGACGGGGTCGTTCACCGTCCTCGCCGCCGTCCCGCAGCGCCCGGCCGCCTCCGCCACGTTCACGGCGACCGTCACCGCCGGCCGGGCCGACACCCTCGCCCGGACCGACCAGGCCCCGCTCACGGCCGTCGCCGGAAGCGAGTTCGCCCAGCCCCTCACGGTGAAGGCCACCCGCAAGGGCGCGGCCGTCCCCGGTGCCGCACTGACCGCCGAGGTGGTCGCGGCGGGCGCCGACGCGCCCGCCGGCGAGGGCCCCTACTTCAAGGACGCGCAGGGCGCCCCGCTCCGCACGCTCACCGGCCTGACGACCGACGCGGACGGCCTCCTGCGGCTCCCGTCGATCCACGCGGACGGCCGCACCGGCACGTTCCTGCTCCGCCTGACCGCCGAGGGCGGCGCGACCCTGACGGTGGAACTGACGGTCACCGCCGCCTGACCCGCCCCGCACCACGGCGGCCCGCCCCCCTCACCACACGAGGGCGGCGGGCCGCCGCCGTCCCGGACCGGGCCTCCCGGAGTCGTACGGGTCCGGGCCCCCTGGGGCCGCCCCGGACCCGGCCGTACGGAGCCGTAGGGACCGGAGCCGTACGGGACCGGGTCGTCCCGAGCGTCCAGGGACCGGAGCCGCCCCGGTCCCGTCCGGAGCCGTACGGGACCGAGGCCGTCCGGAACCGGCTCGTACGGAACCGGCCCGTCCGGAGGCGGCCCGCCCGAGGCCGCCCGGAGCCGGACCCGTACGGAACCGGCCGCCCGGGGAGACGGCCGGGCCGTCACCGCCGCGGGTTCGTGCGCCGCGTCGGCACCGCCGCCGACGGGTCCTCCGGCCAGGGGTGCCTCGGGTACCGCCCGCGCAGCTCCGCCCGCACCGCCCGGTACCCGTCCCGCCAGAACGACTCCAGGTCGGCCGTGACCGCCGCGGGGCGCCCCGCCGGCGACAGCAGGTGCACCAGCACCGGCACCCCCGCCACCCGCGGCGTCCGGGCCAGCCCGAACATCTCCTGCACCTTCACCGCGAGGACCGGCCGCTCTCCCCCGTACTCCAGGCGGACCAGCGAACCGCTCGGCACCTCGATCCGCTCCGGCGCCAGCTCGTCCAGCCTCGCCGCTTCGCCGCCCGCCCAGGGCAGCAGCCTCCGCAGCGCCTCCCCGGCGTCGATCCGCGCCAGGTCCGCCCGCCGGCGCGCCGCCGACAGCTCCGGCTCCAACCACTCGCCGGCCCGCTCCACCAGCGCCCCGTCCGACACGTCCGGCCACGGCGCCCCCACCACCCGGTGCAGGAACGCCAGGCGCTCCCGCAGCCGGACCGCCTCCCGCGACCAGCTCAGCAGTCCGGGCCCCTCCCGCCGGAGCCCTTCCGCCAGCGCCTCCCGCACGCGCCCGGGCGCGGCGTCCCCGAGCGGCCGCACGGCCAGGTCGACCGCGCCCAGCCGCTCCACCCACCGCGCCACGACGTCACCGTCCCGCCACCGCACCTCGTCGCCCGACACCAGCAGGTGCCCGGCCGCGAGCCGCGCGGTGTCCTCGTCGCACACGGCGGCGAGCCGCACCCGGGCCGACGCGGAGTCCGCGGGCCGGTCGGCCACGGCCACCGCCAGCCAGTCCGCCGAGCGCAGGGCCGACCCGCGGCCCACCTCCGCACCGGTCCCGGCCACCGTCAGGAAGGAACCTCCGCCCCGCGCCCGCGCCACCCGCTCCGGGAACGCCAGCGCGACCACGATCCCGGCGGCCGCGTCATCCGGTACCGCCCCGCCGGCCCC
>NZ_CP095474.1:1465616-1473672 GCF_023614315.1 Streptomyces sudanensis | reverse complement strand
GGATGTGCCCCCGCCAGCTGCCGGGTCAGCCGCCCGGCCTCCCGGCGCCACCGCGCCCCGTACGCGTCACCGCCCCGGCGTGCCGCGCGCCACGCGGCGGCCACGTCGTCGCCGTACTCGCGCGGCGGCTCCTCGCCCAGCAGGGCCACCAGCTCCGCCGCCCGGCGCGCCCCCACCAGCGGAGCGCCGTCCAGCAGCGCCCGCGCCAGCCGGGGGTGCAGGCCGAAGCGCGCCATCCGGACGCCCCGCCCGGTCACCCGGCCCCGCGCGTCGACCGCGCCGACCGCCTCCAGCACCGAGCGCGCCGCCGCCATCGCCCCCGCCGGGGGAGCGTCCAGCAGCGCCAGGCCCGACGCGTCCGGGTCGCCCCACGCCGCCGCCTGCAACGCGAACCCCGTCAGGTCCGCCACCCGGATCTCCGGCTCCGGGAACGCCGGCAGCCGCCCGTCCTCCGCCTCCGCCCAGCACCGGTACACCGCGCCCGGCGCCTCGCGCCCCGCACGCCCCGCCCGCTGCCGCGCCGACGCCCGGGACGCCCGCAGCGTCACCAGCGAGCCCAGCCCCCGCGCGTGGTCCACCCGGGGCTCCCGCGCCAGGCCCGAGTCGACCACCACCCGCACGCCCGGCACCGTCAGCGACGACTCCGCCACCGCCGTCGCCAGCACCACCCGCCGCCCGCGCCCCGGGGACAGCACCGCCTCCTGCACCGCGGCGGGCGCCCGGCCGTGCACCCGGAGCACCTCCACCCCGGACAGGTCCGACAGCAGCCCCGCCACCCGGGCGATCTCCCCCNCCCCCGGCAGGAAGCACAGCACGTCGCCCTCGCGCTCGGCCAGCGCCCGCCGCACCACCCCCGCCACGTGCGCCGTCAGCGCCGGGTCCACGGACGTCCCGCGGGCCGGGCGCACCGGCCCGCCCGGCGGCGCCCACACCACCTCCACCGGATACGCCGTACCGGTCGCCTCCACGACGGGCGCGCCGCCCAGCAGCCGCGCCCACCCCCCGGCGTCCGTCGTCGCCGACGCGGCCACCAGCCGCAGCTCCGGCCGCAGCGCCTCCCGCACGTCCAGCAGGAACGCCGCGGCCGTGTCCGCGTCCAGGTGCCGCTCGTGGCACTCGTCGAGGACCACCACGTCCACCCCGGCCAGCTCCTGGTCCCGCTGGAGCCGCTGGAGCAGCACCCCGGTCGTCACCACCTCGACGACCGTCTCCCGCGACACGGCCCGCTCGCCGCGCACCGTGAAACCGACCCGGCCGCCGACCTCCTCGCCGAGCAGCCACGCCATCCGCCGGGCCGCGCCCCGCGCCGCGATCCGCCGCGGCTCGGCGACCACGACCCGCGCGCCCCGCTCCGCCAGCGCCAGCGGCACCAGCGTCGTCTTGCCCGTCCCGGGCGGCGCGCACAGCACCGCCGCCCCGTGCTCCTCCAGTGCCCGCTCCAGCGCCGGCAGGGCGTGCCGTACGGGAAGCCGCCCCCGCTCCTCCTCCCGGATCACCCGGTCACGCGCCCTCGCGCCCGGACCGCCCGGCGCGCCGCGCCCCGCCGTCCGCGCCCCCCGGGTCCCGCTCGTCCCGCTCGCACACGAAGACCGCCGTACCGGGGATCAGGCCGCCGCGCAGCGGGGACCAGCCGCCCCACTCCCGGTCGTTGCCCGCAGGCCATTCCGGCTCCACCAGGTCCACCAGCCGGAAGCCGCCCGCGACCACGTCCCGCACCCGGTCGCCGATCGTCCGGTGGTGCTCCACGTACACCGCCCGGCCCCGCTCGTCCTGCTCCACGTACGGCGTGCGGTCGAAGTACGAGGACGTCACCGTCAGCCCCTCGGGCCCCGGCTCGTCCGGGAACGCCCAGCGGATCGGGTGCGTCACGGAGAACACCCACCGGCCGCCCGGCCGCAGCACCCGCCGCACCTCCCGGAAGACCCGCACCGGGTCGGCGACGAACGGCACCGCCCCGTACGCCGAGCAGGCCAGGTCGAAGGAGCCGTCCCGGAACGGCAGCGCCCCCGCGTCCGCCTGGACCAGGCCCAGCCCGTCCGCGCCGATGCGCAGCGCGTGCTGGAGCTGCCGGTGGGAGAGGTCCAGCGCCACCGGCCGGGCGCCCCGGGCCGCCAGCCAGCGCGAGCACTGCGCCGCGCCCGCGCCGATCTCCAGCACGTCCAGGCCCCTCAGCGACCCGGCCGGGCCCAGCAGCCCCGCCTCCGCCTCGTCCAGCCCCTCGGGGCCCCACACGAACCGGTCGTCCCCGAGGAAGCCGCCGTGCTCGCCCTGGTACTCGTCCGCGTTCCGGTCCCACCAGCCGCGGTTCGCCCGGCTGCTCTCCGCGTCGCCCGCCTCACGGCGGGTCGCCTCCGGTTCGTACTCTTGGATCATCTCGTCCGCCGTCGTAGTCTGCGCGGGGTGCGGGCGCCTCGTGCCGGTGCCCGCGGCCGTGCCGCGCACGGTGTGCGCCCGGCGTGTCACCGGCGCGCCGCGGCCGGAACGGCTCCGGCCCAGCTTAGTTGTGCCGGGTATGCGGGGTTCCGCCCCGGGTGGGCGCCTTCGCGCATTGACCCTGTCCCGCCGCGCCCGTATGCTAAAGGTTGCGCTGCGGGCTTGCGCGCCTCGGACGGAGCAGGCCGCGCTCGCATCTGTTGTATGTCCCCTCGGTTGTCGAGGCGCCACCCGTCACCGGGTCCGGCGCTTCCTTGGCTGTCCGGCTTCTGCAGCTGCGATACGGGCTCTCGGCGTGGCAGTACCTACGACTTCAATGTCCGTACCGGAGCCCTTTCCCACATGACGAGCAGCACCGAGACCACCGCCACCACCCCGCAGGTTGCGGTCAACGACATCGGTAACGAGGAAGCCTTCCTCGCCGCGATCGACGAGACGATCAAGTACTTCAACGACGGCGACATCGTCGACGGCGTCATCGTGAAGGTCGACCGGGACGAGGTCCTGCTCGACATCGGTTACAAGACCGAAGGTGTCATCCCGAGCCGCGAGCTCTCGATCAAGCACGACGTCGACCCGAACGAGGTCGTCAAGGTCGGCGACGAGATCGAGGCCCTCGTCCTCCAGAAGGAGGACAAGGAAGGCCGCCTGATCCTCTCGAAGAAGCGCGCCCAGTACGAGCGCGCCTGGGGCACCATCGAGAAGATCAAGGAAGAGGACGGCATCGTCACCGGCACCGTCATCGAGGTCGTCAAGGGTGGTCTCATCCTCGACATCGGCCTCCGCGGCTTCCTGCCGGCCTCCCTCGTCGAGATGCGTCGTGTCCGCGACCTCCAGCCGTACGTCGGCAAGGAGCTCGAGGCCAAGATCATCGAGCTGGACAAGAACCGCAACAACGTGGTCCTGTCCCGCCGCGCCTGGCTGGAGCAGACCCAGTCCGAGGTCCGCCAGACGTTCCTCACGACCCTCCAGAAGGGTCAGGTCCGCTCCGGCGTCGTCTCCTCGATCGTCAACTTCGGTGCCTTCGTGGACCTGGGCGGCGTCGACGGCCTGGTGCACGTCTCCGAGCTGTCCTGGAAGCACATCGACCACCCGTCCGAGGTCGTCGAGGTCGGCCAGGAGGTCACGGTCGAGGTCCTGGACGTCGACATGGACCGCGAGCGCGTCTCCCTGTCGCTGAAGGCGACGCAGGAGGACCCGTGGCAGCAGTTCGCCCGGACCCACCAGATCGGCCAGGTCGTCCCGGGTAAGGTCACCAAGCTGGTTCCGTTCGGTGCGTTCGTCCGCGTGGACGAGGGCATCGAGGGCCTGGTCCACATCTCCGAGCTGGCCGAGCGCCACGTGGAGATCCCGGAGCAGGTCGTCCAGGTCAACGACGAGATCTTCGTCAAGGTCATCGACATCGACCTCGAGCGCCGCCGCATCAGCCTCTCGCTGAAGCAGGCCAACGAGTCCTTCGGTGCCGACCCGGCCTCGGTCGAGTTCGACCCGACCCTGTACGGCATGGCCGCGTCCTACGACGACCAGGGCAACTACATCTACCCCGAGGGCTTCGACCCGGAGACCAACGACTGGCTGCCGGGCTACGAGGCCCAGCGCGAGGCGTGGGAGACCCAGTACGCCGAGGCGCAGCAGCGCTTCGAGCAGCACCAGGCCCAGGTCATCAAGTCCCGCGAGGCCGACGAGGCCGCGGCCGCCGAGGGCGGCTCCGCCGCTCCCGCCGGTGCCGGCGCGCCGACCGGTGGCTCCTACTCCTCGGAGTCGGACGACAACTCCGGCGCCCTGGCGTCGGACGAGGCGCTCGCCGCCCTCCGCGAGAAGCTGGCCGGCGGCCAGAGCTGAACGGCTCCCCACCGACCCGCTAGCTCCTAGCCGGTAGTACCGAGGCCCGTCCCGAGAGGGGCGGGCCTCGGTGCGTTCGCCGCCCGTCCGCGGGGTCGGTCCCGCCCGTGGTCCCGGCCCGCCGCCCGTCCGCCGGTCACTCCGTCCGGTCCGCCGCGCCGGACGGGACCCCGCCGCAGGCCGCCCGGAGTGCGCCCAGAGGCCGCCCGGAGGCCGCCCGGAGGCAGCGCGGGGTGCCGGGAACCACCGGAGGGCACGCCAAAAGGCCCGTACCGCCCGCGACATGGGCGCGCACGGGAATCCCGGGGGCCCGTGCGACGTTCTCCCGTGGGAACACGAGGAGGAGCGGTAATCGTGCTTGATCCGCAGGATTTGTACGCATGGGAACCGAAGGGCCTGGCGGTCGCCGACACGGCGCTCGCCCAGGAGTCGGCCGGCCTGGTCATGCTCTATCACTTCGACGGCTACATCGACGCGGGAGAGACCGGCGAGCAGATCGTCGACGGCCTGCTGGAGAACCTCCCGCACCAGGTGGTGGCCCGCTTCGACCACGACCGCCTGGTCGACTACCGGGCGCGCCGCCCGCTGCTCACCTTCCGGCGCGACCGCTGGACCGGCTACGACACCCCGGCCATCGAGCTCCGCATCGTCCAGGACGCCACCGGCGCGCCCTTCCTGCTGCTGTCCGGACCCGAACCCGACGTGGAGTGGGAGCGCTTCGCCGCGGCCGTCCGGCAGATCGTGGAACGCCTCGGCGTGCGCCTGTGCGTCAACTTCCACGGCATCCCGATGGGGGTCCCGCACACCCGCCCCGTCGGCCTCACCCCGCACGGCAACCGCACCGACCTCGTACCGGGGCACCGCAGCCCGTTCGACGAGGCGCAGGTCCCCGGCAGCGCCGTCGCGCTCGTCGAGTACCGGCTGATCGAGGCGGGGCACGACGTGCTCGGCCTCGCCGCGCACGTCCCGCACTACGTCGCCCGCTCCGCCTACCCCGAGGCGGCGCTCACCGCGGTGGAGGCGGTCACGGCCGCGACGGGCCTGGTCCTGCCGACCGTGGCGCACGACCTGCGCACCGCCGCCCAGCGCACCCGGGCCGAGATCGAGCGGCAGATCGGCGAGGGCGACGAGGAGCTGACCGCCCTCGTCAAGGGACTGGAGCACCAGTACGACGCGCTGGCCGGCGCCGAGGCCCGGGGGAGCCTCGTCGCGGAGCCCGTGGACCTGCCGTCCGCCGACGAGATCGGCCGGGAGTTCGAGCGCTTCCTCGCCGAGCGCGAGGGCGACACGCCGTAGCGGGCGGAGGGCGGAGACCGGGGGCGGCCGCCGTCCGCCGCGCCCTGGCCCCTAGGCTTCCACCCATGCTGACCGTAGGTCTCACCGGCGGAATCGGCGCCGGCAAAAGCGAGGTCTCCCGCCTCCTCGTCTCGTACGGCGCCGTCCTCGTCGACGCCGACAGGATCGCCCGCGAGGTGGTCGAACCCGGCACCCCCGGACTCGCCGCCGTCGTGGAGGCGTTCGGCCCGGACGTCCTGACGCCGGAGGGCACCCTGGACCGGCCCCGGCTGGGCTCCCTCGTCTTCGGCGACCCCGAGCGCCTCGCCGTCCTCAACGGCATCGTCCACCCCCTCGTCCGCGCCCGCTCCGCCGAACTCCAGGCCGCGGCCCCGCCCGGCGCCGTCGTCGTCCACGACGTGCCCCTGCTCGTCGAGAACGGGCTCACCCCCCTCTACGACGTGGTCGTGGTCGTCGACGCCTCCGTCGAGACCCGCCTGGAGCGCCTCGTACGGCACCGCGGGATGACCGAGTCCGAGGCCCGCGCCCGGATGGCCGCCCAGGCCACCTCCGAGGAGCGGCGCGCCGTCGCCGACCACGTCATCGACAACGACGGCCCCCTCACGGCACTGGAGCCCCGGGTGCGGGCGGTGTGGGAGGAACTGGCGGCCCGCGCGGCCCGCGCCGCGCCGGAATAGGGCGGGAGCCCGGGACGTTGAAGGGGCCCAGCGAGGGGAAGGATCCGACCGTGCCCGACAGCAGTCCGGAAACCCACGTCATCGACTACCGCGCGGCCGAGCGACTGCTCGCCGCCCGGGACCCGCGCGGCGCCGTCAAACTGCTCGACTCGGTGATCGCGGCCCACCCCGAGAACACCGCCGCACGCCTCCTGCGCGCCCGCGCCTTCTTCGCGGCGGCCCAGCTGCGTCCCGCCGAGCTCGAGTTCGAGCTGGTCCTGGAGCGGGAGCCGGACAACGCCTTCGCCCACTTCGGGCTGGCCCGCACCCTGCAGCGCGCGGGCCGTCCGCAGCACGCCAGGCGGCACTTCCGGCTCGCCGCCGCGCTCGACCCGAAGCCCGAGTACGTGGAGGCGGCGCGCTTCGACGCCGCCGACTGACCCGGCCCGCCGCCCCCTACGGCCCGCCGCTCCGGCGGGGCGGCTCGTACGGGGGGACGTCCGGACCGGGCTGGTAGTGGGCGCCCTGCCGCAGGTGGCGCAGGACCACCGCGACATCGCCCACCACCACCAGCAGCAGCACCCCGCAGGCGACCGCCCAGCCCGTCCGTCCCGCCAGCGCGAACGCGACGGTGCCGCCGAGGGCCCACAGCAGGCCCCACACGCCCAGTCCGAGCCGCAGCCGGAGCGGACTGCGCGCGGTGACCGGTTCGTCTCCACTGCGCATGATCGTCGCCTCCCGACCGGCGGGTACCCGCGGACCGCTCCCCGACCCGCCGCCGGGGCCCGATACCGGGACACACTGCAGGAGGCGGCCGGCAGGTCGGCGGCGGCACGCCGCGGGCGGGCGTGCCGCCGGGCCGGATGACCGACATGAGGATGATCTGAGAGAACGATTGAAACGCCCCCGATGGGGTGATTGCGGGATACGTCATAACCCGCCCCGGATCGGCGCGTTAACCGGAGTGCGGGCGAGTGCCCGCGAACATCTCCGGAAGGCAGGAAGCCATGAGGCACATTCGCCGCAATGGTCTGGTCGCTCTGATGATCACGAGCGGCGCGCTCGCGCTGGCCGCCGGTTCGGCACAGGCCGACACCGACCCGTTCGCCGCGGCGTTCGACTCGGTCGGCACGGTCGCCGGTGACGAGGCGCTGTCGTCGGCGGACGGCCCGGCCGGTGTCTGCGGCGGCACCGTGGACGCCGAGGGCCTGCTCGGCCCCGCGGCCGGCGGCATCTGCGAGGGCGAGGACGAGAAGCACGCTTCGCACGGGGAAGGAACCGCCACCACCACCCTCCGCGGGGCCGAGCGCCACGTCGGGCAGGGCGGTGCGACGGCGCTGGCCGCCGTGATCGGCTCGTCCGGCGCGACCTCCGACGGCGGCGTCCCGCTGCCGGCGGACCTCCCGGTGAAGGTCGTCGGCGACGCGGTCAGCATCGTCGCCGTCGAGGAACCGGCCTTCGACGACTCCGACGAGCCCTCCGCGCAGGACGTCGCGCCGCCGAAGCCGGCCACGCCGCCCACGAGCGACGAGCCGGCCGCGCCGGCGCCCGTGGAGGAGGCCCCGGCCCAGGCCCCGTCCCTCGCCGCCACCGGCGCCGGCGACCTCGCCGGCATGGGCCTGCCCGCGGCCGGCCTGGTCCTCGCCGGGGCGCTGCTCTACCGCCGCTCCCGCTCGGCGGCCGCGCGCGCCTGACCCCTCGGGGGTATGCCGCCACCGCCGGGGCACCGCCGCGCCCCCGGCGGCACCCGTCCGGACGCGCGCCGGGAGCGGCGCGGCACCCCGTTCGCCGGTGGGCCGCACGGGGGGNGCGGCACCGCCCCGGCACCC
>NZ_CP095474.1:1465444-1465611 GCF_023614315.1 Streptomyces sudanensis | reverse complement strand
GCCCCGCGGCCGTGACCGGGCCCTCCGCCCGGCGCGTCCGGCCGCCGGGCGGGCCCGCGCGTCCGCCGCGTCGCGTGCCGGGGTCCGGCCGGGTCCCGAGAGCGGGTGCCACGCCTCCGGAGCGGCCCGGAGCGTCCCGGCCCCGGCGGCCCCGGCGGCCCCGGCGC
>NZ_CP095474.1:1459310-1465385 GCF_023614315.1 Streptomyces sudanensis | reverse complement strand
CTCCGGGCGCGGCGTTCCGGGCGGCGGTGCCGCGGCCGGGGCCGCCCGGCCGCGGCACCGCCGCCCCTTGGCAGGATGGGGGAGTGCGACTGGAACCGATCACCTGGGAGCGGCTCGCCGACGCGCTCGCCGGGCACCTGGCCGGCCTGGCTCCCGCCGACGGGAGCCGCTGGCTGAAGGCCGCCGTCGACGGCGCCCCCGCCGCCCGGCCCGGAGAGCTGGCGGAGGCGGTGGCGCAGGCGCTGCGCCTGCGGGGGCGGGACGTCCTGCCGATCGCCACGTCCGGGTTCCTGCGTCCGGCGTCGCTGCGGTTCGAGTACGGCAGGGAGGACCCCGACACGTACTACGGCGGCTGGTTCGACACCGGCGCGCTGTGGCGGGAGGTGTTCGGGCCGCTGGAACCGGGCGGCGACGGCCGCGTCCTGCCCGACCTGTGGGACCCGGCCGTCGACCGCGCCACACGCAGCCCCCACCGGGAACTCGCGCCCGGCGGCGTCCTGCTGCTGCACGGGCCCTTCCTGCTCGGGCAGTGGTTCCCGTTCGACCTGACCGTGCACCTGCGGCTGTCGCGGGCCGCGCTGGCCCGCCGCACCCCCGAACGCTGGACGCTGCCGGCCTTCGACCGGTACGAGGAGGAGGTCGCCCCGGCGGACGCCGCCGACGTGGTCGTACGCGCCGACGACCCGCGCCGCCCGGCCTGGACCGGCCTGCCCTGACCNCCNCGCCGCCCGCCGGAACGGCCGTCAGNACAGCGGCTCCGGGAGCACCCCCTCCAGCGTCAGCAGCCGCCGCTTCGTCTCCGCCCCGCCGCCGAACCCGCCGAGCCCGCCGCCCGCCTCCACCACGCGGTGGCAGGGCACGACGACCGGCAGCGGATTGGCGCCCATCGCCGCCCCCACGGCCTGCGCGGCGTGGGGCCGGCCCACCCGGGCGGCCAGCTCCCCGTACCCGACGAGCGTCCCGTAGGGGACGCCGGACGCCAGCTCGCGCAGCACCTGCCGGTTGAACCCGCCGGTCAGCGACCAGTCCAGGGGCAGCCGGAACTCCCGGAGCCGGCCCGCGAAGTACGCCTCCAGCATCCGCACCGGCCCGGCGAGGCGCCCGGTCGCCGTCTCCACCGGCTCCGCCGCGAGCCGCGCCGCGAACCGGGCCGGCGCCTCCCGCCGCACCTCCGGGCCCGCGTGGAAGACCACCCCGACCAGCCCGTCCGCGGTGGCCGCCAGCAGCAGCGGCCCGACGCCGCTGTCCACCACCGCCCACTCCACGGTCCGCCCCGTGCCCCGCACCCCGTCGTCCACGTCCCCACGGTACGTGACACCGCCGACACCGCCGCGAGGGGCGGCCGCCCGGCCGAGCGGGCGCACCGGCGGTGGGCTACCCTCCACGGTCGGGTTCGCGGCGGGACGGCGAGGAGCGGGGCGTACGGGTATGCGGGGCACGGTCGACGCGTTCGGCGACGGGCTGGCCGCCCCCCTGGCGGCCTGCCTCGCCGCCTGCCTGGGCGGGGCGCTCGGCCTGCACTGCACGACCAGGTCCCTGCGCACCCCCGGCGCTCCCCGCCCCGGCTGGCTCGCCCTCGCCGCGGCGTCCGTCGGCACCGGCACCTGGGGCGCGCACTTCCTCGCGATGACGGGTTTCCGCGCCGAGGGGGCGCCCGTCCACCACGACCGTCCGGCCGTCCTCGCCGGCCTCGCCGTCGCGGTCCTCATGGCGGGCGCCGGCACCTTCCTGGTGGGGCTGCGCGGCCGGACCGCGATGACCCTGGTCACCGGCGGGGCCATCACCGGCCTCGGCATCGCCACCACGCACTACCTGGGCATGGCCGGCGCCCGCCTCCCCGGCCGCGTCGAGTACCACACCCCCGCCGTCGTCCTCTCCGCGGTGATCGCCGTGGTGGCGGCCACCGCGGCGCTGTGGGCCGCCGCCGGCGTCCGCGGGTTCGCGGCGAACGCCGGGGCGGGCCTCGTCCTGGGCCTCGCGGTCGTCGGCATGCACTACACGGGCACGGCCGCCGTCAGCGTCCACGTCCACCACGACGGCGCCGCCGCGGCGCACGCCCCGGCCGGCGCGCCGGGCACGGCGGGCGCTCCCGGACCCGCGGACGGCGTACCCGGAGCGGCCGGGAGCGGCACTCCGCCGGCGTCGCTCGCCCCGCTCCTCCTGGGACCGGCCGTGTTCCTGCTCCTCGCGGGGGCCGCCGCGCTGCTCGGTCCGGCCCGGACCGGCGGCGACCCGCCCGGCGCCGCACCCCGCCGCCGCGGCGCCGGGGGTTGAGCCGGGGACCGGCCGCGGGGCGACCGGCTGTCACTGCGGAGTCGTACGGTGGACTCATGCGGCCCGTAACCCAGATCGAACGCTCGGTGGCGCCCTTCGAGGTCGTCAGCCCCTACCAGCCCAGCGGCGACCAGCCCACCGCCATCGCCGACCTCGAACGGCGCATCCGCGCAGGCGAGAAGGACGTCGTCCTGCTCGGTGCGACCGGCACCGGCAAGTCGGCGACCACGGCCTGGATGATCGAGCGGCTCCAGCGGCCCACCCTCGTCATGGCGCCGAACAAGACGCTGGCCGCGCAGCTGGCGAACGAGTTCCGCGAACTGCTGCCGAACAACGCCGTCGAGTACTTCGTCTCGTACTACGACTACTACCAGCCCGAGGCGTACGTCCCGCAGTCGGACACCTACATCGAGAAGGACTCCTCGATCAACGAGGAGGTGGAGCGGCTGCGCCACTCCGCGACGAACTCCCTGCTCACCCGGCGGGACGTGGTCGTCGTCGCCTCCGTCTCCTGCATCTACGGCCTGGGCACGCCCCAGGAGTACGTCGACCGGATGGTCTCCCTCAAGGTCGGCGACGAGGTCGACCGGGACGAGCTGCTGCGCCGCTTCGTCGACATCCAGTACACGCGCAACGACCTGGCGTTCACGCGCGGCACGTTCCGGGTGCGCGGCGACACGATCGAGATCTTCCCCGTGTACGAGGAGCTCGCCGTCCGCATCGAGATGTTCGGCGACGAGATCGAGGCCCTGTCCACGCTGCACCCGCTCACCGGCGAGGTCGTCAGCGACGACCGGCAGCTCCACGTCTTCCCCGCCAGCCACTACGTCGCGGGTCCCGAGCGGATGCAGCGGGCCGTCGACGGCATCGAGCGAGAACTGGAGGGGCGCCTCGCCGAACTGGAACGGCAGGGCAAGCTGCTGGAGGCGCAGCGGCTGCGCATGCGCACCACGTACGACATCGAGATGATGCGCCAGATCGGCTCCTGCTCCGGCATCGAGAACTACTCGATGCACTTCGACCAGCGCGAGCCCGGCTCCCCGCCCAACACCCTCCTGGACTACTTCCCCGAGGACTTCCTGCTGGTCATCGACGAGTCCCACGTCACCGTCCCGCAGATCGGCGCGATGTACGAGGGCGACGCCTCCCGCAAGCGGACCCTCGTCGACCACGGTTTCCGGCTGCCGTCCGCGCTGGACAACCGGCCGCTGAAGTGGGAGGAGTTCCAGGAGCGCATCGGCCAGACCGTCTACCTGTCGGCCACGCCCGGACCGTACGAGCTGTCCCGCTCCGACGGGTTCGTCGAGCAGATCATCCGCCCCACGGGCCTGGTCGACCCGGAGATCGTCGTCAAGCCCACCGAGGGCCAGATCGACGACCTCGTCCACGAGATCCGCGTCCGCACCGAGCGCGACGAGCGCGTCCTGGTCACCACGCTCACCAAGAAGATGGCCGAGGACCTCACCGACTACTTCCTGGAGCTGGGCATCCAGGTCCGCTACCTCCACAGCGACGTCGACACGCTGCGCCGGATCGAGCTGCTGCGCGAGCTGCGCGCCGGCGAGTACGACGTCCTGGTCGGCATCAACCTCCTCCGGGAGGGCCTCGACCTGCCCGAGGTGTCCCTCGTCGCCATCCTCGACGCCGACAAGCAGGGCTTCCTGCGCTCCGGGACGTCCCTCATCCAGACCATCGGCCGCGCCGCGCGCAACGTCTCGGGCCAGGTCCACATGTACGCGGACACGGTCACCCCGGCGATGGCGCAGGCCATCGACGAGACCAACCGCCGCCGCGAGAAGCAGGTCGCGTACAACCAGGCCCACGGCATCGACCCGCAGCCGCTCCGCAAGAAGATCAACGACATCGTCGCCACCATCGCACGCGAGGAGGTCGACACCGAGCAACTGCTCGGCACGGGCTACCGCCAGGCGAAGGACGGCAAGGGCGCCAAGGCCCCCGTCCCGTCGCTGGGGAAGGCCGCCGGGGACGGCGCCAAGGGCCCCCGGGGCAGGGCGGCCCGCGCGGGCGCCGTCACCGGCGACCGCCCCGCCGCCGAACTGGCCCGGATCATCGAGGAGATGACGGAGCGGATGCAGGCCGCCGCCGCGGACCTCCAGTTCGAGGTGGCCGCCCGGCTCCGCGACGAGGTGGGCGAACTGAAGAAGGAGCTGCGCCAGATGAAGGAGGCCGGCATCGCCTGACGGGGAGCCCCGGACCGCCGGGGCCCGCCCCCGCCGGTGCGGCCTCCGGCGCGGCGCCCGCTGTGTTGCAACACCGACACAAAGGGGGACCTGCCGCCGTGCCGGCGCCGCACCCCCGCATAGGGTGCTCCCAACCGCACCCCGTACAGGGCGATCGCGGGGAACGCCGAAGAGAGGGGACAGCGCGTGTCGGTCAACTTGACCAAGGGCCAGGCCATCAGCCTGCAGAAGAGCGACGGGGGGGCCCTGTCCGCGGTGCGGATGGGGCTCGGCTGGCAGGCGGCTCCGCGCCGCGGTCTGTTCGGCTCGCGCACCCGGGAGATCGACCTCGACGCGTCGGCGGTGCTGTTCGCCGGCAAGCAGCCCGTGGACGTCGTGTTCTTCCGCCACCTGGTGAGCGACGACGGCTCCGTCCGCCACAGCGGCGACAACCTGGTGGGCGGCGCGGGCCAGGGCGGTGACGACGAGGCGGTCCTCGTGGACCTCCAGCGGGTCCCGGTCCACATCGACCAGATCGTCTTCACCGTCAACTCCTTCACCGGCCAGACGTTCCAGGAGGTGCAGAACGCGTTCTGCCGCCTGGTCGACGAGACGAACGGCCAGGAGCTCGCCCGCTACACCCTGGACGGCGGCGGCCAGTACACCGCGCAGATCATGGCGAAGGTGCACCGCAGCGGCGGGGGCTGGACCATGACGGCCATCGGCGCGCCCTCCGACGGCCGGACGTTCCAGGACCTGATGCCGGCGATCCTGCCGCACCTGTAGCCGTACCCGGCGCACGCACCGCAGCTCCCGGCGGCCCGGCCGCCGGGAGCTGCGGTGCGCCGCCGAAGCGCTCCGGGACACACCACCCAGCCGCAACCACCGAGGGGACGACGACGATGACGGCCGAGCTGGTCCGGGGGCAGAACCACCCGCTGCCCGACGCCCGACTCGAGATCCGGGTGTCGTCCGCGGCCCCGGTGGCGGTGGGGGCCGTACTCCTCGACGCCTCCGGCACCGCCACCGGGGCCGGGCGGGTGGCCCACCCCGGCGCCCCGTCCCTGCCCGGCGTCGAGGTGCCGCGCCGGGCGGCCGCCGAGCACCGGCTCACCGTGGACCCGGAGGCCGTGGCGCCCGACGCGCACCGCGTCGCCGTTTTGCTGGCCCTGCCCGCCGGTCCGGGCGGCCCCGGCCGCTTCGGCGCCGTCGCCGCCCCCGTCGTCGTGGTCGCCGACTCCTCCGGCGCCCGGGTCGCCGCGTACACCCTCACCGGCCTGGACACCGAGTCCGCCGTCGTCGCCCTGGAGCTGTACCGCAGGCAGGGCGCCTGGAAGGTCCGCGCCGTCGGCCAGGGGTACGCGGGCGGCCTCGCCGAGCTCTTCGAGGACCTGGGCGTGCCTGGCGCCGCCGGACTCGCCGCGGCCGTCCAGGACGCCGTGGCGCGCGACGCCGACCGTCCGGCCGCCGCTTCGGCGCCCGGCGCCGCGGGGGGCGACGGGGACCGCCGTACGGTCCCGCCGGCCCCCCAGGACCCGCCGGCGCCCTCCGCGCCCCGGCCGCCGACCGCACCGGCGGCCGCGCCCGGCGGCCGGGTCGACTACACCAGCGNCNNCTGGNC
>NZ_CP095474.1:1415704-1459296 GCF_023614315.1 Streptomyces sudanensis | reverse complement strand
GGCGCNCCTCCATGGACCGCCCGGCCCCGTTCGCCGGCGACGCGGCCGGGCGGTCCATGGAGGAGCGCCTCCACAACCAGGTCTGGGGCATGTTCGAGGACCTGGCCCGGACCACCGCCGCCTACCGCGGCGCCGTCGAGTTCGCCGAGTCGCGGATGCAGCAGGAGCTGGACGCCGTCCTGTCCGACCCGCGCAGCCGCCTCGGCACCGCGGGCGACACCGCCCGCGCCGAGGCCCGTGCCAGGTGCCGGGAGCTCACCGACCGGGCGCAGGAGGCACTCGACCGGGACCTCGCCCAGCTCACCGCGGAGTCCGAGGTCGTCGAGCCCGCGCTGCCGCCCGCCTTCGCCCGCTGGGACCATCCGGTGTGGCACGCCTACCGCGTCCCGGAGACGGCCCCCATGGCGCTGCGCCTGGGCGACCTCCACCTGCGGGAGCGCCCCGAGCTGCGCATCCCGATGCTGGTCGGACTGCCCCTGGCGCGCGGCCTGTGGGTGGACAGCGGCCGGCGCGGCTCCGAGCAGGCTCTGCTCGTGGACGAGGACCGGCTGCGCCGCCTCGCCCTCGACACGGCCGTCGCGCACACCGCGCGCCTCCTCGCCGTCCACCCGCCGGGCGAGCTCGCCGTCCACGTGATCGACCCGGCCGGTTCGGGCGCCGCCGCGCTCGCCCCCCTCACGGCCGCGGGCGTGCTGGCCGAGCCCCCCGCGACGGGGGCCGGGGGAGTGGCGGCGGTCCTGGAGCGGCTCACCCGGCGCGTGGACCTGGTGCAGATGGCCCTCCACGGCGGCGCCGGCACGGACGCCCTCCCGCCGGACCTGGACACGGCCGGGCAACTGCTCGTCGTCAACGACTTCCCGCACGGCTTCGACGACCGGGCCGTCACCCGGCTGCGGTACCTCGCCGACGAGGGCCCGGCCGTGGGCGTGCACCTGATGATGGTCGCCGACCGCGAGGACGCCGGCGCGTACGGACCGGTGCTGGACCCGCTGTGGCGTTCGCTGCTGCGGCTCACCCCGGTGCCGGACGACCACATCGCGGACCCGTGGGTGGGGCACGCCTGGACGTACGAGCCGCCGCGGGTACCGCAGGGGAGCGAGGTGCTGCACCGGGTCCTCGCGAGCGTCGCGGAGGCCCGCCGCGCCCGGAGCCACTGACCGGCCCGGTGAGGGGCCCCGCCGGCCGGAGCCCCCCGACCGGCTTCTTTACCTTCCCTTGGTTCTTGGCGTACGATTCCTTTACGCGGAGGGGAGTACTCCCACACAGCGGCGTGCCCGTCAGTACGGACCGGCCGGACAGAGGTCCGGTCCCGGGGCGCCGGCCCCGCGCCGTCCGGTCCAGGGCGGCGCCCGGGTGGAGGAGACCTCCGGCAGCGGCGACGCTGGTCAGTAGCCGTACGATGCCGGAGGCACAGTGGACGTTTCGACGACCTTGTGGGTGGTGACCGTTCTCGGTCTCGTCACCCTGATCGGGATCGACTTCCTCATCGGGCGCAAGCCCCATGACGTGTCGGTCAAGGAGGCCGGGATCTGGACGGGGGTCTGGATCGCCCTGGCCGTTCTGTTCGGCCTGGGCCTGTACGTCTTCGGCGACGGCAGGGCCTCCGGGGAGTTCTTCGCCGGTTTCATCACGGAGAAGTCGCTGAGCGTCGACAACCTCTTCGTCTTCGTCCTGATCATGGCGAAGTTCGCCGTGCCGTCCCACCTCCAGCAGCGGGTGCTGCTGGTCGGAGTGCTCATCGCGCTCGTCCTGCGGGCGGTGTTCATCGCCGCGGGCGCCGCGATCATCGCGAGCTTCTCGTGGGTCTTCTACATCTTCGGCGCGTTCCTGATCTACACGGCCTGGAAGCTGATCAAGGAGGCCTCGTCCGACGAGCTCGACGAGGAGTACGAGGAGAACCGCCTCCTCCGGGCGGTCGAGCAGCGCTTCGGCGTCGCCGACCGCTACCACGGCACCAAGCTGTTCCTCCGGGTGCACGGCAAGCGGGTGATGACGCCGCTGATGGTGGTCATGCTCGCCATCGGCACCACGGACGTGCTGTTCGCGCTGGACTCGATCCCCGCGATCTTCGGCCTGACCCAGGACCCGTACATCGTGTTCACCGCCAACGCCTTCGCCCTGATGGGCCTGCGGCAGCTGTACTTCCTCATCGGCGGCCTGCTGGAGAAGCTGGTCCACCTCAGCTACGGCCTGTCGGTCATCCTCGGCTTCATCGGCGTGAAGCTCGTGCTGCACGCCCTGCACGAGTCGGGGGTGCACGTCCCCGAGATTTCCATCCCGTTCTCGCTGGCCGTCATCTGCGGCGTCCTCGTCATCACCACGATCACCAGCCTCGTCGCCTCCCGCCGGCAGGCCGCCGAGGAGGGAAGCGGGTCCTCGAAGGCCTGACGCCACCGGCCGCGGGCAGCGCGCCGGCCGGGTCCTCCCCCNGNNGGCGCCTCCGCCGGCGGGGACCTCCGAGCCGGCGCGTCGGCCGCTCCGCCGGACCGCGCGGGTGTGAGACCGGGGGGCGGGCCGTGTACGGNCCNGGCCGGGCCGCGCGGCCCGCGGGAGGGGCGCGGCGGACACCCGCAGACGGGTGCCGGGCGCGGTCACCAGCCCCGTGCGCGCCACTCCGGGATCTGCGGGCGCTCCTCGCCCAGCGTGGTGTCCCGGCCGTGCCCCGGATAGATCCACGTCTCGTCCGGCAGCACGTCGAACAGCTTGGTCTGCACGTCGTGCAGGAGGCTCGCGAACGCCTCCGGGTCCTTGTGGGTGTTCCCGACGCCGCCGGGGAAGAGGCAGTCGCCGGTGAAGACGTGCGGGTGGCCGTGGGGGTCGTCGTAGGCCAGCACGATCGAGCCGGGCGTGTGCCCGGTCATGCGGCGCGCCGTCAGCTCGACCCGGCCCACCCGGATCGTGTCGCCGTCCTCGACGAGGACGTCCGTCGGCACGTCGATCCCCTCGGCGTCGTACCGCCCCGCGTGGGTGCGGGCCCCGGTGGCCGCCACCACCTCGCGCAGCGCGTACCAGTGGTCGTGGTGGCGGTGGGTGGTGACGACGGCCGTGATGCCGTCGTCACCGATCAGTCGGAGCAGGGTCCGCGGCTCGTTCGCCGCGTCGATCAGCAGCTGCTCGCCGGTGGCCCGGCAGCGCAGCAGGTACGCGTTGTTGTCCATCGGCCCGACGGCGACCTTCGAGATGATCAGGTCCGTCAGTTCGTGCACGTCCGCGGGTCCGCCGACCTTCACCGCTCCGCTGTACGTCATGGGACCAGCCTATAGCGGGGGCAGCGCGGGCAGGGCGCCTCCGGAGGCCTCCAGCGCGGAGCCGTCGCGGCGGCCCGCGAGCCAGCCGAGCAGGTCGGCCGCGGAGCCCCGCACGGTGACCGGGCCGCCGGCCGCGCCGCCGCCGGTCGTCCACGTCCGGCCGTCCTCGGCGGCGACCGTGGTCGCGGGGACGTCCCGGTGACCGGCGAACCGTTCCGTCAGGAAGTCGATCTCCCGCTGGACGAACTCCCCGGGCAGGTCCTCCAGCTCGTAGCCGACGTTCAGGTCGACGTGGTGGAGCTCCACCTCGACGAGGCGGCGGAAGGGGATGCGGGCGGCCTGGTCGGTCACTCCGTTGCGGAGCTCCACGGTGCGGCCCCAGTCGGCCGGCGTGTCGCCCTCGGCCCGGAAGCGGTCGGCGCTGGCCCGCAGGTCGTCGAGGTGGGCGGCGAGCGGACGTGCGGCGCCGTGCTCGATGTCCGCCTCGCGGGCCTCGGCGCTGGTGTACATGGGCAGCCCGCGCAGGGCGTTCACCAGGGCGTCCGCGTTGCGGGCGAGGTGGGCCAGGACGTGCCCGCGGGTCCAGCCGGGGAGCCGGGAGGGCTCGGCGACCGCGGCGTCGTCGAGCGCGGAGGCGGCGGAGAGCAGCCGGTCGGTCGCCTCGCGTACGGAGGTCAGGTCGTGAACGTGATCGATCATGGGGCCGACAGTAGCGCCGCCACTCGTTCAGGTGAAGGTGAGGGAGTATGGACCGAAATCGAATGCACGTGCTATAGGCTCGACGGAGGCATTCTTGGAAGTCAGGCAGTCATCCCTCTGGCGGGCCCCCTTAGGCTGGGGCGGGTCGGAGACGGGGGCTGTATCCCCCGCTTCTCTCAAGAAAGGTGCGGACCCGGCGTGGCCGACCGTCTCATCGTCCGTGGCGCGCGCGAGCACAACCTGAAGAACGTCTCGCTCGACCTGCCACGCGACTCCCTCATCGTCTTCACCGGGCTCTCCGGGTCGGGCAAGTCGTCCCTCGCGTTCGACACGATCTTCGCCGAGGGCCAGCGCCGCTACGTCGAGTCGCTCTCCTCGTACGCCCGGCAGTTCCTGGGCCAGATGGACAAGCCGGACGTCGACTTCATCGAGGGGCTCTCCCCGGCGGTCTCCATCGACCAGAAGTCCACCTCGCGCAACCCGCGCTCCACGGTCGGGACGATCACCGAGGTCTACGACTACCTCCGGCTCCTCTTCGCCCGCATCGGCAAGCCGCACTGCCCCGAGTGCCGCCGGCCGATCTCCCGGCAGTCGCCGCAGGCGATCGTCGACAAGGTGCTGGAGCTGCCCGAGGGCAGCCGCTTCCAGGTCCTGTCCCCGCTGGTGCGCGAGCGCAAGGGCGAGTTCGTCGACCTCTTCGCCGACCTCCAGACCAAGGGCTTCAGCCGTGCCCGGGTGGACGGGCGGACGGTGCCGCTGACCGACCCGCCGCAGCTGAAGAAGCAGGAGAAGCACACGATCGAGGTGGTCGTCGACCGCCTGACGGTCAAGGAGAGCGCCAAGCGGCGGCTCACCGACTCCGTGGAGACCGCGCTCGGCCTCTCCGGCGGCATGGTGGTGCTCGACTTCGTCGACCTGCCCGAGGACGACCCCGAACGCGAGCGGATGTACTCGGAGCACCTGTACTGTCCGTACGACGACCTGTCCTTCGAGGAACTGGAGCCCCGCTCCTTCTCCTTCAACTCGCCCTTCGGCGCCTGCCCCGAGTGCACCGGCATCGGCACGCGCATGGAGGTCGACCCGGAGCTGGTCGTCCCCGACGAGGAGCGCTCCCTCGACGAGGGCGCCATCCACCCCTGGTCGCACGGCCACACCAAGGAGTACTTCGGCCGGCTGGTCGACGCGCTCGCCCAGGCGCTCGGCTTCCGCACCGACATCCCGTGGGCCGGCCTGCCCCAGCGCGCCAAGAAAGCCCTGCTGCACGGCCACAAGACCCAGGTCGAGGTGCGCTACCGCAACCGGTACGGCAGGGAGCGGGCCTACACCACCGCCTTCGAGGGCGTCCTGCCCTTCGTCAAGCGCCGCCACAGCGAGGCCGAGAGCGACTCCAGCCGCGAGCGCTTCGAGGGCTACATGCGCGAGGTGCCCTGTCCCACCTGCGAGGGGACGCGTCTGAAGCCGATCGTCCTCGCCGTGACGATCATGGACAAGTCCATCGCGGACGTCTCCGCCATGTCCATCAGCGAGTGCGCCGACTTCCTGGGCCGGCTCACGCTCGGCGCCCGCGACAAGAAGATCGCCGAGCGGGTGCTGAAGGAGGTCAACGAGCGGCTGAGGTTCCTGGTCGACGTGGGCCTCGACTACCTGTCGCTCAACCGCGCGGCCGGCACGCTCTCCGGCGGGGAGGCCCAGCGCATCCGGCTCGCCACCCAGATCGGCTCCGGCCTGGTGGGCGTGCTGTACGTGCTCGACGAGCCGTCCATCGGCCTCCACCAGCGCGACAACCACCGCCTGATCGAGACCCTCGTCCGGCTCCGCGACATGGGCAACACCCTCATCGTCGTCGAGCACGACGAGGACACCATCAAGGTCGCCGACTGGGTCGTGGACATCGGCCCCGGCGCCGGCGAGCACGGCGGGAAGGTCGTCCACTCCGGGCCGCTCAAGCAGCTCCTCGACAACGAGGAGTCGGTGACCGGGCAGTACCTGTCCGGCAGGAAGGCGATCCCCGTCCCGGACGCCCGCCGCCCCGTCGACCCCGCCCGGCGGCTGACCGTGCACGGCGCCCGGGAGAACAACCTCCGCGACATCGACGTGTCGTTCCCGCTGGGCGTGCTCACGGCGGTCACCGGCGTCTCCGGCTCCGGCAAGTCGACGCTGGTCAACGACATCCTCTACACCCACCTGGCGCGCGAGCTGAACGGCGCCCGGTCCGTGCCCGGACGGCACACCCGCGTGGACGGCGACGACCTCGTCGACAAGGTCGTGCACGTCGACCAGTCGCCGATCGGCCGCACCCCGCGGTCCAACCCGGCCACGTACACCGGGGTCTTCGACCACATCCGCAGGCTGTTCGCCGAGACGACGGAGGCCAAGGTCCGCGGTTACCTGCCCGGCCGGTTCTCCTTCAACGTCAAGGGCGGCCGCTGCGAGAACTGCTCCGGCGACGGCACCATCAAGATCGAGATGAACTTCCTCCCGGACGTGTACGTGCCCTGCGAGGTCTGCCACGGGGCGCGCTACAACCGGGAGACCCTGGACGTCCACTACAAGGGCAAGTCCATCGCCGAGGTGCTGGACATGCCCATCGAGGAGGCGCTGGACTTCTTCGAGGCCGTCCCCACGATCTCCCGCCACCTCAGGACCCTCAACGAGGTCGGGCTGGGGTACGTGCGGCTCGGGCAGTCCGCGCCGACCCTGTCGGGCGGCGAGGCGCAGCGCGTCAAGCTCGCCGGCGAGCTCCAGAAGCGATCCACCGGCCGCACGGTCTACGTCCTCGACGAGCCGACGACCGGTCTGCACTTCGAGGACATCGCGAAGCTGATCAAGGTCCTGTCGGACCTGGTCGACAAGGGCAACACGGTGATCGTGATCGAGCACAACCTCGACGTGATCAAGACGGCGGACTGGCTGGTCGACATGGGCCCCGAGGGCGGCAGCGGCGGTGGCCTCGTCGTCGCGGAGGGCACGCCGGAGGCGGTCGCGGGCGTGCCCGCGAGCCACACCGGCAAGTTCCTCCGCGACATCCTGGACCCGAGCCGGATCAGCGACGCCGCACCGGCGAAGGCGAAGGCGGGACGGCCCGCGCGCAGGACCGCCCCGGCCACCGCCCGCTGAGCCCGCCCCGGCCGTCCTCCGGCCGGGCTCCGCACCCTCGCCCGGGCGGAACCGGGGTCCCCGGTTCCGCCCGGGCGGGGGTGCTTCCGGCGCCGCCCGAGGGACGGGGCCCGTTCGCGTGTGTCCACGTTGTACGGACCTGCCGCCGGCGAGCCGCCCGGCACGGCGCCGGACCGGGCGGAACCCGGCCCCGGGGACGGCGGTCCGCGTCGGTATCGTCGGGTCCGTACCCGTCGTACCGACGTGTCCTCACCCCCGCACGACCTGGAGTGCCCATGTCCGGCCAGTCCGCCGCCCGCCGTACCGTGCTGAAGGGGGCCGCCCTCGCCGGCGCCGCCGGGCTGGGGGCCGCCGCCTGCTCCACCCAGTCCAAGCTGGGCCATGCCCGCACGCCCACCCCGACCGCGCCCGTCGACCTCGGCGCGGCAGCCGAGGTGCCCGTCGGCGGCGCCCGGCTCTACCGCGAGCAGCGCCTCCTCGTGCACTGCCCGGCCCGGGGCGAGTACCGGGTGTTCAGCGCCCAGTGCACCCACGCGGGCTGCCTCCTCGACCGGATCGAGGAGGGCGAGGGCAACTGCCCCTGCCACGGCAGCCGCTTCGACGTCACCACGGGCAAGGCCCTCAAGGGCCCCGCGACCGTCCCGCTGCCCGAGGTGCCCGTCACCGTCCGGGACGGCCGGCTCATCGCCGGCCCGCAGGACTGACCGCTTCGGCGCCGGCCTACTCCCAGTCCCAGCCGATCCCCAGGAGCCCCGGGCGCACCCCCGGCTCCACGAAGTGCACCGTGCGGTGCCGGCCGCTCGGCACCAGGTCCTCCCGCGTCCCGCGCGGCGCCCCCGCCGACGCCCGCGCGAACCGCCGGCACCGCACCGGAAGCGCCTCCTCGTGGAACCCCACCTGGAGGACGTACTGCCCGCCCGCGAAGCGGAACCCGCGCACGTACTCGGTGCTCGGCCCGCCCGTACCGTCCTCGAAGCCGTACCCGAACACATACGTGTCGCCCGCCCGCAGCGGCGCGTCGAACAGCAGCTCCGCGACGACCACCCCGGCCGCCCGGTGCCACCGCACCCGCCCGACACGGCAGTTGTCGCCCGCCCGCGCCACCACCCGCTCCGGCGCGCACCCCGGGTCCCCGCGGTGGACCGCCACATGGCGGTCCACGCCGTCGCGGTGCGCCCGCACCACGTGCAGGGAGTCCCGCCCCAGCAGCTCCCGCTCCGCGCCGATCCGCACCCGCTCGTGGTGCCCCACCGTGTGCAGTCCGCCGTCCGCGGGCAGCCCCAGGTCCGCGACGAGCCGCTCCACCACCCCCGGCGCCCCCGCCGGCGGCCGGTGCGCCCGGGCCGCCGGCCGCGCCGCGCCGCCCCGTACGCCGCCCGCCCGGCCGTCCGGTGCGCCGTCGAGCAGGCGGATCAGGGACTCCCGGGGCAGCCCCAGCAGCTCCTCCAGCGCCCGCACCGCCCTCAGCGACTCGGGCCGCTGGGGCCGCCGCGCGCCCTGCTGCCAGTAGCACAGGCTCGTCACCCCGACCGTGATGCCGCGGTGCGCCAGGTGGTGCCGGACCCGCTGCAGCGGCAGCCCCCGCGCCGTGAGCGCCGCGCGGAGCGCCAGGTGGAACGGGCCGGTGCGCAGGAGCTGCGCCAGACCGGCCGCGGCCTCGGTGTGTTCCACGAGGTCTCCTCGACGTTCGCGTGCGGCGGGGGCGACGTCGTTCCGGCGCGGGCGGGGCGGCGGACCGGGCACGCGGGGGCGTCCGCCCCTCGGCGCCCGCCGCCCGCACCACGACGTCATCCCGCATTGAAGCGCGTTGACCTGCCCGTGACAACGATGGGCGCCTCGGGCAAGCGCCCGGACCCGTCCCGCTCCCCGCCGCGCGGCCGGGTTGTCGGTACGCGCCAGTAGGGTGTGAGGTATGGCAGACCCCTCCAGCTACCGCCCCAAGCCGGGACAGATCCCCGACTCGCCGGGGGTCTACCGGTTCCGCGACGAGCACGGGCGCGTGATCTACGTCGGCAAGGCCAAGTCGCTGCGCCAGCGCCTCGCCAGCTACTTCCAGGACCTGGCGGGCCTGCACCCGCGCACGCGGACCATGGTGACCACGGCCGCGTCCGTGGAGTGGACGGTGGTCTCCACGGAGGTGGAGGCGCTGCAGCTGGAGTACTCCTGGATCAAGGAGTACGACCCCCGTTTCAACGTCAAGTACCGCGACGACAAGAGCTACCCCTACCTCGCCGTCACCCTCGGCGAGGAGTTCCCCCGCGTCCAGGTCACCCGCGGCCACAAGCAGAAGGGCGTGCGCTACTTCGGGCCGTACGCGCACGCGTGGGCCATCCGCGAGACCGTCGACCTGCTCCTGCGGGTCTTCCCCGTCCGCACGTGCACGTCCGGGGTGTTCCGGAACGCCGCCCGCACGGACCGCCCCTGCCTCCTCGGCTACATCGGCAAGTGCTCGGCGCCCTGCGTCGGCCGGGTCACCCCCGAGGAGCACCGCGAACTGGCCGAGCAGTTCTGCGACTTCATGGCCGGCCGGACCGGCACGTACCTCCGCCGCCTGGAGAAGGACATGGCGGAGGCGGCCGAGGAGATGGAGTACGAGCGGGCCGCCCGCCTCCGCGACGACATACAGGCCCTGCGCCGGGCCATGGAGAAGAACGCCGTCGTCCTCGCCGACGCCACCGACGCCGACCTGATCGCCGTCGCCGAGGACGAACTGGAGGCCGCCGTCCAGATCTTCCACGTCCGCGGCGGCCGGGTCCGCGGGCAGCGCGGCTGGGTCACCGACAAGGTCGAGGCCGTCGACACGGCCGGCCTGGTGGAGCACGCCCTCCAGCAGCTGTACGGCGAGGAGAGCGGCGACGCCGTGCCGAAGGAGGTCCTGGTCCCCGCCCTGCCCGAGGACCCCGACGCGGTCACGCAGTGGCTGAGCGGGCGCCGCGGCTCCCAGGTGTCCCTGCGCGTCCCGCGGCGCGGCGACAAGAAGGACCTGATGGAGACCGTCGGGCGCAACGCCCAGCAGGCCCTGGTCCTGCACCGGACCAAGCGCGCCGGCGACCTCACCACCCGCTCCCGCGCCCTGGAGGAGATCGCCGACGCACTCGGCCTGGACACCGCCCCGCTGCGCATCGAGTGCTTCGACGTCTCCCACCTCCAGGGCCAGGACGTCGTCGCGTCCATGGTCGTCTTCGAGGACGGGCTGCCCCGCAGGAGCGAGTACCGCCGCTTCGAGATCAAGGGCCGCGTCGGGGACACGCAGGTCTGGCACGGCCAGGGGCAGGACGACGTCCGCTCCATGCACGAGGTGATCAGCCGCCGCTTCCGGCGCTACCTCGCGGAGAAGGAGCGGACGGGGGAGTGGCTCGCCGAGGGCGGCGAGGTCCCCGCCGGCGCCGGGGACCCGGTCTCCGCCGAGGGGAGCGGCCGGCCGAGGAAGTTCGCCTACCCGCCCCAGCTCGTCGTCGTCGACGGCGGCCGGCCGCAGGTCGCCGCCGCCCGCCGGGCCCTGGACGAGCTGGGCATCGACGACGTCGCGGTGTGCGGCCTGGCCAAGCGGCTGGAGGAGGTCTGGCTGCCCGACGAGGACGACCCGGTCGTCCTGCCCCGTACCAGCGAGGGCCTGTACCTCCTCCAGCGGATCCGCGACACGGCCCACGACTTCGCCATCCGCTACCAGCGCGCCAAGCGCGGCAAGCGGCTGCGGACCAGCCCCCTGGACGACGTGCCGGGCCTCGGGGACGCGCGCAAACGGGTACTGATCAAGCACTTCGGTTCGGTGAAACGGCTCCGGCAGGCGACAATCGACCAGATCTGCGAGGTGCCCGGCTTCGGCCGCAAGACCGCCGAGGCCGTCGCCGCCGCCCTCGCCGGGGCCGCGCCGGCCGCTCCCGCCGTGAACACGGCCACGGGGGAGATCATGGAGGACGACGACGGGGAGACCACGTATGGACGGGCGGCCGGACATGAATGACCACACCGCGCACGACGACAGGGAAGGCGGAGCGGCGGACGTGAGTACGGGCACCGCGATCGAGGTGGGCGAGGCCGCCGAGGGGGTCACCCCCGAGTTGGTGATCATCTCCGGCATGTCCGGCGCCGGGCGCAGCACCGCCGCGAAGTGCCTGGAGGACCTCGGCTGGTTCGTCGTGGACAACCTGCCGCCCGCCCTGATCCCCACCATGGTCGAGCTCGGCGCCCGCTCCCAGGGCAACGTCGCCCGGATCGCCGTCGTCGTCGACGTCCGCGGACGCCAGTTCTTCGACAACCTGCGCGAGTCCCTCGCCGACCTCGACGCCAAGCAGGTCGTCCGGCGCATCGTCTTCCTGGAGTCCTCCGACGACGCGCTCGTGCGCCGCTTCGAGTCCGTGCGCCGCCCCCACCCCCTCCAGGGGGACGGCCGCATCGTCGACGGCATCGCCGCCGAGCGCGACCTGCTGCGCGAGCTGCGCGGCGACGCCGACCTGGTGATCGACACCTCCAGCCTCAACGTGCACGAGCTGCGCGCCAAGATGAACGCCCGGTTCGCCGGCGAGGAGGAGCCCGAACTGCGGGCCACCGTCATGTCGTTCGGCTACAAGTACGGCCTGCCCGTCGACGCCGACCTCGTCACCGACTGCCGCTTCCTGCCCAACCCGCACTGGGTGCCCGAGCTGCGCCCCTTCACCGGCCTGCACGAGGAGGTGTCCGGCTACGTCTTCGACCAGCCGGGCGCCAAGGAATTCCTCGACCGGTACACGGAGCTGCTCCAGCTCGTCGCCTCCGGCTACCGCCGCGAGGGGAAGCGCTACGTCACCATCGCCGTCGGCTGCACGGGCGGCAAGCACCGCTCCGTCGCCATGTCCGAGAAGCTCGCCGCCAGGCTCGCCTCGGAAGGGGTCGAGACCGTCGTCGTGCACCGGGACATGGGGCGCGAGTGAGGCGCCCGTACCGGCGGCGCGCGAGCACCCTGTCCGCGCGTGCGTTGCGCGGGCGCGGCGCGCAGCCGAAGGTCGTGGCGCTCGGCGGCGGCATGGGCCTGTCCGCGTCCCTCGCCGCCCTGCGCCGGATCACCGGCGACCTGACCGCGGTGGTCACCGTCGCCGACGACGGCGGGTCCAGCGGCCGGCTCCGCGAGGAGCTGGGCGTCCTGCCCCCCGGGGACCTGCGCAAGGCCCTCGCCGCCCTGTGCGGCGACGACGACTGGGGCCAGACCTGGGCGCGGGTCATCCAGCACCGCTTCCAGTCCAAGGGCGACCTGCACGAACACGCCGTCGGCAACCTGCTGATCGTCGCCCTGTGGGAGCAGCTCGGCGACCACGTGCAGGCACTCGACCTGGTCGGCAGGCTCCTCGGCGCCCACGGCCGGGTGCTGCCCATGTCCGCCGTGCCGCTGGAGCTCCAGGCGCTCGTCAGGGGGCACGACCCGGCCCGGCCGGACGAGGTGGACACCGTGCGCGGCCAGGCGACCGTGGCGCTCACGCCCGGCGAGGTCCAGTCGGTGCACCTGGTGCCGCACGACCCGCCGGCCGTCCCGGAGGCCGTCGCCGCCGTCCTGGACGCCGACTGGGTGGTCCTCGGCCCGGGCTCGTGGTTCTCCTCGGTGATCCCGCACCTGCTGGTGCCGGAGCTGCTGGACGCGCTCGTCGAGACGAAGGCCCGCAGGGTGCTGTCGCTGAACCTCGCGCCGCAGCCCGGGGAGACCGCCGGGTTCTCCCCGCAGCGTCATTTGGAGGTTTTGGCCCGACACGCACCTAAACTCGCCCTGGACGTGGTGCTGGCCGACGAGGCCGCCGTGCCCGACCGCGAGTCGCTGGCGGACGCCGCGAAGCGCTTCGGCGCGGCGGTCGAGCTGGCCCCGGTGGCCAGGAAGGACGGCCTTCCCAAGCACGACCCGGAGCTGCTGGCCGCCGCGTACGACCGTATTTTTCGGATGCATGGAAGGATCGGCCCATGGCGATGACGGCAGCGGTGAAGGACGAGATCTCCCGGCTCCCCGTCACCCGCACCTGCTGCAGAAAGGCGGAGGTCTCGTCGATCCTGCGGTTCGCCGGCGGCCTGCACCTGGTGAGCGGCCGGATCGTGATCGAGGCGGAGCTGGACACGGCGATGGCGGCGCGCCGCCTGAAGCGGGACATCGCGGAGATCTTCGGGCACGGCTCGGAGCTGATCGTGATGGCGCCGGGCGGGCTGCGGCGCGGTTCCCGCTTCGTGGTGCGCGTGGTGGCGGGCGGTGACCAGCTGGCCCGCCAGACGGGCCTCGTCGACGGCCGCGGCCGGCCGATCCGGGGCCTGCCCCCGCAGGTCGTCTCCGGTGCCACCTGCGACGCCGAGGCCGCCTGGCGGGGCGCCTTCCTGGCGCACGGCTCGCTGACCGAGCCGGGCCGCTCCTCCTCCCTGGAGGTCACCTGCCCGGGTCCGGAGGCCGCGCTCGCCCTGGTCGGCGCCGCCCGCCGGCTCTCCATCGCGGCCAAGGCCCGCGAGGTGCGGGGCGTGGACCGGGTCGTCGTCCGCGACGGCGACGCGATCGGCGCCCTGCTGACCCGGCTCGGCGCCCACGAGTCCGTACTGGCCTGGGAGGAGCGGCGGATGCGCCGCGAGGTCCGTGCCACGGCCAACCGGCTCGCCAACTTCGACGACGCCAACCTGCGCCGTTCGGCCCGCGCCGCCGTCGCCGCCGGCGCCCGGGTGCAGCGCGCCCTGGAGATCCTCGGCGAGGACGTCCCGGAGCACCTCGCGGCGGCCGGGCGGCTGCGCATGGAGCACAAGCAGGCGTCGCTGGAGGAGCTGGGCGCCCTCGCCGACCCGCCGCTCACCAAGGACGCCGTCGCCGGGCGCATCCGCCGCCTCCTCGCGATGGCCGACAAGCGCGCCCAGGACCTGGGCATTCCGGGCACGGAGTCGAACCTGACGGAGGAGATGGCCGACGGCCTCGTCGGCTGACCCCTCGCCCCGCGAACCCCGCCGCGCCGCCGTTTCCGCAGGCCCGGCGGGGTTTACCGTTGCCCGTACCGAGCAGGGGGATGACAAACGCATTAACCAACTGTATGTTGCAAGGTTTGGGTCGTTCCGGTGCGCTCAATGCCGCCGCGGAGCCCCGTGAGGGGTAGGGTCGAAAGCGGTCGGGGACATCCCAAACAGAGATCGCCGGGCGTTCGACTCCGGCGTACCTAACGAGGAGATCGGTTCGTGACGATCCGCGTAGGAATCAACGGCTTCGGCCGCATCGGTCGCAACTACTTCCGTGCCCTGCTGGAGCAGGGCGCAGACATCGAGATCGTGGCTGTCAACGACCTGGGTGACACCGCGACCACCGCCCACCTGCTGAAGTACGACACCGTCCTCGGACGCCTCAAGGCCGAGGTGACCCACACCGCCGACACGATCACCGTCGACGGCCACACCGTCAAGGTGCTCTCCGAGCGCGACCCCGCCGACATCCCCTGGGGCGGGCTGGGCGTCGACGTCGTCATCGAGTCGACCGGCATCTTCACCAAGAAGCCCGACGCCGAGAAGCACATCGCCGGCGGCGCGAAGAAGGTCCTCATCTCGGCCCCCGCCAAGGGCGAGGACATCACCATCGTCATGGGCGTCAACCAGGACAGGTACGACCCGGCCGCCCACCACGTCGTCTCCAACGCCTCCTGCACCACCAACTGCGTGGCCCCGATGGCCAAGGTCGTCGACGAGAACTTCGGCATCGTCAAGGGCATGATGACCACCGTCCACGCCTACACCAACGACCAGCGCATCCTGGACTTCCCGCACCGGGACCTCCGCCGCGCCCGCGCCGCCGCGCAGAACATCATCCCCACGTCCACCGGCGCCGCCAAGGCCACCGCGCTCGTCCTCCCGCAGCTCAAGGGCAAGCTGGACGGCATCGCCATGCGCGTCCCGGTCCCCACCGGCTCGGTCACCGACCTCGTCCTGGAACTCGAGCACGAGGCCACCAGGGACGAGATCAACACCGCCTTCCAGAAGGCCGCCGAGGGCCAGTTGAAGGGCATCCTGGAGTACACCGAGGACCCGATCGTCTCCTCCGACATCGTCAACTGGCCGGCCTCCTGCACCTTCGACTCGTCGCTGACGCTGGTGCAGGGCAAGCAGGCCAAGATCGTCGGCTGGTACGACAACGAATGGGGCTACTCACACCGTCTGGTGGACCTGACCGTCTTCGTCGGCGACCGGCTCTGATAAACAGCAGGGCGGGCACCTCGATGTGAGCACGGGGCCCGGGCGGCGCGGAGACGCGCTGTACGGGCCCCGTGGCTTGCCCGGCCACGAGTTCTCCAAGGAGCACCAACCGATGCAGACGATCCACACCCTTCTCGAGCGAGGGGTCGACGGCAAGCGGGTCTTCGTCCGCGCCGACCTCAACGTCCCGCTCGACGGCACCACCATCACCGACGACGGCCGCATCCGCGCCGTCCTGCCCACCGTCCGGGCCCTCGCCGAGGCGGGCGCCAAGGTCGTCGTGGCCTCCCACCTCGGCCGCCCCAAGGGCGCCCCGGACCCGGCCTTCTCGCTGCGCCCCGCCGCCGCGCGCCTCGCCGAACTCCTCGGCACCCCCGTCGCCTTCGCCGGCGACACCGTCGGAAGCGAGGCCCACGACACGGTCGCCGGCCTCGGCGCCGGGCAGGTCGCCGTCCTCGAGAACCTCCGCTTCAACGCGGGCGAGACGTCCAAGGACGACGCCGAGCGCGCCGAGTTCGCCGCCCGGCTCGCCGCGCTCGCCGACGTGTACGTGGGCGACGGCTTCGGCGCCGTGCACCGCCGGCACGCCTCCGTCTTCGACCTGCCGAAGCTGCTGCCCGCCTACGCCGGCCACCTCATCGCCACCGAGGTCGGCGTCCTGAGGAAGCTCACCGACGACGTCGCGCGGCCGTACGCGGTCGTCCTCGGCGGGTCGAAGGTCTCCGACAAGCTCGGCGTCATCGACCACCTGCTGGAGAAGGCCGACCGCATCCTCATCGGCGGCGGCATGGCCTACACCTTCCTCAAGGCCAGGGGCCACGAGGTCGGCGCCTCGCTGCTCCAGGAGGACCAGATCCCGGCCGTCCGGGAGTACCTGGAGCGCGCCGAGAAGCGCGGCGTGGAGTTCGTCCTCCCCGTCGACGTGCTGGTCTCCGCCGACTTCCCCGACCTCGCAGCCAAGGCCCCGACCCACCCCGCCACGGTCGCCGCGGACGCCATCCCCGCCGGGCAGAAGGGCCTCGACATCGGCCCGGAGACCTGCGAGCTGTACGCCTCGAAGCTCGCCGACGCCGCCACCGTCTTCTGGAACGGCCCGATGGGCGTCTTCGAGCACCCCGACTACGCCCAGGGCACCCGGGCCGTCGCCCAGGCGCTCGCCGACTCCCCGGCCTTCACGGTCGTCGGCGGCGGGGACTCCGCCGCCGCCGTCCGGACGCTCGGCTTCGACGAGAACGCGTTCGGCCACATCTCGACCGGCGGCGGCGCCAGCCTCGAGTACCTCGAGGGCAAGACGCTCCCCGGCCTCGCCGCACTGGAGGACTGACCACCGTGACCCACCGCACCCCGCTGATGGCGGGCAACTGGAAGATGAACCTCAACCACCTGGAGGCCATCGCCCACGTCCAGAAGCTCGCCTTCGCCCTCACCGACAAGGACCACGACGCCGTCGAGGTCGTCGTCCTGCCGCCCTTCACCGACCTGCGCTCGGTGCAGACCCTGGTCGACGGCGACAAGCTGAAGATCGGGTACGGCGCCCAGGACCTGTCGGCGCACGACTCCGGGGCGTACACCGGCGAGATCTCCGGCGCCATGCTCGCCAAGCTGAAGTGCGCCTACGTCACCGTGGGCCACTCCGAGCGCCGCCAGTACCACGGCGAGACCGACGCGGTCTGCAACGACAAGGTGAAGGCCGCGTTCCGGCACGGCCTGACCCCGATCCTCTGCGTCGGCGAGGGACTCGACGTCCGCAGGGCCGGCGACCAGGTCGCGCACACCCTCGCCCAGCTCGACGGCGCCCTCCGGGACGTCCCCGCCGAGCAGGCCGGGACGATCGTCGTCGCCTACGAGCCGGTGTGGGCCATCGGCACCGGCGAGGTCGCCACCCCCGAGGACGCCCAGGAGGTGTGCGGCGCGATCCGCGGCCGCCTCGCCGAGCTGTACTCCCGGGACGTGGCCGACGCGGTCCGCATCCAGTACGGCGGCTCCGTGAAGGCCGGCAACATCGCCGCGATCATGGCGCAGCCCGACGTCGACGGCGCCCTGGTCGGCGGTGCCTCGCTGGACCCGGAGGAGTTCGTGAGGATCGTCCGCTTCCGCGACCAGTGAGTAGGCGGTAGGGCCGAATCGTCGTACCCTTGCGGGGGCCCGGGGGCTCCGGGTGAGCCCGGGCCCCCGTCGTCCGTCCAGTCCGAGAGAATTGCCAGGAAGTAGGGTCCAGCCGTGATTATGGGATTCTCGATCGCCCTGATCGTGTTCAGCCTGCTGCTGATGCTGCTGGTGCTGATGCACAAGGGGAAGGGCGGCGGTCTCTCCGACATGTTCGGCGGCGGCATGCAGTCCTCCGTCGGCGGTTCGTCGGTCGCCGAGCGCAACCTCGACCGCATCACCGTCGTCGTCGCCCTCCTCTGGGTCGCCTGCATCGTCGTCGTGGGGCTGCTGGTCAAGCTGGACGGCTGACCGGCCGCCTCCTCCCGCGCGCCCGGGGGCCGGTGACCGCCGTCGCTGGACGCGCGTTGGGCCTTACGTAGACTGGGGCATCCTCGAGCACCATCACGCAGGGAGTGACGACCGTGGCAAGTGGCAACGCGATCCGGGGAAGCCGGGTCGGGGCGGGGCCGATGGGGGAGGCCGAGCGCGGCGAGTCCGCGCCCCGGCTGCGCATCCCCTTCTGGTGCTCCAACGGACACGAGACGCAGCCGAGCTTCGCCAGCGACGCACAGGTCCCGGACACCTGGGACTGCCCCCGGTGCGGCTTCCCGGCGGGCCAGGACCGGGACAACCCGCCGGCCCCGCCGCGCACCGAGCCGTACAAGACCCACCTGGCGTACGTCAGGGAGCGGCGCAGCGACGCCGACGGCGAGGCGATCCTCGCCGAGGCGCTGGCCAAACTGCGCGGCGAGATCTGACCCCCGGCACTCCGCAGCACGGGCCCTGCCCGCGAAACCCGACGGTTTCGCGAGTGGGGCCCTTTCCGTGTCCCCAGGAGTACTCCGGCCCGCGGGCGGGGCGGTGCCGGGCGGACAGATCAATTAGGTTGGAGGAGCAGCGGGCAAGCAGGCAGATACGAGAAGAAGTGGGCTGATGTCCAGCATGAACGCAGAGAGCAACCGCCCGAGGCTGACCCGGATGCCGGAGTGGGCCGCCCTGGCGGAGCACCGCGAACGACTCGGTACGACACATCTGCGCGACCTGTTCGACGCCGACCCGGCGCGCGGCACCGGCTACACCCTGCGGGTCGGCGACCTGTACCTGGACTACTCCAAGCACCTCGTCACGGACGAGACCCTGGCGCTGCTGCGCCGGCTGGCCGAGGCCACCGGCGTCGCGGAGCTCAGGGACGCCATGTTCCGCGGCGAGAGGATCAACACCACGGAGGACCGCGCCGTCCTCCACACCGCGCTGCGCGCCCCCCGCGACGCCGTCGTCGAGGTCGACGGGCGGAACGTGGTCCCCGGCGTGCACGCCGTCCTGGACCGGATGGCCGACTTCTCCGACCGGGTCCGCTCCGGCGCGTGGACGGGCCACACCGGAAAGCCCGTCAGGAACGTCGTCAACATCGGCATCGGCGGCTCCGACCTGGGCCCGGCGATGGCCTACGAGGCGCTGCGGCCCCACACCCGCCGCGACCTGACGTTCCGTTTCGTCTCGAACGTCGACGGCGCCGACCTGCACGAGGCGATCCGCGACCTGGACGCGGAGGAGACCCTCTTCGTCATCGCCTCCAAGACGTTCACCACCGTCGAGACCCTCACCAACGCGGCCTCCGCCCGCGCGTGGCTGCTCGACGGGCTGAAGGCCGGCCAGGAGGCCGTCGCCCGGCACTTCGTGGCCGTGTCGACCAACGCCGGGAAGGTCCGGGACTTCGGCATCGACACGGCGAACATGTTCGAGTTCTGGGACTGGGTCGGCGGGCGCTACTCCTACGACTCCGCCATCGGCCTCTCCCTGATGATCGCCATCGGTCCGGACCGGTTCCGCGAGATGCTCGACGGCTTCCGGCTGATGGACGACCACTTCCGCACCGCCCCGCCGGAGGAGAACGCCCCGCTGCTGCTGGGCCTCCTCGGCATCTGGTACGGGGCGTTCTTCGACGCCCAGTCGCACGCGGTGCTGCCGTACTCGCACCACCTGTCCCGGTTCACGGCCTACCTCCAGCAGCTCGACATGGAGTCGAACGGCAAGTCCGTGGACCGCGAGGGCCTGCCGGTCGACTGGCAGACCGGCCCGGTGGTCTGGGGCACGCCCGGCACGAACGGCCAGCACGCCTACTTCCAGCTCATCCACCAGGGCACCAGGATGATCCCGGCCGACTTCATCGGCTTCGCCAGGCCCGTCGCCGGCCTGCCGCCCCGCCTCGCGGCCCAGCACGACCTGCTGATGGCCAACTTCTTCGCCCAGACGCAGGCCCTGGCCTTCGGCAAGACCCCCGAGGAGGTGCGCGCGGAGGGCGTCGGCGAGGAGCTCGTGCCGCACCGGACGTTCCGCGGCAACCACCCGACGACCACGATCCTCGCCGAGGAGCTGACCCCGTCGGTACTGGGCCAGCTCGTCGCCCTGTACGAGCACAAGGTCTTCGTCCAGGGCGCGGTCTGGAACATCGACTCCTTCGACCAGTGGGGCGTCGAACTGGGCAAGGTCCTCGCCAAGCGGCTCGAACCGGTGCTGACCACCGGCGTCGGCGGCGAGGGCCTCGACAGCTCCACCGCGGCCCTGGCCGCCGCCTACCGGGCGTCGCGGGCCGGGTGACGTGATGGAGGAGGGGGCGGTGCGGCTGCGGCCGCCGCGGAACACGCTCGACCGGCGGGCGGTCGCCTGGTGGCGCACGCGGTGGCTGCTGGCGGCGGCCGTGCCGGCGATCGCCCTGGCCGGGCTGGGGAGCCTCCTGGAACCCGCCCGGACCTGGCTGCTCGCCGCCGCGGGGGCGGTGGCCGCGACCGGGCTCGGGTGCGCCGCGCTCCTGCCCCGCTGGTGGTTCCGCACCCACCGGTGGGAGGTGACGGAGGACGCCGTCTACGTCCGCACCGGCTTCCTCCGCCAGGAGTGGCGCATCGCCCCCATGTCCAGGGTCCAGACCGTGGACACCGTCCGCGGGCCGCTGGAGCACCTGTTCCGCCTCGCCACGCTCACCGTCACCACGGCGTCCGCCAGGGGCGCGGTGACCATCGCCGGACTCGACCACCGGCTGGCGGCCGACCTCGCCGAGCGGCTGACGAGGATCACCGGCGACACGCCGGGGGACGCGACGTGAGCGCCGCCCCCGGCGACGGGCGGTGGCGGCGGCTCGACCGGCGCACGGCGCTCGCCGGCGGCGCCGCCGGGGCCGGCGTCGCGGCCGGCGGTACCGTGCCGGCGTTCCTCGGCCTGGCCGACCCGCTGGGCGCGGCCGGCGCGCTGCTCCTGGTGGCCGCCGGGTTCCTGCTGCTCGCCGCCGGCGGCGCCGCGGCCGGGTACGTCCGGTACCGGCGCACCCGCTACCGCGTCGGGGACGAGCGGGTCGAACTCCGGTCGCGGCTGCTCGCCTCGGAGCGGCGCCGCTCCCTGCCCCGCGAGCGCGTCCGCAGCGTCGACCTGACGGCCCATCCGCTGCTGCGCGTCCTCGGCCTGGTGAAGGTGCGCATCGGGACGGGGGAGAGCACCGGGGGCACCGGGTCCACCCTGGAACTGCACGCGGTCACCCGCGCCGAGGGCGAGCGGCTGCGGCGCGAACTGCTGCGCCGCGCGCCCGGAGCGGACGCGGCGGCCCGCGCCGACGGCGGACTGGCCGCCCTGGACCCGTCGTGGGCCCGGTACGCGCCGGTGTCCTTCGCCGCACCGCTCCTCGGCGGCGCGGCGATCGGCGGCGTGATGCAGGTCAGCGAGTGGTTCGGGAAGCAGGACGAGGTCGTCGCCCGGGCGGGCGACCTCCTGCGGGGCGCGCCGGTCGTGTGGGCCGTCCTCGCCCTCGCCACCGCGGCGCTGCTCGCCGGAGCCGTCGGCGCGCTCGCCGTGTGGACCGAGATGTGGTGGGGCTTCCGGCTGGAGCGCGAACCGGGCGGCACGCTGCGGATAAGGCGGGGCCTGCTCACGGTCCGCTCCCTGTCCGTGGAGGAGCGGCGGCTGCTCGGCGTGGAAGTCGTCGAGCCGCTCGGCGTCCGGCTGCTCGGGGCCGCGCGGGTGGACGCCGTCGCCACGGGGCTCACGCGCGGCGCCGACGACCGGCACGGCGCCCACCGTTCGCTGCTGCCCGCCGTGCCCCGCGCCGTCGCGGACGCGGTCGCCGCCCGCGTCCTGCGCGAGCCCGTACCGCCCACGTCCGCGCCGCTCACCGCGCACCCCCGGGCGGCCCGCGCGCGGCNNNTGCGCCGGGCGGTGGGCGCCGCGCTGCTGCCGGCCCTGGTGCTCGCCGCGCTCGGGCCGCTGCTGGACGTCCGCGCCCTGGCGTACGCCGCCGGGGCGACCGCGCTGGTCCTGCTGCCGCCCGCGGTGCTCCTCGCCCTCGACGCGTACCGGGGGCTCGGCCACGGCACGGCCGGCGACTACCTGGTGGCGCGTTCCGGGACGGTGCGCCGGTCGACCGTCGCGCTCCGGCGCGGCGGCGTCATCGGGTGGACGGTCAGGCAGTCGTACGTCCAGCGGCGCGCCGGGCTGCTCACCCTCACCGCCACCACGGCCGCCGGGGACGGCGCGTACCACGTGCGCGACGCCGACGCGAGCGAGGGCCTGCGCTTCGCGGCCACCGCCGTCCCCGGCCTGCTGGAGCCGTTCCTCGAACCGGCGGAGTGACGCGCGGCGCGGGAGCGGAGTGGCCGCCTCCGGCCGCGGACGGCGAACATGACCCGATGACCCACACCAGTCGCCGCGCCGTCCTCACCGCGCTCGCCGCCGCCGCCGTCACCGGCCCCCTGCTGGACACCGCGACCGCCCCGCGGGCCCACGCGGCCGGCGAGTCCGACGTCTACGCCTCCAACACCGACCTCTACACCCGGCTGGCCGGCCGGGAGGGAATCGACTTCGCACGCCGCTACCGGCGGCACGAGGTCCTCGACCACAGCGAGGCCGGACGGCAGCCCTACAACCGCACCACCGTCCTCGCCATGCACGGCGGCGCCATCGAGGGGGGCACGTCCGAGCTGTGCCTCGGCATAGCCGGCTACGACCCCGCCACCCTCCTGCCCGCCGACGACGGCCTGGGCGTCCACGACTACTGGATGTTCGAGGGCCTGCGCAGCTCGGGCAACCGGGAACTGCACGTCACCGCCAACCACAACGACGACCACGTCTGCCGGTCGATGGTCCGCTCCAGCCTCAACGTGCTCAGCCTGCACGGCTGCACGTCGGCGCAGGCCCAGACGGCGAACCCGCGGGCCGTGGTCGTCGGCGGGCTCAACGAACGGTTCAAGACCCTGCTGAAGGCCGAGTTCGACCGGGAGGGCATCGCCTGGAGGGACGGCAACGACCCCGAGGTCCGCGACCTCGCCGGCATCAGCCCGGACAACCCGTGCAACAGCACCATGCTCGGCAAGGGCGGCCAGCTGGAGCTCACCACGGAGCTGCGCGCCGCGATGTTCCGCGACAACACCCGCGCGGGGCGCGCCGGCACCCTCACGGATGACTACCGGAACTTCGTCCGCGCCTGCCGCACCGCCATCGCCCGCCTGCACCAGGACCCCGACCAGGTCATCCTCTGACCGCGGCGGAACGACGGGGTCCGGCCCGCACCGAGGTGCGGGCCGGACCCCTGCCCGTGCGGGGTGGCGGGCCGTCAGTCCTCCGCCGGCGGCTGCGGCGGCTGCGGCAGCCGCGCCGCCGCGGCCGCGTCGAGCAGCCACAGCGTCCGCTCACGCCCGCGCGCCCCCGCCGCCGGGGCCTGTACCTCGCCGGCGCCGGACAGGGCGACGGCCGCGGCCCGCGCCTTGTCCTCGCCCGCCGCCAGCAACCACACCTCGCGCGCCGAGCGGATCGCCGGGAGCGTGAGGGAGATCCGGGTCGGCGGCGGCTTCGGCGCGTCGTGCACGCCCACCACCGTCCGCTCGGTCTCCCGTACCGACGGGTGCTCCGGGAAGAGCGACGCGACATGGGTGTCCGGGCCGACGCCCAGCAGGAGCACGTCGAACCGGGGGACCGGGCCGTCGTCCTCCACGCCCGCCGCGGCGGCCAGTTCCGCCGCGTACGCGGCGGCGGCCGCGTCGGCGTCCGCGCCGTGCGGGCCGTCCGACGCCGGCATCGGGTGCACCCGCGCCGGGTCCAGCGGCAGGCCGTCGAGCAGGGCCGCCCGTGCCTGGGTGACGTTCCGGTCCGGGTCGCCCTCCGGCAGGAACCGCTCGTCGCCCCACCACAGGTCGACTCGCGACCAGTCGACCGCGTCCCGAGCGGGGGACGCGGCCAGCGCGGCCAGCAGGGCGTTGCCGTTGCGGCCGCCGGTGAGGACCGCCGACGCGGAGCCGCGGGCGGCCTGCGCGTCGGCGAGGCGGGTGACCAGCCGGGCGGCGGCGGCCTGCGCCATCAGGTCCTTGTCGCGGTGGACGATCAGCAGGGGCGCGCTCACTTGGCCGCCGCCTTCCTCGCCGGGGCCTTCTTCGCACCGGTCTTCCCCGCGCCGGCGGAGCCGGCCGTACCGGCACCGCCGCCGTCACCCGCGGACGCCTCCGGAGCTTCCGAAGCCTCCGGGGCCTCCGGCACCTCCGCGGCGGGTGCCGGAGTCCCGCCCGGGGCGTCCGCCGCCTCGGCCAGCCGCTCGACCCCGTACCGCAGCGCCGACGCGTAGGTGTCGTCCGGGTCGAGCCGCCGCAGCTCCTCCGCGATCAGCTCGGCGGTCTCGCGGCGCTTCAGGGCCACCGCCCGGTCCGGCTGGCCCTGGACGCAGAGCGTGGCGAGCGAGCCGTCCGCCCGGCCCAGCTCGATCGGCCCGCAGTCCGTCTCCAGCCGCACGGAGGTGAGGCCGGGACCCGCGGACGTCGTACGGCGCACCGCGACCCCGAGCCGGTCCGCCAGCCACATGGCGAGCAGTTCCACGCTCGGGTTGAACTCCTCGCCCTCCACCTCGGCGGAGATCACCTGGCAGGCGACCTGGTCCAGGGCGGCCGCGAGCATCGAGCGCCACGGCGTGATCCGGGTCCAGGACAGGTCCGTGTCGCCCGGCGTGTACGTGGCGGCGCGCGCCGCCAGTTCGCGGACCGGGTCCTCGGCGTTGTACGTGTCGGTCACCCGCCGCTGGCCGAGTGCGCCCAGCGGGTCGTTGGCGGGGTCGGTCGGCGCGTTGACCGGCCACCAGACCACCACGGGCGCGTCGGGCAGCAGCAGCGGCAGCACGACCGACTGCGCGTGGTCGATGACCTCGCCGTACAACCGCAGGATGACCGTTTCACCGCTGCCCGCGTCCGCGCCGACCCGCACGTCGGCGTCGAGCCGGGCCGTGGCCCGGTCGCGCGGCGAGCGCGAGACCCGCTTGATCACGACGAGGGTCCGCGACGGGTGCTCGCGGGACGCCTCGTTCGCGGCCTTGAGCGCGTCGTACGCGTTCTCCTCGTCGGTGACGATGACCAGGGTCATCACCATGCCGACCGCCGGCGTGCCGATGGCGCGCCGCCCCAGGACCAGCGCCTTGTTGATCTTGCTGGAGGTGGTGTCCGTAAGGTCGATCTTCATGGCCGGCGCCAGCTCCGTCCGTCTCGTGCGAGCATTTCGTCCGCCTCGACCGGACCCCAGGTGCCCGCCCGGTACTGCGCGGGCCTGCCGTGGGTGTCCCAGTACTCCTCGATCGGGTCGAGGATCCGCCACGACAGCTCGACCTCCTCCACCCGCGGGAAGAGGTTGGCGTCGCCGAGGAGGGCGTCGAGGATCAGCCGCTCGTACGCCTCGGGGCTGGACTCGGTGAACGACTCGCCGTACGCGAAGTCCATCGAGACGTCCCGCACCTCCATCGAGGTGCCCGGCACCTTCGAGCCGAACCGCATGGTCACCCCCTCGTCCGGCTGGACGCGGATCACCAGCGCGTTCTGGCCCAGCTCCTCCGTCGCCGTGTGGTCGAAGGGGGAGTGCGGGGCCCGCTGGAAGACCACCGCGATCTCCGTCACCCGCCGGCCCAGGCGCTTGCCGGTCCGCAGGTAGAAGGGGACCCCCGCCCAGCGGCGGTTGTCTATCCCCAGCTTGATCGCGGCGTACGTGTCGGTCTTGGAGGCGGGGTCGATGCCCTCCTCCTCCAGGTAGCCGACGGCCTTCTCGCCGCCCTGCCACCCGGCCGCGTACTGGCCGCGCACCGTCGAGGCGCCCAGGTCCTTGGGCAGCCGCACGGCCCCCAGGACCTTGGTCTTCTCGGCGGCGAGCGCGTCCGCGTCGAAGGAGGCGGGCTCCTCCATCGCGGTCAGGGCGAGGAGCTGGAGCAGGTGGTTCTGGATGACGTCGCGGGCGGCGCCGATGCCGTCGTAGTAGCCGGCGCGGCCGCCGATGCCGATGTCCTCGGCCATGGTGATCTGCACGTGGTCGACGTACGACCGGTTCCAGATCGGCTCGAAGAGGGTGTTGGCGAACCGCAGCGCCAGGATGTTCTGGACGGTCTCCTTGCCCAGGTAGTGGTCGATCCGGAAGACCTGGTCCGGGGTGAACACCTCGTGGACGATCGCGTTCAGCTCCTGGGCCGAGGCCAGGTCGTGCCCGAACGGCTTCTCGATGACCGCGCGCCGCCAGCACCCCTGCCGCTGCTCGGCCAGCCCGTGCTGCTTCAGCTGCTGGACGACCACCGGGAAGAACTTGGGCGGCACGGAGAGGTAGAAGGCGAAGTTGCCGCCGGTGCCCTGCGCCTTGTCCAGCTCCTCCATCGTGGACTTGAGCTGCTCGAACGCGGTGTCGTCGTCGAAGTCGCCCTGGACGAACCGCATCCCCTGGATCAGCTGCTGCCACACCTCCTCGCGGAAGGGGGTGCGCGCGTGCTGCTTGACCGCGTCGTGGACGACCTGGGTGAAGTCCTCGTCCTGCCACTCGCGGCGGGCGAAGCCGATCAGGGCGAAGCCCGGCGGCAGCAGCCCCCGGTTCGCCAGGTCGTAGACGGCGGGCATCAGTTTCCTGCGGGACAGGTCGCCCGTGACGCCGAAGATGACCAGACCCGAGGGGCCCGCGATGCGCGGGAGCCTGCGGTCCGCGGCGTCACGCAGCGGATTGCTGCTGTGCAAGGTCCTACGCCTCCGAAGGGGCGAGGCGCTTCAGCTCCGCCTCGGTCGATGCCAACAGGTCGTTCCAGGACGCCTCGAACTTGGCGACGCCCTCCTCCTCCAGCAGCCGGACCACCTCGTCGTAGCCGATGCCCAGCCCCGCGAGCGCGTCCAGGTCCGCACGGGCCTGCCCGTACGTGCCGGCGACGGTGTTGCCGCGGATCTCGCCGTGCGCGGCCGTCGCCTCCAGCGTCGCCTCCGGCATCGTGTTCACCGTGCCCGGCGCGACCAGCTCGTCCACGTACAGGGTGGCCTTGTACGCCGGGTCCTTCACGCCCGTCGACGCCCACAGCGGACGCTGCCGGTTGGCCTGCGCCCGGTCCAGCGCCGCCCAGCGCTCGGAGCCGAAGACCTCCTCGTACGCCTGGTAGGCGAGCCGCGCGTTGGCCAGGGCGGCCTTGCCGCGCAGCGCCTTCGCCTCCGGGGTGCCCAGGGCGTCCAGCCGCCGGTCGACCTCGGTGTCCACCCGGGAGACGAAGAAGGACGCCACCGAGTGGATCGTCGACAGGTCCAGACCGCGCTCCCGGGCCCTCTCCAGGCCGGCGAGGTAGGCGTCCATGACGGCGCGGTAGCGCTCCAGCGAGAAGATCAGCGTGACGTTGACGCTGATGCCCAGGCCGATCACCTCCGTGATCGCCGGGAGGCCCGCCTCGGTGGCGGGGATCTTGATGAGGGTGTTGGGCCGGTCCACCAGCCACGCCAGCTGCTTCGCCTCGGCGACCGTCGCCCGGGTGTCGTGCGCGAGCCGCGGGTCCACCTCGATGGACACCCGGCCGTCCTGCCCCTGCGTCGCGTCGAAGACGGGGCGCAGGATGTCGGCGGCGTCCCGGACGTCCGCCGTCGTGATCATGCGGACGGCCTCCTCGACGGTCACCCTGCGGGCCGCGAGGTCGGCGAGCTGGACGTCGTAGCCGTGGCCTTCGGAGATCGCCTTCTGGAAGATCGACGGATTGGTGGTGACCCCCACCACGTGCTGCCCGTCGATCAGCTCCGCGAGGTTGCCGGAGGTGATCCGCTTGCGGGACAGGTCGTCGAGCCAGATCGCGACGCCTTCGTCGGAGAGGCGCTTGAGTGCGTCTGTCATGAGGATTGCATCTCCTACTCGTGCTTGTGCGGGCGTCAGTGCGCCGCGGCCGTGATCGATTCCCGCGCGGCGGCGGCGACGGCCTCCGGGGTGAAGCCGTACTCCCGGAACAGCAGCTTGCCGTCGGCCGAGGCCCCGAAGTGCTCCAGCGACACGATCCGGCCCGCGTCGCCGACGTACCGGTGCCAGGTGAGGCCGACGCCGGCCTCCACCGCCACCCGCGCCCGCACCGACGGCGGCAGCACCGAGTCCCGGTACCCCTGCTCCTGCTCCTCGAACCACTCGACGCACGGCATCGACACCACGCGCGCCGGCACGCCCTCCGCCTGGAGCCGCTCGCGCGCCTCCACGGCCAGGTGGACCTCGGAGCCGGTGGCGATCAGCACGACCCGCGGCTCGCCGCCCTCGGCGTCGAGCAGCACGTAGCCGCCGCGCGCGGCGCCCTCGTCCGGCTCGTACGTCGGCACGCCCTGGCGGGTCAGCACCAGGCCGTGCGGGGCGCCCTTGCCGAACTCCTTCGTCCAGCGCCGGAGGATCTCGCGCCAGGCGATCGCCGTCTCGTTCGCGTCGGCCGGGCGGACCACGTTCAGGCCCGGGATGGCGCGCAGCGACGCCAGGTGCTCCACCGGCTGGTGGGTCGGGCCGTCCTCGCCGAGGCCGATCGAGTCGTGCGTCCACACGTACGTCACCGGCAGGTGCATCAGCGCCGAGAGCCGGACCGCGTTGCGCATGTAGTCGGAGAAGACCAGGAAGGTGCCGCCGAACACCCGGGTGTTGCCGTGCAGCGCGATGCCGTTCATCCCGGCGGCCATCGCGTGCTCGCGGATGCCGAAGTGGATCGTGCGGCCGTAGGGGTCGGCCTCCGGCAGCGGGTTGCCCTCCGGCAGGAACGACGACGCCTTGTCGATCGTGGTGTTGTTCGAACCGGCCAGGTCGGCGGAGCCGCCCCACAGCTCGGGGACGACCGCGCCGAGCGCCTGGAGGACCTTGCCGGACGCGGCGCGCGTGGCGACGGCCTTGCCCGCCTCGAAGACCGGCAGCTTCTCCTCCCAGCCCGCGGGCAGCTCGCCCGCGGAGATCCGGTCGAACTCGGCCGCGCGCTCCGGGTTGGCGGCGCGCCACTCCTGGAGGTCCTTCTCCCAGGCGGCGCGGGCCTCGCGGCCCCGGTCCAGCGCCTTGCGGGTGTGCGCGATGACCTCGTCGGCCACCTCGAAGGACTTCTCCGGGTCGAAGCCCAGCACGCGCTTGGTGGCCGCGACCTCCTCGTCGCCCAGCGCCGAGCCGTGGGCGGCCTCGGTGTTCTGCGCGTTCGGGGCCGGCCAGGCGATGATCGAGCGCATCGCGATGAACGACGGGCGGCCGGTCTCCGCCTTCGCCGCCTGGAGGGCCGCGTACAGGGCGGCCGGGTCGAGGTCGCCGTTCTCCTGCTGCTCGACGCGCTGCACGTGCCAGCCGTACGCCTCGTACCGCTTCAGGGTGTCCTCGGACACGGCGGTCTCGGTGTCGCCCTCGATCGAGATGTGGTTGTCGTCCCACAGCATGATCAGGTTGCCGAGCCTCTGGTGGCCGGCGAGCGACGACGCCTCCGCGGCGATGCCCTCCTGGAGGCAGCCGTCGCCGGCGACGACGTACACGAAGTGGTCGAAGGGCGAGGTGCCGGGCGCCGCCTCCGGGTCGAACAGGCCGCGCTCGTAGCGGGCGGCCATCGCCATGCCGACGGCGTTGGCGACGCCCTGGCCCAGGGGGCCGGTCGTCGTCTCCACGCCCTTGGTGTGGCCGTACTCCGGGTGGCCGGGGGTCTTCGAGCCCCAGGTGCGGAAGGCCTTCAGGTCGTCCAGCTCCAGGCCGAACCCGGCCAGGTACAGCTGGGTGTACAGCGTCAGCGAGGAGTGGCCGGCGGACAGCACGAAACGGTCGCGCCCGACCCAGTCCGGGTCCGCCGGGTCGTGGCGCATCACCTTCTGGAAGAGCGTGTACGCCGCGGGGGCCAGGCTCATGGCCGTCCCCGGATGGCCGTTGCCGACCTTCTGTACGGCGTCCGCGGCCAGCACGCGGGCGGTGTCGACGGCACGCTGGTCCAGTGCGGTCCATTCGAGGTCTGTGGTGATCGGCTTGGTGCTCACCCTGAGTCAGGGCTCCTCTCCGAACAGGTCACATGCCGATGACATCGGTGCACCGGCCGCTGCCGAGCCTATCCCGTCACCATGCCCGATTTTCCGGCTCTCGACCGGGCGCCGCCACCGTGGCGGAGCCCCGCGCGGAAGCGCGTGCGACGCCCCTCGCGGGCCCGCCCGCACCGCGGCCCGGTCCCCGTGGCGGCGCCCGCCGGAGCGCCCGGGCGACGGGGCGCCGCCGGTGCGCGCCGCCGCCCTCCCGTCCGTACCGGAGAGGGGGAACACGGCCCACCCCCGCGGAGGGCGGGGAACGGGCAACGTCTACAGTGGCTTGGTACGCGCGAGTCCCCACCGTTCCACCACGTCAAGGGCGGGCTCGCAGGAATGTCTCTGTCAGGGGTGTGCGTGACGGCCGTCGAATCCCGTTCCGGGAGCACCTCCCAGGCCCTTGAGGCGCTGGGGGAGGGTGGGCTCGGGACGAGCCCGGTCCATCGGCCATTCGGGGCCCGCGCCAAGGCGTTCGTGGCGCTGACCAAGCCGCGGATCATCGAGTTGTTGTTGATCACCACGGTCCCGGTCATGTTCCTCGCGGAACAGGGCGTACCGGACCTGCTGCTGGTGCTCCACACGTGTTTCGCCGGCTACCTGTCGGCCGGCGGCGCCAACGCGCTGAACATGTACATCGACCGCGACATCGACGCGCTCATGGACCGCACGTCGCAGCGCCCCCTGGTCACCGGCATCGTCACCCCCCGCGAGGGCCTGCTGTTCGGCCTCGGGCTCGCCGTGGTGTCCACGCTCTGGTTCGGCCTGTTCGTCAACTGGCTGTCGGCCTGGCTCGCCCTCGGCGCGCTCCTGTTCTACGTGGTCGTCTACACGATGGTCCTCAAGCGCCGCACGACCCAGAACATCGTGTGGGGAGGCATCGCCGGCTGCATGCCGGTCCTCATCGGCTGGTCGTCGGTCACCGGCTCCATGTCGTGGGCCGCGGTCATCCTCTTCCTGGTCATCTTCTTCTGGACCCCGCCGCACTACTGGCCGCTGTCCATGAAGGTGAAGGACGACTACGCGCGGGCGGGCGTGCCGATGCTCCCGGTGCTCGCCTCCAACAAGGTCGTGGCCCGGCAGATCGTCCTCTACAGCTGGGTGATGGTCCTGGTCTCGCTGCTGCTCCAGCCGCTCGGCTACACGGGCTGGTTCTACACGGCCGTGGCGCTGGCCACCGGCGGCTGGTGGCTGTGGGAGGCGCACGCCCTGCAGCACCGCGCCCGGTCCGGCCTGAGCGGGGCGAAGCTGAAGGAGATGCGCCTCTTCCACTGGTCCATCACCTACGCGTCGCTGCTGTTCGTCGCGGTCGCCGTGGACCCGTTCCTGCGCTGACCGCACCCCGGCGGACCCCCTGGCGGGCGGGTCGCGTGGCCAAGGCCACGCGACCCGCCCGTCGCCCGTCGATCTACCCGGAAGTAGCATCCTGTCCATGGCAGACACCACCAAGCAGGCAGAGCGCACGGCGGCCAAGCTCGCCAAGCAGATCCGGGCGTTCGCCGAGGAGCACGGCGGCGCGCGGGGCCAGCTCGCCTACACCGGGCAGACGGGCACGCGCATCGTGCTGGTCGGCGAGGACGGCGGCTGGGGCGACCTGGTCGCACCGGACGGCCGGACCGCGCGGAGCGCCGCGGACAAGGCCGGGCTCGAACTCCAGGAATCCTTCGACGGCGAACTGGCCGCGAAGGTCCGCACCGGCCCGTACGAGTGGAGCCGCATGGCCGGCATCCAGATCGGCGGCGAGACCGCGAAGTGAGGCGGCGCGCCCGCGCCCCGCACCACTGGGGCGGCGCGCCCCGCACCGCGACGCGCGAACGCCCGGGGCGTCACCGGCGGACGGTGTCCCGTCCCGGTGACGCCCCGGGCGTCCCCCGTGGTGCCCCGGCCCCCGCCGGCGCTCAGACCGCCGCCAGCGCCGCCTCGTCCGGCCGCGCGGGTGCCGGCGCGGCCTGGGGCCGCTCGCGCATGCTCAGGGCCAGGCGCAGCACGGCGATCCACAGCAGTGCCGAGCCGAGCATGTGGAAGCCCACCAGGACCTCCGGGACGCCGGTGAAGAACTGCACGTAGCCGATGCCGCCCTGGAGCAGCAGTACCAGCAGCAGGTCGCGGGCGCGCCGGCGGACGTCGTCCGGGGCGCCGGCCTTCCGCAGGGCGACGAACACGGCGACCGCGCCCGCGCAGACGAGCCAGGCGAACAGGGCGTGCACCTGCGCCGCCGCCGTGTAGTCGAACGGCATCCGCGGGACGTCGCTGCTGTCGCCCGCGTGCTTGCCGCTGCCGGTCACGGCCGTACCGGCCACGACCAGCACGCCGGAGGCGGCGACCAGCGCCCACCCGGCCTTGCGCACCGGACCGGGCACGCGGGGGCGCGGCGGGGCGTCGCCCTCGCCGGCGCGCACCCAGGTGACGACCGCGACGGTCAGCAGGGCGTTGGCGGCGACGAAGTGACCGGCCACCGACCACGGGTTCAGGCCCGTCCAGACGGTGATGCCGCCGATCACGGCGTTGCTCGCGACGATCCAGAACTGCAGCCAGCCCAGCCGGGTCAGCCCCCGGCGCCACGGCTTCGTGGACCGGGCCGCGACGATCGCCCAGCCCACGGCCGCCGACAGGACGTACGTCAGCAGCCGGTTGCCGAACTCGATGGCGCCGTGGAGGCCCTGCTCGGGCGTGGCGAACAGGCTCTCGTCGGTGCACTTGGGCCAGGTGTCGCAGCCGAGGCCGGAGCCGGTCAGCCGGACCGCGCCGCCCGTGACGATGATCACGACGGACATGACGACCGCGGAGAGCGCGGCCCGCCGGAGCGTCCGGGGGGACGGGGTCCAGCGCTGGGCGATGAAGGCGAGGGGGGTCAACACGGATCCATCGTAGGTCGCCGCTTGTGCACGCTTTCACGAGGGGGTGGGGCGCCTACTCCCAGCGGAAGAGGCGCGCCGCCGCGCCCAGCCCGGCCGCGGCCCACGCGGCGAGGACGCCCAACCGGTCCCAGGGCACGCCGGCCCCCTGCTGGAGCACCTCCCGCAGTCCGCCGGAGAGCGCCGAGATCGGCAGCCACTCCAGCGCCGCGCGCACCGCGCCGGGGAACCTGTCCAGCGGTACGACGACCCCGCCGCCCACCAGGAGCAGCAGGAAGACCAGGTTCGCCGCCGCCAGGGTCGCCTCCGCCCGCAGGGTGCCGGCCATCAGCAGGCCGAGCCCGGAGAACGCGGCGGTGCCGGCGACCAGCAGCAGGAGCACCGCGAGGGGGTTGCCCCGCGGCGACCAGCCGAGCGCCAGGGCGATGGCGGTCAGCAGCAGGACCTGGAGGACCTCGGTGACCAGCACGGCCAGCGTCTTGGCGGCCATCAGCGCCCAGCGGGGGAGCGGGGACGCGCCGAGCCGCTTGAGCACCCCGTACCGCCGCTCGAAACCGGTGGCGATCGCTTGCCCGGTGAAGGCGGTGGACATCACGGCGAGGGCCAGGACGCCGGGGGCGAGGAAGTCCACCGCCTCGCCGGCGCCGGTGTCGACGACGTCGACGGTGGAGAACAGCACCAGCAGCAGGGACGGGATGACGACGGTGAGCAGCAGCTGTTCGCCGTTGCGCAGCAGCATCCGGGTCTCCAGCGCCGCCTGGGCGGCGATCATCCGCCCGACCGGGGCGGCCCCCGTCCTCGGGGCGTACGTACCGCCGTTCATCCGCGCAGCTCCTTGCCGGTCAGTCGCAGGAAGACGTCTTCGAGGGTGTGGCGCTCGACCGCGATGCCGTCGGGCATCACCCCGTGCTGGGCGCACCAGCCGGTGACCGTGGCGAGGAGCCGCGGGTCGATCACGCCGGTGATCCGGTACGTGCCCGGGGCGGTCTCGGCGGCGGCGGTGCCGTCGGGCAGGGCCTTCCGCAGGGAGCCCAGGTCGAGGCCGGGACGGCCGGTGAAGCGCAGGGAGTTCTCGGCGCCGCCGCGGCACAGCCCCTCGGGGCTGTCCTGGACGACGACCCGCCCGGCGTCGACGATGGCCACGTCGTCCGCGAGCTGCTCGGCCTCGTCCATGAAGTGGGTGGTGAGCACCACGGTCACGCCGTCGGCGCGCAGCTCGCGCACCAGCTCCCAGGTGGAGCGGCGGGCCTGCGGGTCCAGGCCCGCGGTCGGCTCGTCCAGGAAGACCAGCTCGGGCCGGCCGACGACGGCCATGGCCAGGGCGAGCCGCTGCTGCTGCCCGCCGGACAGGCGCCGGTAGGCGGTACGGCCGCACGAGCCGAGGCCCAGGCGCTCGATCAGGGCGTCCACGTCGAGGGGGTGGGCGTGCAGCCTCGCCACGTGGCGGAGCATCTCGTCGGCGCGGGCGCCCGAGTAGACGCCGCCGGACTGGAGCATCACGCCGACGCGGGGGCGCAGCCGGGCCGCGTCGGCGACCGGGTCCAGGCCCAGGACGCGGACGGTGCCCGCGTCGGGGCGGCGGTACCCCTCGCAGGTCTCGACGGTGGTGGTCTTGCCGGCCCCGTTGGGGCCGAGGACGGCGGTGACCGTTCCCGTGCGGACGTCGAGGTCGAGCCCGTCCACCGCGGTCTTGGTTCCGTACCGCTTGACCAGGCCCCTCACCCGGACGGCGGACTCGTTTCGCATGGCAGCCAAGTCTAGGCAGCCGCCGGGGGTGCCGGGGCCGCGGGGGTCCGGCGCCCCCGCGCGGCGGCACGGGCCGAGCCGGTGATCGTTTCCCCAGGTCAGGTTAGGTTTCCCTAAGTGACCCACGCATCGCCGGGCCGTGTCGGCGCGGCTTGGCACTCCCTTGCGAATTACGCAACAATGGCGTTGTGAAAAACGTCGGTGCGGCTTCCACGACCTCCGGGGAGGAACTCGCGACCGGGGAGCGGTCGACCCGCACCCGGGTCGCGCGGTCCATCCTGGACCACGGCCCCTCCACCGTCGCGGACCTCGCCCGGCGGCTCGGCCTCACCCAGGCCGCCGTGCGCCGGCACCTCGACGCCCTCGTCGCGGACGACGTGGTCGCCCCGCGCGAGCAGCGCGTCTACGGGGCCCGCACCCGCGGCCGCCCCGCCCGGGTCTTCGCCCTCACGGACTGCGGCAGGGACGCCTTCGACCAGTCCTACGACAGCCTCGCCGTCGACGCCCTGCGCTGGATCGAGCGGAACGCCGGGGGCCAGGCCGCGGTCGCGGCCTTCGCCCGCGACCGCGTCGAGGCGCAGGCGGAGACGTACCGCGAGGCCGTCGAGTCGGCGCCGCCGCAGGCCCGGGCCGAGGCACTGGCCAGGGCGCTCAGCGCCGACGGGTACGCTGCGACGGCGCGCGAGGCACCGGCCGGGCAGGTCGGGCAGCAGCTGTGCCAGCACCACTGCCCGGTCGCCCACGTGGCGGAGCGCTACCCGCAGCTCTGCGAGGCGGAGACCGAGGTCTTCTCCCGCCTCCTGGGGACGCACGTCCAGCGACTGGCCACCATCGCGCACGGCGACGGGGTCTGCACGACGTTCATCCCCCACATCGACAGACTGTGAGGATGAAGATGGCACCGCTCGGGGGTCTGACCCTCCGACTGACTGACGCTCCGGCTGTCCTGCGGTTGAATCGTCGGCCGTCCGGGCGGTGCCGCCATGCACGCGGCCGGTCGGGCGTCTGTGACTTCATAGGAGCCCGGCCAAAGGTCCCATCACAGTCTTGTCCTGTCGCCCGACCGGCGCGTGTCATCCCTCGCGCGTCGCACGGAAGGACAGCAGCAGTCAGCATGGCAGACGAGATAGCGGTGGTCGGCGGCGTGGACACCCACACCGACTTCCACCAGGCCGCCGTGATCGACTCCATCGGTCGCCACCTCGCCACCGAGGCGTTCCCCACCAGCCCCGCCGGCTACCGCCGCCTGCTGGACTGGCTGCGTTCGCACGGTGACCTCATGGCCGTCGGCGTCGAGGGCACAGGTGCCTACGGCGCCGAACTGGCGCGGTACCTGCGGGCGAACCAGGTCACCGTCATCGACGTGGACCGGCCCGACCGGCGGGCCAGGCGTGCCAACGGAAAGTCCGACCCCGTCGATGCCTACGCCGCAGCCACCGCCGTGCTCTCCGGCCGGGCCGGTGGTACGCCGAAGACGCGCGACGGCGTCGTAGAGGCGATCCGCTCCCTGCGCGTGGTCCGCCGTTCGGCCATCAAGTCCCGTACCCAGACGATCAATCAGATCCGCACGCTCATCGTCACCGCACCCGGCGAGGTCCGTGAGAAGTTGCGCGCTCTGCCGACCGGCGAGCTGATCCGGCAGCTGGCCCGCTCGCGCCCGGGCAGCGACCACGCGGATCCGGCCTGCGCGATTCGCACCGCACTGCGACGCCTCGCCCGCCGCTACCAGTACCTCACCGAGGAGATCACCGATGCCGATGCCGAGCTGAAACCGCTGGTCGCGCAGACCGTCCCCGACCTGGTTGCGTTGCCTGGCGTCGGCACCGAAACCGCCGCCCAGCTCTTGATCACGGCGGGCGACAACCCGAACCGGCTCAGGTCGGAGGCGTCCTTCGCGCACCTGTGCGCGGCGGCGCCGATCCCGGCCAGTTCAGGTCGCACCCACCGGCACCGCCTCAACCGCGGCGGTGACCGCCAGGCCAACAACGCACTCCACACGATCGCGCTCGTCCGCATGCGCTACGACACCCGTACCAAGGACTACGTGATCCGACGAACCGCCGAAGGCATGTCCAAGAAGGACATCCTCCGGTGCCTCAAACGCTTCATAGCGCGCGAGGTCTACAAGCACCTCATCAGCTCACAGACCACACCGAAACCGCTCCTTCAGACCGCTTGACGATCTATAGGAGCTTCACCCCGAGAACCCTTCGACACCATCCGCAAGCACGGCCGGGAGGAACCCCGCATGACCACCGAGATCAGCCACCCCGAGCTCGAGGGCCTGGGTCGGTACGAGTATGGCTGGGCCGACCCGGACGCGGCCGGTGCCGCCGCCAAGCGCGGTCTGAACGAGGACGTCGTCCGCGACATCTCCGCGAAGAAGAACGAGCCCGAGTGGATGCTGAAGCTGCGGCTGAAGGGTCTGCGCCTGTTCGACAAGAAGCCCATGCCGACCTGGGGCTCGGACCTGTCGGGCATCGACTTCGACAACATCAAGTACTTCGTCCGGTCCACCGAGAAGCAGGCCGAGTCCTGGGAGGACCTGCCCGAGGACATCAAGAACACGTACGACAAGCTCGGCATCCCGGAGGCGGAGAAGCAGCGCCTCGTCGCCGGCGTCGCGGCCCAGTACGAGTCCGAGGTCGTGTACCACCAGATCCGCGAGGACCTGGAGTCCCAGGGCGTGATCTTCCTCGACACCGACACCGCGCTCAAGGAGCACCCGGAGCTCTTCCAGGAGTACTTCGGCACGGTCATCCCGGTCGGCGACAACAAGTTCGCCTCGCTGAACACGGCCGTGTGGTCCGGCGGCTCCTTCATCTACGTGCCCAAGGGCGTGCACGTCGACATCCCGCTCCAGGCCTACTTCCGCATCAACACGGAGAACATGGGCCAGTTCGAGCGGACGCTGATCATCGTCGACGAGGACGCCTACGTCCACTACGTCGAGGGCTGCACCGCGCCGATCTACTCCTCCGACTCGCTGCACAGCGCCGTCGTCGAGATCATCGTGAAGAAGGGCGCGCGCTGCCGCTACACGACCATCCAGAACTGGTCGAACAACGTCTACAACCTGGTCACCAAGCGCGCCGTGGCCTACGAGGGCGCGACCATGGAGTGGGTCGACGGCAACATCGGCTCCAAGGTCACCATGAAGTACCCGGCCGTCTACCTGATGGGCGAGCACGCCAAGGGCGAGACCCTGTCCATCGCCTTCGCCGGCGAGGGCCAGCACCAGGACGCCGGCGCCAAGATGGTCCACATGGCGCCGAACACCTCCTCCAACATCGTCTCCAAGTCGGTGGCGCGGGGCGGCGGCCGCACCTCCTACCGCGGCCTCATCGAGATCGGCGAGGGCGCCCCGGGCTCCAAGTCCAACGTCCTGTGCGACGCCCTGCTCGTCGACACGATCTCCCGCTCCGACACGTACCCGTACGTCGACGTGCGCGAGGACGACGTCTCCATGGGCCACGAGGCCACGGTCTCCAAGGTCTCCGAGGACCAGCTCTTCTACCTGATGAGCCGCGGCCTCTCCGAGGACGAGGCCATGGCAATGATCGTGCGCGGCTTCGTCGAGCCGATCGCCAAGGAGCTGCCGATGGAGTACGCCCTGGAGCTCAACCGGCTGATCGAGCTGCAGATGGAGGGCGCGGTCGGCTGACGCCGCCCACCCCCGAACGACCTGACGACGCACGCACGTAGGAAGAGAAACCACGACAGCCATGGCTGAGAACATCCCGGTGGGCTCGACCACCGCCGGCTCCATCGCGGTGGCGGCCGAGTCGACCGTCGCCACGCGCATGAGCGCCCCCCCGTCCTTCGACGTCGCGGACTTCCCCGTCCCGCACGGCCGCGAGGAGGAGTGGCGGTTCACGCCGCTGGAGCGTCTGCGCGGGCTGCACGACGGCACCGCCGTCGCCACCGGTGAGGGGGTGCGCGTCGACGTGACCGCGCCCGACGGGGTCACCGTCGAGACCGTCGGCCGGGACGACGCCCGCGTCGGCCGGGCGGGCACGCCGGTGGACCGGGTCGCCGCCCAGGCGTACTCCTCGTTCGAGAAGGCCACGGTCGTGACCGTGCCGAAGGAGGCCGTGCTCTCCGAGCCCGTCCGCATCGCCGTGCACGGGCAGGGCGGCACCTCCTTCGACCACCTCGTCGTCGAGGTCGGCGCCTTCGCCCAGGCCGTCGTGGTCGTCGACCACACCGGCGAGGCCGTCCTCGCCGCCAACGTCGACTACGTCCTCGGCGACGGCGCCAGGCTCACCGTCGTCTCCGTCCAGGACTGGGACGACAAGGCCGTCCACGTGGCGCAGCACAACGCGCTCGTCGGCCGCGACGCCTCCTTCAAGTCCGTCGTCGTCACCTTCGGCGGGGACCTCGTCCGCATCCACCCGCGCGTGGAGTACGCCGGGACGGGCGGCGAGGCCGAGCTGTTCGGCCTGTACTTCACCGACGCCGGCCAGCACCAGGAGCACCGCCTCCTGGTCACCCACAACGCCCCGCACTGCACGTCGAACGTCGTCTACAAGGGCGCCCTCCAGGGCGAGGCCGCGCACGCCGTGTGGATCGGCGACGTCCTGATCCAGGCCGCGGCCGAGGGCACCGACACCTACGAGATGAACCGCAACCTCGTCCTCACGGACGGCGCCCGGGTCGACTCGGTGCCGAACCTGGAGATCGAGACCGGCGAGATCGCCGGCGCCGGCCACGCCTCGGCGACCGGCCGCTTCGACGACGAGCAGCTGTTCTACCTGATGGCCCGCGGCATCCCGGAGATCGAGGCCCGGCGCCTCGTCGTCCGCGGCTTCTTCGCCGAGCTGGTCCAGCAGATCGGCCTCGCCGACGTCGAGGAACGGCTCATCGAGAGGATCGAGGCGGAGCTGGAGGCGGCCGTCTGATGCCCTTCGTCCGCGCCTGCGCGCTGAGCGAGCTGACCGAGGACACCCCCAAGCGAGTGGAGATCGACGGCACGCCGGTCTCCGTCGTCCTCACCGAGGGGGAGGTGTTCGCGATCAACGACATCTGCTCGCACGCGAACGTCTCCCTCTCCGAGGGCGAGGTCGAGAACTGCGCCATCGAGTGCTGGCTGCACGGCTCCAGCTTCGACCTCCGCACCGGCAAGCCGTCCGGCCTCCCCGCGACGCGCCCCGTCCCCGTATACCCCGTACAGATCGAAGGGGACGATGTGCTCGTCTCCATCACCCAGGAGTCCTGAGTCACCCATGGCAACGCTTGAAATCCGCGACCTGCACGTCACCGTCGAGGTCGAGAACGGCACGAAGGAAATCCTCAAGGGCGTCGACCTGACCGTGAAGCAGGGCGAGACCCACGCCATCATGGGCCCCAACGGCTCCGGCAAGTCCACCCTCGCCTACTCCCTCGCCGGCCACCCGAAGTACACGGTCACCGGCGGCACCGTCACCCTCGACGGCGAGGACGTCCTGGGGATGTCCGTCGACGAGCGCGCCCGCGCCGGCGTCTTCCTCGCCATGCAGTACCCGGTCGAGATCCCCGGCGTCTCCGTCTCCAACTTCCTGCGCACCTCCGCCACCGCCGTCCGCGGCGAGGCCCCGAAGCTGCGCACCTGGGTGAAGGAGGTCCGCGAGGCCATGGAGCGCCTCGACATGGACCCCGCCTTCGCCGAGCGGAACGTCAACGAGGGCTTCTCCGGCGGTGAGAAGAAGCGCCACGAGATCCTCCAGCTGGAACTCCTCAAGCCGAGGATCGCGATCCTCGACGAGACCGACTCCGGCCTGGACGTCGACGCCCTGCGCATCGTCTCCGAGGGCGTCAACCGGGTCCGCGAGACCGGCGAGGTCGGCACCCTGCTGATCACGCACTACACGCGCATCCTGCGCTACATCAAGCCCGACCACGTCCACGTCTTCGCCGGCGGGCGCATCGTCGAGTCGGGCGGCCCCGAGCTGGCCGACAAGCTGGAGGCCGAGGGCTACGAGTCCTACACCAAGCGCGGCTCCGCGAACGAGACGGCGACAAAGGAGGACGTCGCGTGACACAGCTCCCCGGCCTGCTCGACACCGAGGCGATCCGCAAGGACTTCCCGATCCTGGACCGCGTCCTCCACGACGGCAGGAAGCTCGTCTACCTGGACAACGCGGCGACCTCCCAGAAGCCGCGCCAGGTCCTCGACGCGCTCAGCGCGTACTACGAGCGGCACAACGCCAACGTCCACCGCGGGGTGCACGTCCTCGCCGAGGAGGCCACGGAGCTGTACGAGGGCGCCCGCGACAAGGTGGCGGCCTTCGTCAACGCGCCCAGCCGCGACGAGGTGATATTCACCAAGAACGCCTCGGAGTCGCTGAACCTCGTCGCCAACATGCTGGGCTGGGCCGACGAGCCCTACCGGGTGGACGCCGACACCGAGATCGTCATCACCGAGATGGAGCACCACTCCAACATCGTCCCGTGGCAGCTGCTCGCGCAGCGCACCGGCGCGAAGCTGAAGTGGTTCGGGCTGACCGACGACGGCCGGCTCGACCTCTCCCGGATCGACGAGGTCATCACGCCGAAGACGAAGATCGTCTCCTTCGTGCTGGTCTCCAACATCCTCGGCACGTTCAACCCGGTCGAGGCGATCGTCCGCCGCGCCCAGGAGGTCGGCGCGCTCGTCCTCGTCGACGCGTCGCAGGCCGCCCCGCACATGCCGCTCGACGTCCAGGCGCTCGGCGCGGACTTCGTCGCCTTCACCGGCCACAAGATGTGCGGCCCGACCGGCATCGGCGTGCTCTGGGGCCGCCAGGAGCTGCTGGAGGACCTCCCGCCGTTCCTCGGCGGCGGCGAGATGATCGAGACGGTCTCGATGAGCTCGTCGACGTACGCCCCCGCGCCCCACAAGTTCGAGGCGGGCACGCCGCCGATCGCCCAGGCCGTCGGCCTCGGCGCGGCGGTCGACTACCTCTCCTCGATCGGCATGGACAGGATCGCCGCCCACGAGCACGCGCTCACCGAGTACGCGGTCCGGCGCCTGCGCGACGTCCCCGGCCTGCGGATCATCGGCCCCACCACGGCCGAGGACCGGGGCGCGGCGATCTCCTTCACGCTCGGCGACATCCACCCCCACGACGTGGGCCAGGTCCTCGACGAGCAGGGCATCGCGGTCCGGGTCGGCCACCACTGCGCCCGGCCCGTCTGCCTGAGGTACGGAATTCCCGCGACCACACGGGCGTCTTTCTACCTGTACTCCACGCCCGCCGAGGTCGACGCCCTGGTGGACGGCCTGGAGCACGTCCGCGACTTCTTCGGATGAGGGGCTGACCCGGTGAAGCTGGATTCGATGTACCAGGACGTCATCCTGGACCACTACAAGCACCCGCACGGGCGGGGCTTGCGGCCCGGTGACGCCGAGGTGCACCACGTCAACCCGACGTGCGGTGACGAGATCACGCTCCGCGTGAGGTACGACGGCTCCCGCGTCGCGGACGTGTCGTACGAGGGGCAGGGCTGCTCCATCAGCCAGGCCTCCGCCTCCGTGCTGAACGAGCTCCTGGTCGGCAGGGAGCTGGAGGAGGCGCGGCGGATCCAGGACACGTTCCTGGAGCTGATGCAGTCCAAGGGCCGGATCGAGCCCGACGACGCGATGGAGGAGCTGCTGGAGGACGCGGTCGCGTTCGCCGGCGTCTCCAAGTACCCGGCCCGGGTGAAGTGCGCGCTGCTGAGCTGGATGGCGTGGAAGGACGCGACCGCCCAGGCCCTGGGCGACGAGCCCGCGAAGGCGGAGGGGAAGACGGCATGAGCGAGAACGAGACGGCGACGGTGAAGCCCGCGTCCGAGGACGAGGTCCGCGAGGCGCTGTACGACGTGGTCGACCCCGAGCTGGGCATCGACGTCGTCAACCTGGGCCTGATCTACGGCATCCACGTCGACGACTCCAACGTCGCCACGCTGGACATGACGCTGACGTCGGCGGCCTGCCCGCTGACGGACGTGATCGAGGACCAGGCGAAGGCGGCGACGGACGGCATCGTCAGCGAGCTGAGGATCAACTGGGTCTGGATGCCCCCGTGGGGCCCCGACAAGATCACCGACGACGGGCGCGAGCAGCTGCGCGCGCTCGGCTTCAACGTCTGACGCGACCTTCCGGTCCGGGACCGCCCGGACCGCGGCCGAACGGCCGGGTCCCACCGGACCGACCCCGGTGGGGCCCGGCCGTTCGGCCGTCACCCCGGCCCCGCGTCCGTCCGGGGGCGCGGCGGGGCGGGGCGCGGGACCGGTTGGCACCGGGACGGGCCGGACGGTTAGGTTCGGGGCATGACTTCTGCACCTCGCACCACCGGGGCGGTGGCCGCCGGCCTCGCCACCCTCGCCGGTGACGGCACCGTCCTGGACACCTGGTTCCCCGCGCCCGAGCTGACCGAGGGGGCCGGGCCCGCCGGGACCGAGCGGCTCACCCCCGACCGGGCCGCGGACCTCCTCGGCGAAGGCGCCGCCAAGGCCGTCGGTGCCGACGCCCGCCGCGGCGTCGAGGTCGTCGCCGTACGCACCGTGATCGCGTCCCTGGACGAGAAGCCGCTCGACGCCCACGACGCCTATCTGCGGCTGCACCTGCTCAGCCACCGGCTCGTCAAGCCGCACGGCCAGAACCTCGACGGCATCTTCGGCCTCCTGGCCAACGTCGCCTGGACCTCGCTGGGCCCGGTCGCCGTCGACGACGTCGAGAAGGTCCGGCTGAACGCCCGCGCCGAGGGCCTGCACCTGCAGGTGACCGGCGTCGACAAGTTCCCCCGCATGACCGACTACGTCGTCCCCAAGGGCGTGCGCATCGCGGACGCCGACCGCGTCCGGCTCGGCGCGCACCTCGCGGCCGGCACGACCGTCATGCACGAGGGCTTCGTCAACTTCAACGCGGGCACCCTCGGCACGTCCATGGTCGAGGGCCGCATCTCCGCGGGCGTCGTCATCGGCGACGGCTCCGACATCGGCGGCGGCGCCTCCACCATGGGCACCCTGTCCGGCGGCGGCAACGTCGTGATCTCCGTCGGGGAGCGCTGCCTGATCGGCGCCGAGGCCGGCGTCGGCATCGCGCTGGGCGACGAGTGCGTCGTCGAGGCCGGTCTGTACGTCACCGCCGGAACGCGCGTCACCCTGCCCGACGGGCAGGTCGTCAAGGCCCGCGAGCTGTCCGGCGCGTCGAACGTCCTCTTCCGCCGCAACTCGGTCACCGGCGCCGTCGAGGCCCGTCCGAACAACGCCGTCTGGGGCGGCCTGAACGACGTCCTGCACAGCCACAACTGACCCCCGACGGCCGTGACGCGCGGCCGCCGCCGGGCGCCCCCCGGCCCGGAGANGTTCGCCCCGGGCCCNNTCCCCNGCCCGGG
>NZ_CP095474.1:1404579-1415696 GCF_023614315.1 Streptomyces sudanensis | reverse complement strand
GAGGGCCGCCGGACCCCGGCCCTCCCGCGCCTCCCGGGCGGGGGAAGGCCGTCAGCGGCCGGTCAGCTCCGCGTACGCCCGCCGCAGCCCGTCGACCGCCCCGCGGCCGGCGGGCAGCAGCGGCTCGCGCACCGGACCGGCGTCCAGCAGCGCCTTCACGGTCACCGTCCCGGGCAGTCCGGCGGCCGTCATCAGCTCGGCCAGCGGCAGCAGGCGCCCGTTCAGCCGGGCCGCCCCCGCCGTGTCGCCCGCGTCGAAGGCGTCCAGGACGGCCCGGACCTCGGCGGGCGCCACGTTCGCGACGGTGCTGACGACACCCGCGCCGCCCACCGCGTACAGCGGGAGGTTCGACTCCTCGCAGCCCGAGTAGACGGCCAGGGCCGTACGGGAGATCACCTTCGTCGTGCCCAGCAGGTCGTAGGAGCAGTCCTTCAGGGCCGTGATCCGCGGGTGCTCCGCGAGCCGCAGCACCGTGTCCGGCTCGATCCGCGTGCCGGTGCGGCCCGGGATGTCGTACAGCATCACCGGCAGGCCCGTCGCGTCGGCGATCCGGCGGAAGTGCGCCTCGACGGCGTCCTGCGGCGGGCGGCTGTAGTACGGCGGGACGACGAGCAGGCCGTCCGCGCCCGCCGCCTCCGCCTGGCGGGCCAGCTCGACGGTGTGCGCCGTGTCCGCGGTGCCGACGCCCGCGACGAGCGGCACCGACGGACCGACCGCCTCCCTGACGGCGCCGATCAGCCGCCGCTTCTCGGCGTCGGACGTGGTCGGGGACTCTCCGGTGGTGCCGTTCAGGACGAGCCCGTCGCAACCCCGGGAGACCAGGTCCGCGGCCAGTTCCGCCGCCCGGTCGAGGTCGGGGGCGGCGCCCGTCGGGGTGAAGGGGGTGACCATGGCGCACAGGACGCGGCCGAAGGGAGGGGGCGTGGTGCCGTTGTGGATCATGCCCGCAGTCTCCGGGCCGCCCGCCCGCAGGTCCACTCAGCCCTGCTTCGAAGAGTGATGAAGCGATGCTCAAGCGTGGCATGACGGCGGTCGGCCCGGGTACTGGGGAGACTCCCGTACGTGCACAGGAAGGGAGGCGACCGCCGTGGCCGTCAGAACCCCGGAACCGTCGGTCGGCGAGCTGGTCAAGCGCGCCTCGGAGCAGTTCACCGACCTGGTGAGGGCCGAGTTGCGCACCGCCCAGGCCGAACTGGCGCAGAAGGGCAGACGCGCCGGGGTCGGCGGCGGGCTCATCGGGGCCGCCACCGCCGTCGCCTACGTCGGGCTCATGGCCCTGGCCGGCACCTGCGTGGCGCTGCTGGCGCTGGTCCTGGAGGTGTGGGCCGCCGCGCTGATCGTGACCGTCGTGCTGTTCTTCGTCGCCGCGGTCCTGGGCCTGGCCGGACGGGCGCAGATGAAGCGCGCCGTGCCCCCGCTGCCCGAGCGGGCCATCGACGGCGTGCGCTCCGACCTCGACGAGATCAAGGAGAAGATCCACCGATGAGCCGGCCCGACGAACTGCGCCTCGAAGCGGCGCGCAAACGGCAGGAGCTGGTCGAGACGCTCGACCAGCTCATGGCGAAGACGGACCTGCGGGCGCGGGCCGCCCGCATGGACCGCCGGCCGCTGGTGGCGGCCGCCGCGGTCGCCGCGGGGCTGGTCGTGCTCGCCGCGGTGCTGTCGGCCCGCTCCCGGCACGCGGGGTGCGGACGATGAGCGCGCGCAGGCTCCCGGGGCGCCGGTCGAAGTCCGCGCGCAGGCAGAAGATGCTCTACCGCCCCGTCGGGCTGCTGCTCGGCCTCGCCGGCGGCGCCGCCGCGAGCGCGCTGTTCAACCAGGTGTGGAAGGCCGTGGGGCGGGGCAGCGACGCGCCCGACGCGCTGGACGAGGACCGCTCGTGGCGGGAGGTCCTGATCGCCGCGGCCCTCCAGGGGGCCATCTTCGCGACGGTGCGGGCCGCCGTGGACCGGGGCGGCGCCGTCGGGGTGCGGCGGCTCACCGGGAACTGGCCGGGCGGCTCTTGACCTTGAGCCCGCTTGAGCCTTCAGGATGAGCGGTGACCGGCCGGACCGCAGGAGTGCGGCCGGGCACCCGTCCGAGGAGGCGAAGCATGACCGTGTACATCCGCCCTGACGCCCGGCCCGATCTCACCCGTCCGGACGTCGGCCTCGTCAAGGCGAGCACCTGGCGCGTGGGCACCCCGGAGCGGCAGCGGGCCGCCGTCGAGGCCGTCGCCCGCACCTGGGAGAAGCGCGACTGGCCCCACGAGGGCCTGCTCTCCTACACCGTCCACGTCGCGGAGGACGGGGACACGTTATTCCACTACTCGCAGTGGCGTGCCGAGGAGGACTACCGGGAGCTCGTGCGCACCGAGCGCGCCGGGCGGAACGCGGAGATCGACGCCGCGGTGCCCGGCATCGAGCGGGTCGCGATCCACTCGTACGAGCCGTACCGCGGCCACGCGCCCGCGGAGGGCCGCGGCCGGGTGCCGGGGTGCGTGGTCACCGTGGAGGTGGAGTTCGACCGCCCGGACCCGCAGCGGCAGCGGGACTGGGTGGACACGGTGCTCCGGGCGCTCGGCAGCGATCCCGCTCCGCACCCGGGCGGCATCTCGGGCCACTTCCACCTGGGCGTGGACGGCATCCGCGTCCTGAACTACGCCGAGTGGGAGAGCGCCGCCGCCCACGACGAGGCCCTGGCCGCGCCCGGTGACGGCGTCGGCGGGCCGACACCGCACTGGAGCAGGGTGCTGACGTACCCGGGGGTGGCGCACGTCACGGTGCGCCGCCACACGCCCGCCCTGAGCCTGTCCCCGCACGCGTGACGGCACCGGGGGGCGGACGCGGCGGGCCCGCCCGTCCCCCGGAACCGGTCGGCCCCGGGGGACGGGGGGCCGGGGGTGTCACGGGCGGAAGCGGAGGACCTGCGGGTCGTGGTCGCTGTCCTGGTCCGCGAACTCCGCGTTGATGTGCACGCTGTCGTACTCGAAGCGGCGGATGCCGGGGCTGGTCAGGATCTGGTCCAGCACCTGGCTGTTGCCCTGGAAGACGTACGAGTAGCGCTCGCCGGGGGGCAGGGACGTGACGGCCGCGCGCAGGGCGCCGCCGTCGGTGAGGGCCCGGGTGGTCGCGGAGAACTCGAAGTCGTTGATGTCGCCGAGGACCACCACGTCGGCGTTGCGCTGGACGGCGAGGACGTCCTTGACGAAGGCGTTGACGGCCCGCGCCTGCTGGAGGCGCTTCACCTCGGAGGAACGGTTCGGCGGCTGGCGGTGCGCGACGATCGACTCGTCGCCGCCCTTGGAGCCGAAGTGGTTCGCGACGACGATGACCGGGCGGCCCCGGAAGACGAACTCGCCGGCCAGCGGCTTGCGGCTGTTCTCCCACGCGGCGTCCGTAGGCGCGATCCGGCCGGGGGAGGCGGTCAGCGCCGCCCTGCCGCGCACCCTGACCACGCCGGTCGCGGTGGTGGCGTCGCCGCCCGGGCGGTCGGTGAACGACACGCGCGCGGGGTTGAAGAGGAAGACCTGGCGGATGTTGCCGCCGGGCTCGCCGCCGTCCCTGCCGTCCTGCGGATCGACGGAGCGCCAGTCGTACGCGGGGCCGCCGGCGGCGGCGATCGCGTCCGTGAACCTCCTCAGCGTCTCGCCGGCGGTGACCGTGCCGTCGTTCCGGGGGCCGCTGTCGTCCTGGATCTCCTCCAGGGCGACGATGTCGGGGGAGGCCAGGTTCCCCACGACGGCCCGCGCCAGCGCGTCGAACTTCTCCTGCGGGTCCGACGGGTCCAGGTTCTCCACGTTGTAGGTGGCGACGGCCAGTTCGCCGGCGCGCTGCGGACGGGTCCTCTCGCGCTCCAGGCCGCGGTCCTCGACCGCGCCCATCGTGCGCGCGGTGAGGGTGTAGCCGCCGTACTGGTTGAAGTCGAGCGGGCCCTCGGTGGGGCCGGTGAGCACGTCGCCGACGTTCGCGGCGGGGAAGGGCCGCTCGGCGAGCGGGACCAGCGACTGGACCTTGAGGCGGCCGGCGTTCTGGGACTCGTACGAGCCGTAGCGGGTGCCACCGCGGGGGGTGGGGTTCTCACCGGGCTCGACGGTCACCCACAGCTCGGCGTGCTCGGTGCTCGGGCCGACGACGCGCGAGGCGCCGATGCGGACGTTGGCGCCCTCCAGCGACTCGTAGTAGTCCAGCGCGTAGGAACCGGGCCTGAGGGGCAGGCCGTTGATCGAGCCGCCCGCGGCCGGGTCGCCCGCGGGGGTGTACGCGTCCGGGACGGACTCGGCGGTGACGGTCACCGGGGCGGGCAGCGGGTTGCCGGAGGAGACGACGGTGACGGCCGGCCGCGAGATCTGGGTGAGCGACTGGTTGCCGGAGCCGAGGCCGCCGGGGACGTACTCGGTGACCGTGCCCGACACCTCGACGGCGTCGCCGACGGAGACGGTCGGCTTTGAACCGGTGAAGACGAACACGCCCTCGCTGGTCGCCGCGTCCCCGTCCGCCCGCGGGTCCTGGAACCAGAAGCCGCGGGAGCCGTACGTGCGCACGCCGGTCACGACGCCGGGGACGTCCGTGACGGTCCGTCCGACGAGCGGGGATATGCGGGTGGAGCCCTGGATGTCGTGGATGCGGACGGTGCCGTCCGCGTCCGCCGCCGAGGTGGGGGCGCCGGCGAGCAGCCCGGCGGCCAGGGCGGCGGCGACGACGGCCGGGACCGCGGCGGTTCGCGGCAGGGAGGAAGCCATGGAGGACTCCAAGGGGAGGGGGNGACGGGCGGGCGCGGGGCGGCCGAAGGGGACACGGCTGCTCTACGCGCGTCAATTCTTGGGCGCGCGGGCCGCTTGTCAAGGGGGACCGGATGGACGGCGCCCGTCGGGCGCATGAACGCGGGGGGCGTCCTCCCGGGCGTCTAGGCTTGGGGGTTGCCCGGATCCGTCCCGCCGTCCTCCCCGAGGAGATGCCGCCGATGCCCTCAGACCGCCCGATCCTGCCGCCGGTGCGACTCCGGCCGGACGCCGAACTGGCGCGGGCCGCGCTCGCCTCGCCCGCACTGGCACGCGCCGTCCGGCTCGCCCGCTGGGCCGGACCGGGGATGCGGGCCGGTGCGGGCGGCGAACTCGCCGGGGACCGGCCGGCCGAGGCCGCCGAGGCCCTGGGCCTCGCGGGCGGGGACGCCGGGGAGGCGTGCGCGGGCGGGGCGTGGCGGGTCGCGGTCGGCACGGGCCTCGTCGAGGTCCGCGAGGAGCCCGGCGGGCGGAGCACCGTCACGGCCGGGGACGCCCTGCCGCTGGTGACCGGCGGGGCCCCGAAGGACGTGCTCGCCCTCTGGCTGGGCTGCCTGGAGACCGTCCTCGCCGACGCCGTGGCCCCCGCGGCGGACGGCGCCGCCCGCCCCGGCGGGCCGGGCCGGGACGCGGAGGCGCGGTTCCTGGACGAGGTGCTCGCCCACCTCTACCGGCTGACCGCGGCCGGTGGCGGACCGGTGCCGCTGCCCGCGCTCGCCGCCTCCGTCATCGTCCCCGGCGGCATGGCGGAGCCGACGGACGACGTACTGGAGCAGGTGTCCCTGGCGATGATGCGGCTCGACGAGTGGTTCCGGGCCCTGGAGCCGACGGGGCTCGTCGAGTACCGGCCCGTCGACGAGGCGCTGATGGCGCGGGAGGACCCCGACGAGCCGTCGCCCGCCGACCTCGACGAGGAGGCCGTCGCCCGGTACGGCATGGTCCGCCTCACCCCGCTCGGCCTGTACGGGGTCCGCGGCAGGCTGCTGGAGGCCGGCGCGACCGCCCCGGTGGTCGGGGAGCTCGCCGGGCGGGGCGCGGAGGAACTCCTCGGCGCCGTCGGCGGTTTCCCTCCGGAGGCGGCGCGGGCCGAGACGGAGCAGTGGCTCGCCGGGCGCGAACCGGCCGCGGCGGCCCGCGAGCTGCTGGCCGCGGCGAAGGGCGCCGACGCCGGGTCGCCGCTGCGCCGGCTCCACTGCCAGCAGGCGCTGGCCCTGGTGGGCGCCGAGGCGGAACCCGCCGTGCGGGAGGTCCTCGACGATCCGGAGCTGGGCGGGCTCGCCCGGGTGTGGCTGGCCGAGCGGGGCGCGGCGGACGTGCCGCCCCCACCGGAGGCGATGGTCTTCTGGCTGGCCGTCGACACGATCGCCGCCCAGCTCGGCGCCGTCGGCGACCTGGAGGAGCTCCGGGACCTCGTGGAGGGGCTGACGGGCGGTCACAGCGGCTTCCTCGACCAGGCGTGGCGCGTCGATCACCCCTCGACGCCGGAGGTGCTGGAGGCGATGGGGCGCCTGCACCGCGACAAGCGGACCGCGAAGGACGCCCGGAAGGCGGCGTTCAAGGCCCGTTCCCGCGCGGGTTCCTGACACCGGCCGGACGCCGCCGGCACCGCGGCGCCCCGCCCCAGGGCCCCGGCGGCCCCGNCTGGGGGCCNCNGGGNCGCCGGGGNATCGGTGGGGGCGGTCAGAGGGCTTCCGCCGCCGGGCGGACCATGCCGCGCACCGTGCGGGCCTTCACGAACGCGCCCATCGCGGTCATCTCCCACTCGCCGGAGAACTGCCGGATCAGCTTGCACATCAGGACGCCCGTCTGCGGTTCGGCGCCCGTCAGGTCGAAGCGGACCAGCTCCTCGCCGGTCGCCGCGTCCAGCAGCCTGCAGTACGCCTTCGCGACCTGGGTGAACTTCTGGCCGGAGAACGAGTTCACCGTGAAGACCAGGCCCGTCACCTCGGCGGGCAGCCGGCCCAGGTCGACGGTGATGACCTCGTCGTCGCCGGCGCCCTCGCCCGTCAGGTTGTCGCCGGAGTGGCGGACCGCGCCGCCGAGGATGGCCAGCTTGCCGAAGTAGCAGCTGTCGAGGTGGTCCCGCCGCGGGCCGTACGCGATGACGGACGCGTCCAGGTCGATGTCCCTGCCGCGGAAGGCGGGCTCCCAGCCCAGCCCCATCCTGACCTGGGAGAGCAGCGGGCGCCCGCCCTTCACCAGGGAGACCGTCTGGTTCTTCTGGAGGCTCACCCGGCCCTTGTCCAGGTTGATCTTCCCGGCCGCCGGGGCCGGGGCGGCCGGAGCCGGCGGGACGGGCGCGGAACCGGCCCGCGCCCGCGCCTCCGGGGCGCTCTTATAAACATCTGCAGCTGCCAACAACGACGTCGGTGCCGCCGGGGGCTCCTCGACGGTCACGCCGAAGTCGGTCGCGATGCCCGCCAGCCCGTTCGCGTACCCCTGGCCCACCGCGCGGACCTTCCACGCGCCGCCGCGCCGGTACACCTCGACGACGACCAGCGCCGTCTCCGAACCGAGCCGGGGCGGCGTGAACGTCGCCAGGACGGCGCCGGAGTCGGCGTCGCGGACCGTCGCGGTCGGCTCGATGCCCTGGAACGTCTGACCCGCGGCGTCGGGACTCGCCGTGACGACGATCCGCTCGACGTCGGCGGGGACGGCGGCCGTGTCGACCGTGATCGCGTCGGGTACCGCGCCGTCGCCGGACCGGTGGGTGACGCCGGGGGCCGACGGCTGGTTGTAGAAGACGAAGTCGTCGTCGGAGCGGACCTTGCCCTGGGCGCCGATCAGCAGGCCCGACACGTCGAGCCGGACCGGGGCGGCGACGTCCACCGCCACGCGCGCGGCGGACAGGGGCAGGTTCGAGCCGGGGGTCATAGCTGTCATGACGGCCATAACGATCGAGTGCCCTTCGCCGTTCCCTCACCCGGCGGCCCCGGCGGCCCCGGCGGCCCCGGCGGCCCCGGTCGTGAGGTCCCCGTCGCCGCGGGCGGCCGGCGCGCGGCCGCCCGCGGACCGGGCCGTACGGCACCGCGCCCCGCGACGGCCGTCGGCAGGGTAGAAGGTTTATCAGTTNTTCNACNGCNGNCNCGATTGCCNCGCCCCGCCCGGCCCGGGGGCGGGGCACGCCGCGCCCGGTCCCCGGCCCGGGCACGGCGGAGGCGGACCGCCCACCGTGCCCGGGCCGGCTCATACCGGGAGGGTGAGCAGCACCTCGTCGGTCTCCGCCCCCCGCGCGTGCGCCCAGCCCCGGTCGTGCCCGGTGACCTCGAACCCGCACCTGCGCAGCACGCGGATCGAACCGGCGTTGTCGGCGGCGGCGCGCGTGGAGCGGGCGTTCGAGGACGAGGTCCAGCAGGGCGGTCAGGGCGGCCGTGCCGACGCCCCGGCCCCAGTGCGCGCGGTCGATCCAGTACGTCACCTCCCGCCCGCCGGGCGGCCCGTACACGGCGGTGTGCCCGGCCGGCGCGCCGTCCAGGAGGACGATCCGGTTGACGTTCCCGGAGGCGAGGACGCGCGCCCAGTGCGCCTCGAACGCGGCCCGGTCGCCGGAGCGCTCGGAGACGAAGGCCGCCATGCGGCGCGCCCGCGGGTCCTGCATCAGCGTGAACAGGTAGTCGAAGTCGCCGGTGGTCACCGGGCGCAGCGACACGCGGGGCCCCGCGCCGCCCGCCACCGGCACCCCGCTCCCGCCGGCGGTCACCGCACCGGGGCGAAGTCGCGCGCCCCGACGAACTCCGGCCGCCGCGCCGGAGCCGCGAACGGCTCCACCGCCGTGTTCTCCACGCTGTTGAACACGATGAAGACGTTGCTGCGCGGGTACGGCGTGATGTTGTCGCCCGAGCCGTGCATCGCGTTGCAGTCGAACCACGTGGCCGACCCCGCCCGGCCGGTGAACAGCCGGATGCCGTGCGCGTCCGCGAGCCGGGTCAGGGCCTCGTCCGACGGGGTGCCCGCGTCCTGCATCCGCAGGGACCTCCGGTAGTTGTCCTCCGGTGTCGCCCCCGCGCACCCCAGGAACGTCCGGTGCGACCCGGGCATGATCATCAGCCCGCCGTTGGTGTCGAGGTTGGGGGTCAGCGCGATCGACACCGACACGGCCCGCATCCGCGGCAGCCCGTCCTCCGCGTGCCAGGTCTCGAAGTCCGAGTGCCAGGAGAACCCGGACGCCCCGAACCCCGGCTTCACGTTGATCCGCGACTGGTGGACGTACACGTCCGAGCCGAGGATCCGGCGCGCCGTGCCGGCGACCCGCTCGTCGCGCACCAGCTCCGCGAACACGTCGCTGAGCCGGTGCACCTCGAACACCGACCGCACCGCCCGCGACCGGGGCTCGACGACCGCCCGCTCGTCGGCCCGTACGGCCGGGTCGGCGACCAGGCGGTCCAGCTCCGCCCGGTAGACGGCGACCTCCTCGTCCGTCAGCAGGTCCTCCACCGGCAGGAAGCCGTCCCGTTCGAACGCCTCCAGCTCCGGGTCGAGCGGCCCCCACACGACCGGGTCGCGGCGGGGCGTGACCACCTCGGCCGTGCCGCGCGTGGGGTACAGGTCCTCCGCCATCGGTTCAGTCCTCCTCCGTCAGCAGCGGGTAGACGCCGTTCTCGTCGTGGTCCTCCCGGCCCGTCACCGGCGGGTTGAAGACGCACACGCAGCGGAAGTCGGTCTCGGCGCGCAGGGTGTGCCGCTCGTGCCCGTCGAGGAGGTACATCGTGCCGGGCCGGATCCGGTGCACCTCGCCCGTCTCGTGGTCGGTCAGCTCCGCCTCGCCCTCGACGCACAGCACGGCCTCGACGTGGTTCGCGTACCACATGGACGTCTCCGTGCCCGCGTACAGCACCGTCTCGTGCAGGGAGAAGCCGACCTTCTCGCGGGCGAGCACCAGCCGCTTGCTCTCCCACGTCCCCGACGCGGACCGCACATGGCGCTCGGTGTCCTCTATCTCCTGCAGCGATCGGATGATCACAGTGCCTGCCCCTCTCGTCTCGTTCGCCCGGCGTTCCCAAGTCCCCCGCGGCCCGGGCGTCTTCACGCGGGTCGGGGGCCCGCCGCTCAGGGGGCGGCGGTCTCGCGCACCGCCCGGGCCAGCGTACGCAGCCCCTCGTCCAGCTCCTCGGCCGTGACGGTCAGCGGCGGCAGCAGCTTCACGACCTCGCTCTGCGGACCGGACGTCTCCAGCAGCAGCCCCAGGTCGAACGCCCGGCGGCAGATCCGCTCGGCCCGCTCCTCCTCGGCGAACTCCAGGCCCCACACCAGACCGCGTCCGCGGTAGTGGGCGCCGTCCGCGGAGTTCTCGTCGCAGATCGTCAGCAGTGCCTGCTCGACCTGTTCGCCCCGCGCGAGGGTCTGCCGCTCCAGGCTGCTGTCCGCCCAGTACGTGCCGAGGGCGGCGGTCGCGGTGACGAAGGCCGGGTTGTTGCCGCGGAAGGTGCCGTTGTGCTCGCCCGGTCCCCACACGTCCAGCTCCGGCCTGAACAGGCAGAGCGCCATCGGCAGTCCGTAGCCGCTGATGGACTTGGAGACCGTGACGATGTCGGGCGTGATGCCGGCCTCCTCGAAGGAGAAGAAGCCGCCGGTGCGGCCGCAGCCCATCTGGATGTCGTCGACGATCAGCAGCATGTCGCGGCGGCGGCACAGGTCCGCCAGCGCCCGCAGCCACTCGGGGCGGGCCACGTTGACGCCGCCCTCGCCCTGGACCGTCTCGACGATGACGGCGGCCGGCCGGTTGAGTCCGGAGCCGCTGTCCTCCAGGAGCCGCTCGAACCACAGGAAGTCCGGCACCCGCCCGTCCAGGTAGTGGTCGAACGGCATCGGCGTGCCGTGCACCAGCGGGACGCCCGCGCCGGCCCGCTTGAAGGCGTTGCCGGTGACGGCGAGCGAGCCGAGCGACATGCCGTGGAAGGCGTTGGTGAACGACACGATCGACTCGCGCCCCTTCACCTTCCGGGCCAGCTTCAGCGCCGCCTCCACGGCGTTGGTGCCGGTCGGGCCGGGGAACATCACCTTGTACGGCAGGTCGCGGGGGCGCAGCACGAGTTCGTGGAACGCCTCCAGGAAGGCGCGCTTCGCCGTCGTCGCCATGTCGAGGCCGTGGGTGAGGCCGTCGCGCTCCAGGTAGTCGAGGAGGGCGCGCTTCAGCACCGGGTTGTTGTGGCCGTAGTTGAGGGAGCCGGCGCCGGCGAAGAAGTCCAGGTAGGTGCGGCCGTTCTCGTCGGTGAGGCGGGCGCCCCGGGCGCGGTCGAACACGGTGGGCCAGCCGCGGCAGTAGCTGCGCACCTCCGACTCCAGGGCCTCGAAGACGCTCAGGGGGGAGACGGCGCCGTGCTCCGCGCTCCGGGCGGAGACGGCCGTGGTGGGAGGNTGT
>NZ_CP095474.1:1397121-1404571 GCF_023614315.1 Streptomyces sudanensis | reverse complement strand
GGCTGGGTGATGGTCACTGCTGATGACTCCTGGGGTGAGGCGAAGGGGGAGGCGTTCGGTGGGCGGCGCGGGGCCGCGCCGGCTCAGTCCGGCCGGCCGGTGCCGTCGACGGGTCCGATGCGGTACAGCACCTCGGGTTCGTGGGTGCCCTCCGGGAACAGCCGGCCGTCGAAGAGGACCTCGCGCTCCAGGGCGGCGCCGCGGCGCTCGGCGAACGAGGTGAACAACCGGTCGGAGGCGGTGTTGTCCGGGGTGACGGTCGCCTCGACGGTGCGGACGCCCCGGTCGGCGAGCCGGTCGGTCAGCGTGTCCAGCAGGGCCGCGGCCAGTCCGCGGCCGCGGTGCCCGTGGTCGACGGCGACCTGCCAGACGACCAGGGTCCCGGGGCGGTCGGGCCGCAGGTAGCCGGTGACGAACGCGACCGGCTCCCCGTCCCCGCCGCGTGCGACGAGGGAGGTGGCGGCGAAGTCGCGGCACCACAGGAGGTAGCTGTAGGAGGAGTTCAGGTCCAGCACCCCGGAGTCGCGGGCCATCCGCCAGATCGCGGCCCCGTCCTCGAGGCGAGGGCTTTCCATGAATTCGTGTCGGGCACGTGCAAGGTCTGCTTGTGCGGCGGTCATGCGAAGGGAACTTACCCAGCAATTTCTTGGATTGCATCGGCGCAGGGCCTTGGGTGGAAAGTGCCGACGTGTTATCACGCGTGCGCGCAACGCGGGCTGAAGGGGAGAAGGCGCAGGTCCTTTCAGGCGGAATTTCCGTACAAAAACCCCGCGATGTGGAATCGATCACACCGTTTCCGCCCTCCTGGCGGCCCGTCGGACAAGCGGCGGACCTCTTGCCGAGTTCCTTGTTTATGGTCGGGAAAACAGGGCAGGAGAAGCCGGTGGGCCATCCGAGATAATGTGCGGGTAATGCGCGCGGAAAGTGTCCGCACGTCGACGGGAGAAGCCGACGGCGGAACACGTCGTCCGCGCCCCGCGCGGCTTTGCCGCCGTCTTTCGTCCCCGACCGGCCGTCCCGGACGGGCCGCGTGCCGTGTGCGTGCCCGGCCGTCCGGGCACCCGTGAACATGGGGCGGGCCGTTGCGCGCCGGATCCGGGTCGGCGGCGAACAGCGAGGGGCGGGTGGGTGCGGCCGTGGAACTGCGTCAGATGGAGTACTTCGTCGCGGTGGCCGAGGAGTTCGGCCTTCGGCCCGCGGCCGAGCGGCTGGGGGCGGCCGAGGCCGAGGTGGACCACCGGATCGGGGAACTGGAACGCGAACTGGACCTGCGGTTGTTCGACCGCGGCTCCCCGCCGGGGCGCCTGCGGCTCACCGCCGCCGGCGAGTACCTCCTGCCGGGGGTGCGGGCCGCGCTCGCGGCGGTCGGCCGGGTGCGGGAGACCGCCGCGGGCGTCGCCGCCGGCACCGAGGGACTGGTCCGCCTCGGCAGCAGCCGGGCCTTCGCCGACCGCGTGTACCGGGCGACGGGCGCCCTCGCCGAGCGCCGGCCCGGCTTACGGGTGCGGCTGGAGCGCGCGCCGCAGGAAGGGCGCCTGGCCGCCGTCCGCTCGGGGACGTTCGACGCGGCGCTCGTCCGGACGGTGCGCCGCGCCGAGGGGGTCGTGCTCCACCCCGTGTGGACCGAACCGCTGCTCGCCGCCCTGCCGGCCGGGCACCCGCTCGCCTCGCTGGAGGAGCCGCACCCGTCCCGGCTGGCGCGGCTGCCGCTGCGCCTGGTGCCCCGCGAGACGGACCCGGCGCTGTACGACCTGGTCGTGTCCGTCCTGCCCGACTGGACGCCGGGCCCGCCGTTCACCACCCTCCGGGCCACCCTCGACGCCCTGGCCACCGCCGCCGAACCGTCCTGGACGGTGTTCCACCCGGCGGGACCCCTGCCGCGCGACCGCCGCCTGGTGTTCCGCCCGCTCGGGGCGCCCCGCGTCCCGGTCTCCCTGGCTGTTCGCCCCGGCCGCCCCGCCCCGGCCGTCGCGGCCCTGCTGGAGGCGCTCACCGCGGCCGGACCGCCGCGCGGACCGGCCTCCCGCAGCGGGGCNNCCCGCCCGCGCCGGCCCCGCGCACGGCCGGGACCGCCCCCGGCTGACGGGGTGTCACGGCCGGCCCGCGACCGCGGGGCCCCGCGGTCGCGCCTAGCGCCAGGACTCCGCCACGGCCGCCCGCGCCGCTTCGGCGTCCACCGGACGCCCCAGGTCCGCCAGGGCGGCGCCCAGTGCCGTCAGGGACGCCCCCACCGCCTCCGGGGTGGCGGCCGGCCCGTAGTGGTTCACCCGGACCATCTCGCGCGCCAGCGCCCCGCCGCCCGCCGCCAGGGGCGCCGACGGGTCCGCGGCCAGCGCCCGCGCCACCAGGTCGGCGGCGTCCACCCCGGCCGGGACGCGCAGCGTCGTCGCGACCGGCGCGGCCTCGGCCGCCTCGCGCACGTACGGCTCCAGGCCGCCGCCCAGGGCCGCCGCCCCGGCCCGGGCCGCCGCCGCGGCCGACGCGTGGCGGGCCTCCAGCACCGGCAGGCCGCCCTCCGCGTCGACCCGCTCCAGGCACGCCTCCAGCGCCAGCATCTCCAACTGCGCCGGGGCGTGCGGCAGCACCCGCCGCCCGGTGTCGATCCACCGCTCCTTCCAGTCCAGGAGCGACAGGTAGGAGCGGCGCGGCGCCCCCGGGTTGGCGGCGAACCGCTCCCACGCCCGGCCGCTCACCGACACCGCCGAGACGCCCGCCGGGCCGCCCAGCGCCTTCTGCGCGCCGATCACGCACAGGTCGACGCCCCACGCGTCGGGCAGCAGCGGCTCGGCGCCCACCGACGCCACCGCGTCCAGCATGAACAGCGCGCCGTGCGCCCGCACCACCTCGCCGATCTCCGCGACCGGGTTGGTGTTGCCGGTCGCCGCCTCCGCGTGCACCAGCGACACGAAGTCGGTCTCCGGGTGCGCGGCCAGCGCCCGCTCCACGTCCTCGGCGGCGACCGCCGTGTGGAACGGCACCTCCAGGTCGACCACCGCCGCCCCGCAGTCGCGCAGCCAGTGGCCGAACGTCTGCCCGTACGGGCCGGTCACGATGTTCAGCGCGGTCGAGCCGGGCCGTGCGCCGCCGCGGACGCACCCCTCCAGCGGCAGCAGCGCCTCGCCCTGCGCGATCACCACGTCCTGCGCGGTGTCCAGGAGGGCCGCCACCCGCCGCTCGACGCCGGCGAAGCGGTCCGCGGTCAGCGGGGGCAGGTCCAGGAGGGGGTGGGGCTGGGTCATGTCGGCTGCCTTCCTCACGTCTCGTGCGTTCGCCCGCGCCGCCGGGGCGAGGGGCGCCCTGCCGAGCGTACCCAGCCCCTCGTACAGTGCGGGGCATGAGCGATCCCAGGGCGGTACTGCATGTGAAGGGGCGGGTGCTCGTCGGCCCGGAGGACGTCCGCGACGAACTGTGGGTCGTCGACGGCCGGGTCGCCCACACCCGGCCCACCGGCGTCCACGCGTCCGACGTCCGCACGGTGACCGGCTGGGCGCTGCCCGGCCTGGTCGACGCGCACTGCCACGTCGGCCTCGACGCGCACGGCGCCGTGGACGCGGGGACCAGCGAGAAGCAGGCCCTGGCCGAACGGGACGCGGGCGCGCTCCTCCTGCGCGACGCCGGTTCACCCGCCGACACCCGGTGGATCGACGACCGCGACGACCTGCCGAAGATCATCCGCGCGGGCCGGCACATCGCCCGCACCCGCCGCTACATCCGCAACTACGCCCACGAGATCGAGCCCGCCGACCTCGTCGCGTACGTGGCGCGCGAGGCCCGGCGGGGCGACGGCTGGGTGAAGCTCGTCGGCGACTGGATCGACCGGGAGGTGGGCGACCTGACGGCCTGCTGGCCGCGCGCCGAGGTCGAGGCGGCCATCGCCGAGGCCCACCGGCTCGGCGCCCGCGTCACCGCCCACTGCTTCGCCGAGGAGTCCCTGCGCGACCTGGTCGAGGCGGGCATCGACTGCGTGGAGCACGCCACGGGCCTCACCGAGGACACGATCCCGCTGTTCGCGGAACGCGGGGTCGCGATCGTCCCCACGCTGGTCAACATCGCCACGTTCCCGCGGCTCGCCGCCGGCGGGGAGGGGAGGTTCCCGCGCTGGGCGGACCACATGCGCCGGCTGCACGAGCGCCGCTACGACACGGTCCGCGCCGCCTACGACGCGGGCGTCCCGGTCTTCGTCGGCACCGACGCGGGCGGCGCCCTCCCGCACGGGCTCGTCGCCGCCGAGGTGGCCGAGCTGGTCAAGGCGGGCATCCCGGCCCTCGACGCGCTGTCCGCCACGGCCTGGGGCGCCCGCGCCTGGCTGGGGCGCCCCTCCCTGGAGGAGGGCGCCCCCGCGGACCTGGTCGTCTACGACGAGGACCCCCGCGCCGACGTGCGCGTCCTGGCGGCGCCCCGGCGGGTGGTCCTCGCCGGCCGCGTGGTCCTGTGACCCCCGCGGGCCCCGCGCCGGCCGTACGGCCGCGGGGCCCGCACCCCGGGGTCCGCGGGGCCTCAGCGGCCGAGGAACGCCAGCCGCGCCCGCTTCTGCGCGAGGCGCACCTCCGGGAGGACGACCTCCGGCAGGACCACCTCCGGGCCGAGTTCGAAGCCGCTGCGCGCCAGCAGCGCGACGGCCTTCGCGTTCGCCGCGTCCGGTTCCGCCACGATCCGCCGGTGACCGCTCAGGCAGTACGCGACGAGGGCCTCCATCAGGTGCGCGGTGAAGCCGGGTTCGGGCGTGGCGGCGGGCGCCACCAGCAGGTGGACGCCGATGTCGCCGGGGAGCGCCTCGTAGCACTCGGAGATCCGGTCGGCCTCCGGGTCGTAGGTCTGGAACAGCGCGACCGGCACGCCGTCGCGGTGCGCCAGGTAGGCGTGGTGGGTGGTCAGCGAGTCCAGGTGGGCGTAGACGTCCCGTACGTCCTCCACGCTCATGTCCCGCATGCCCCAGAACCGGGCGCGGTCCTCGCCGACCCAGGAGTGCAGCAGCGCGGCGTCGCGGTCCGGGTCGACCGGGACGAGGCGGACCGTGCCGAAGCCGTCGACGGCGTGCTCGTACACGGCGGGGCGCGGTTCGGTGCCGGTGGTCATGCGGGGTGCTCCTTGTCGAGCCGGTTCCAGTCGGTGGTCACGGGGACGAGCCCGCCGCGCAGCCACAGCGGCAGCTGGTCGCGTTCGTGGGGGTCGCCGGGCACGCCCGACGCGCCGAACGGCACGACCCACAGGCTGTCCTCACGGCGCGCCAGGTCCCACACGTAGCGGGCGGCCGGGCCGCGGGCGCTGCGGTCGGTGACGCCGGGCACGCTCGACGTGGACAGCACGCAGTCGTGGTCGCCGTCCAGGCCGGGCCACGCGGCGTCGTCCCCGTCCGGCAGCGCGGCCCACGGGGCGAGCCGGTGCGTGGCGCCCCACGGCCCGGCCGGGGGCGCGGCGGCGGTCTCCTCCAGGGCGGCCCGCACGGCGCCGGCCCGGTCATCGGGGGGCACGGGCCCGGACGTCAGCAGGGTCTCCAGGGCGTACGCGACGCGCGGGACCGGCGCCATCCACGGCGCGAACAGCGCCGGGTACGCCGGGAGCCGCCGGAGTGCGGCGAACACCGGGTGCGCGGCGATCCGGCGCACGACCCCGGACCGCACGGCGGCGTACAGCGCGGCGTCCGTGCTGTCGGCGTCCATGCGCCGGTTCCAGCACAGCAGCCGGTCGCGCAGGGCGGCCGCCTCCGCGGAGAGGCCGTCCAGGCGGGAGGCGAGGGCCAGCAGCGGACGCGCCGAGGCGAGCCGCGTGTCGGTGTGCACGGCCGCCATGTCCGGCGCCGTCCACTCCTCCGAGGCCTCCAGCAGCCGGGTGATCCGCTCGGCCCGGTGCGGCGGCGCGAACTCGACGCCCAGCGGCGCCGCGAGCCCGCGCGCGTTCGCCATCACGGCGAAGCCGTCCACGGCGGCCCGGGGGAGCGGTTCGAAGCGGCCCCGCCACGTGTGCGCGGGGTCCCACGCCGGTACGACGCGCAGCATGTTGTCCCGGGGGCGCACGGGGACGTGCCCGGCGGCCCGGTGGAGCGTGCCGCCCCGGGTGTCGGCGGCCTGCACGACGTTCACGGGCTCCACCCACCGGTCCAGGGCCCGGTCCACGTCGCCGACGGTCCGCGCGGCGAGCAGCGCGGGCAGTGCGGCGAAGCCCAGTTCGCCGGTGACGCGGGGCGGGTGGCGCAGGCTGATCGCGCCGCCCTCGCCGTCGTCCGGGACGATCACCGGGCCCCGTTCGGTCTCCAGGACCTCGACGGCGACCGGGTCGGCGCCCCTCACCTCGACGGTCTCGGTGTGGGCGCGGGCGGGCCGCCACCCGTCCGGGCCGAGCGCCTCCGCGGTGCCGTCGGGGCGGCGGCGCAGCCGCTCGCGGTAGAGGTCCTGGTAGTCGGCCATGGCGTTGGTGATGGCCCAGGCGACCGTGCCGGTGTGGCCGAAGTGCGCGAGGCCGGGGACGCCGGGCACGGCCAGGCCGACCACGTCGTACTCGGGGCAGGCGAGCCGGATCTGCTGGTAGACGCCGGGCGCCTCGACGAACCGGTGCGGGTCGCCCGCGAGCAGGGCGGCGCCGGTGGCGGTCCGGCCGGCGTCGACCAGCCAGCCGTTGCTGCCGGAGGTGCCGGGGCCGTCCGTGGCGAACAGTTCGATCGCCTCGTCGCCGAGCGTGCGGGCGACGTGCTCGCGCCACAGCTTGGTCGGGAAGCCGGCGAAGAGGATGTGGGTCGACAGCCAGACGCCCAGCGGCACCCAGGGCTCCCAGGCGCCCGGTTCGAGGCCGGTGTCCGCGAACTCGCGGCTCCGGCGGGCGCCTTCGGCGAGGCCCGCGCCGACCCCCTCCGCGTACGCCGAGACCCAGGCGCGGGTGTCGTCGTCCAGCCGGTCGAGGCAGCGCCGGGCGGTGTCGGCCAGCCGGGCGCGGCGGGCGAAGACGTCCCACTCGACGGCTTCGGGGCCGAGGAACGCGGCCGTGGTGCCCTGGGCGCGGTGCCGCTCGACCTCCAGTTGCCACGCCCGGTCGCGGGCGGTGACGCGGCCCTGGGCGTAGGCGAGTTCGCGCGGATCCCCGGCGCGCAGGTGCGGGATGCCCCAGGGGTCCCGGTAGACCTCGATGCTCACACTCGTCCTGATCTCTTTAGGTAAGGCTGACCTAACTTAGATCACGGCGACCGGAGAAGCAATCCGGTGCGGTGCGCACGGCCGTGGCCGGCGGCCCCGCCCCGGGGCGGAGCCGGTCCGGGGGCCGGCGCGCCCACCTCCCCGCCGGGGGCCGGTGTTCCGGACCGCCGCCGGCGGCGGCGGATCGTCGCGCGGGTGCGCCCGGTTCCGGCGGCGGATCGTCGCGCGGGTACGTCCGGTTCCGGCGGCGGATCGTCGCGCGGGTGCGCCCGGCTCCGGCGGCCCGGCGGAGGGGTGGTGCCCGGGTACGGCCGCCGGGGAGGGGC
>NZ_CP095474.1:1382272-1397096 GCF_023614315.1 Streptomyces sudanensis | reverse complement strand
CGGTGGAGGTCCGCCGGGCGCGCCGCCCACCGTGCGCGGCGCCCCGAGGACCGCCCGCCGCGCCCGCTCCCGTACCGCCGTTCCCGAACCACCCGCGCCGCCCCGGCCCGGCGGCACGGGGCGGCACGGGGGCGGCGGGAAGCGGCCGGGCGCGGCGGCTACGCCCGGCTCGGCCGGTCGCAGCCGGCCATGACCAGCGCCTGGTCCAGGGCCTGGATGAAACGGTTCGTCGTCACCCGGTCCCGCACCGCCACCCGCAGCCACTGCGGCCCGAGGCCCGGGAAGGTGTCACCGCGCCGCACCGCGAAGCCCAGCGCCCGCAGCCGCTCCCGCACCACGTCCGCCCCCTCCACCCGGATCAGGACGAACGGGCCCTCCGCGGCCTCCACGGCCCGCACCTCCTCGAACTCCGCGAGCCCCGCCAGCAGGTGGGCCCGCTCCACGGCCGTCCGCCGCGCCGCCTCCTCCGCCTCCGCCAGCGCCTCCCGCGACACGCACGCCTCGGCCGCCACCAGCGCCGGCGTCGACACCGGCCACAGCGGCTGCGCCCGCTCCAGCGCCGACACGGTGTCCGGCGCCGCCAGCACGTACCCGATCCGCAGTCCCGCGAGCCCCCACGTCTTGGTCAGGCTCCGCAGCACCACCAGTCCCGGTACGTCCGTCCGCCCGGCCAGCGCCTCCCGCTCACCCGGCACGGCGTCCATGAACGCCTCGTCCACGACCAGGATCCGCCCCGGCCGCGCCAGCGCCGCGAGGGTCTCCGCCGGGTGCAGGACCGACGTGGGGTTCGTCGGGTTGCCGACCACCACCAGGTCCGCGTCCTCGGGCACCCGCGCCGGGTCCAGCCGGAAGCCGTCCTCCTCGCGCAGCAGCACCCGGCGCACCTGGTGCCCCGCGTCCCGCAGCGCCGCCTCCGGCTCCGTGAACTGCGGGTGCACCACGACCGGCCGCCGCACCGGCAGCGTCCGCGCCAGCAGCACGAACGCCTCCGCCGCGCCCACCGTCAGCAGCACCCGCCGCGCGGGCAGCCCGTGCCGCTCGGCGACCGCCGCCCGCGCGGCCCGCCCGTCGGGGTAGGCGGCGAGCCCCGCCAGGGACTCCGCCAGCCGCTTCCTCAGCCACTCGGGCGGGGTGCCGGTGCGGACGTTGACCGCGAGGTCGATCAGGTTCTCGCCGCGGACCTCCACGTCGCCGTGGTGCCGCAGGTCGTACGCGTCCGCGTCGCGGGGGCGGGGGAACGGTCTGTCGCTGTCAGTGTGCATGTACATGGCCGCCAGCCGGGGTGGGGGACAGTGGGGGGCGGTGGGCCGACGGTGCCGACGGCCCACCGGGTGGCTCTCGGCGCCGGACGGGGGATCCGGCGTTCTCCGGTGCCGGACGGGGGATCCGGCGTTCTTCAGTGCCGGACGGGGGATCCGGCGCGGGGATCAGTGGTTCGACGGCGTGTTCGTAACCCGAACACCGCGTCCTCACGGGTGTACCCCCGCCCTCCGGTGGGCAACCGCCCTTCCCCGTGGGCCACTGCCACCGCACACGTCACACGCGCCACTCCCGCAACGGACTTCCGCTTCGGCACGAGGAGTTCGCCCCCCGCCGGCCCGGACGCCCCGTGGCGCGCCGCCTCCACCAGGGCCGCGGCCTCCGCCACCGACGGCGTGCCCACCGCGGCCAGCGCCGCGTCCGAGGACTCGGGCACCCGGGCGCGGGCCAGCGCCTCCGCCGGGTGGGCGCGCAGGGGCACGCCCAGCAGGGAGGCGGCCTCCACCAGGCCCGGTTCGCCGGCCTTCGCCTCCACCGTCGCCATCGCCACCACCTCCCCGGGTTCCCGTCCCGCCTCCCGCAGGACCGCCGCGACCAGGTCGCACACCTCCCGCGCGCTCACCCCGCGCCGGGCGCCCACGCCCACCACCAGCCTCACGGCCGGCAGTGCCCGACGAACCGCCGGGCCGTCCCCGGCACCGCCGCCCAGTGGGTGTGCAGGTAACTCGCGTGCACCCCGCCGGCGACGAAGCCCTCCACGCGCCGTTCCGGCTGCCGCAGCCCCCACGCCGGGTCGGCCCCGGCGCCCGGCTCGACCACCGTGCGGTGGAACTCGTGGCCCCGCAGCCGCGTCCCGGCCGCCGCCACCGGGCTGTCGCTCACCGCGACCGCGTCCCGGTACCCCAGCGTCAGCCGCTGCGACATCCGCGCGTCCGCCTCCAGCACCCCGCACATCGGCAGGCCGTCCAGCGAACGCGCCAGGTACAGCAGGCCCGCGCACTCCGCCGCGACCGGGGCGCCCGACCGGGCCAGCGCGGCCACCGCGTCCCGCAGCGCCCCGTTCGCCGACAGCTCCGGCGCGTACACCTCCGGGAAGCCGCCCCCCACCACCAGGGCGCGCGTCCCCTCCGGCAGCTTCTCGTCCCGCAGCGGGTCGAACGCCACCACCTCGGCGCCCGCCGCCTCCAGCAGCTCGGTGTGCTCCGCGTACGAGAAGGTGAACGCCGCTCCGCCGGCCACCGCCACCACCGGCCGCGCACCGGTCGGCGGCTCCCCGGCGCCCGCGCCGGCCAGGGCCGCCCCGGCCGACCAGGGCTCCGCGTGCAGCGGCGGCGCCGAACGGGCCAGCGCCAGCAGCGCGTCCAGGTCGCAGCCGCCGCGCACCTGCTCCGCCTGCGCCCGCACCGCCTCCACGGCCTGTGCCCGCCGCTCGGCGACCGGCACCAGGCCCAGGTGGCGCGACGGCGTCGAGACGTCCGGGGCCCGCCGCAGCACACCCAGCACGGGCACCCCGGACTCCTCCAGCGCCTCCCGCAGCAGGTGCTCGTGCCGGTCGGTGGCGACCTTGTTGAGGATCACCCCGCCGATCCGCACCTCCGGGTCCCACGAGGCGAACCCGTGCACCAGCGCCGCCACCGACCGCGACTGCGACGAGGCGTCCACGACCAGCACCACCGGCGCCCGCAGCACCTTGGCCACCTGCGCCGTCGACGCCAGCTCGCCCTGGCCGGCGGCGCCGTCGTACAACCCCATCACGCCCTCGACGACGGCCAGGTCGCAGCCGTGCGCCCCGTGCGCGAACAGCGGCGCCACCAGCTCCGTGCCGCACATGAACGCGTCGAGGTTCCGCCCGGGGCGGCCCGTCGCCAGCGCGTGGTACCCCGGGTCGATGTAGTCCGGGCCGACCTTGTGCGGCGACACCGCCAGACCGCGCTCGGCGAACGCGGCCATCAGGCCCGTCGCGACCGTGGTCTTGCCCGCGCCGGACGACGGCGCGGCGATGACGAGACGTGCTACCACTCGATGCCCCGCTGGCCCTTCTGACCGGCGTCCATCGGGTGCTTCACCTTGGACATGTCGGTGACCAGGTCCGCGAAGTCCAGCAGCTCCCGCGGCGCGTTGCGGCCGGTGATCACCACGTGCTGCGTGCCGGGACGGTTCCGCAGGACCTCGATCACCTCGGCGGTGTCCACCCACCCCCAGTGCAGCGGGTAGGCGAACTCGTCCAGCACGTAGAACCGGTACCTCTCCGCGGCCAGGTCGCGCTTGACCTGCTCCCAGCCCTCCCGCGCCTTCTCCTCGTTGGACTGCTCCCCGTCCTTCGGGTCGCGCTGGATCCACGACCAGCCCTCGCCCATCTTGTGCCAGTCGACCGTGCCGCCCTCGCCGGTCGCGCCGAGCACCTTGAGCGCGTTCTCCTCGCCGACCTTCCACTTCGCCGACTTGACGAACTGGAACACCCCGATCGGCCAGCCCTGGTTCCAGGCGCGCAGCGCCATCCCGAACGCGGCGGTCGACTTGCCCTTGCCCACGCCCGTGTGGACCATCACCAGCGGGCGGTTGCGGCGCTGACGGGTGGTCAGCCCGTCCTGCGGAACGACGGTCGGCTGTCCCTGCGGCACTATGCGGCCCTCCTCGTAGTACGAACATCCTTGACCAGCCCGGCGATCGCGTCCGCGCGCAGCTCGTCCAGCGTCACGGCCGTACCGCCCAGGTCCCGGGCGAGCCCCGCGGCCAGACCGAGCCGCACGGGCCCGCTCTCGCAGTCCACGACGACCGACGCCGTGCCCTCCGCCGCGTGCAGCCCCGCGGCCCGCGCGGCCAGGCGCAGCGGCTCCGGGCCCCCCGTCACCCGCCCGTCCGTGACCACGACGAGCAGCGGGCGGCGCGCCGGGTCCCGCAGCCGCTCCGACCGCAGCACCTCGTGCGCCTTCAGCAGGCCCGCCGCCAGCGGGGTGCGGCCCCCGGTGGGCAGCCGCTCCAGCCGGGCGGCCGCCGCGTCCACCGACGACGTGGGCGGCAGCACCAGCTCCGCGTCCCGGCCCCGGAACGTCACCAGGCCCACCTTGTCCCGCCGCTGGTAGGCGTCGAGCAGCAGCGACAGCACGGCGCCCTTCACCGCGCCCATCCGCTGCCGCGCCGCCATCGACCCCGAGGCGTCCACCACGAACAGCACCAGGTTGCCCTCGCGTCCCTCCCGCACCGCCTGGCGCAGGTCGTCGCGGTGCACGACCAGCCCGGGGCCCGACCGGCCGCGCGCCCGCTGGTGCGGGGCCGCCGCCTGCACGGTCGCCGCCAGGTGCAGCTTCGTCAGGGCTCCCCGCGGGCGGCGCGACCCGGTGGTGCGGCCGTGCTCGGTGCGCGCCCGGGAGCGGCGCCCGGCCGCGCCGTCGCCCACGCCGGGCACGGTCAGCGCCTTCGTGCGGAACGGTTCGGCCGCCGCGACCGGCGACTGCTCGCGGGCCGGGCCCGCGCCCGGCAGCGGAGCCGGTCCCGCACCGGGGGAGGGCGCCTCCTCCGGCCGCTCCCCGGACGGCTCCGGCGCGGCCGGTGCCTCGGCGTCCGTCCCGGGTCCCGGCGGCTGCGGCGGAACGCCCCCGCCGGGACCGCCCCCGCCGGGGCCCCCGTCGCCGGGGCCGCCGTCCCCGTCCGGGCCGCCGTCGCCGGGGCCCCGCGGATCGGGCTCGGGCTCGTCGCCCCCGCCGGACTGCTCCAGCACCTCGTCCAGCCTGTCCTCGTCGAGGCCCGGCGCGTCGAACGGCGACCGCCGCCGCCGGTGCGGCAGCGCCAGCAGCGCCGCCTGCCGCACGTCCTCGACCGTCACGTCCGTACGGCCCGCCCACGCGGCGAGCGCCGTCGCGGTCCGCGCCATCACGATGTCCGCGCGCATGCCGTCCACCTCGAACGCCGCGCACGTCGCCGCGATCCGCCGCAGCGCGTCCTCACCGAGCCGCACCTGCGGCAGCAGCGCCCGCGCGGCCGCGATCCGCTCCCGCAGCGCGGCCTCCTCGCCGGCCCAGCGCGCCGCGAAGCCCACCGGGTCGTCGTCGTACGCCAGGCGCCGCCGCACCACCTCGACCCGCTGCTCCGGGTCCCGCGACGCGGCCACCTCCACGGTCAGCCCGAACCGGTCGAGCAGCTGCGGCCGCAGCTCGCCCTCCTCCGGGTTCATCGTCCCGACGAGGAGGAAGCGCGCCGCGTGCCGCACGGAGACCCCCTCGCGCTCCACGTGGGAGGCGCCCATGGCGGCGGCGTCGAGCAGCAGGTCGACGAGGTGGTCGTGGAGGAGGTTGACCTCGTCGACGTAGAGGATGCCCCGGTGCGCCCGCGCCAGCAGCCCCGGCTCGAAGGCCTTCACGCCCTCGGACAGCGCCCGCTCGATGTCCAGCGCCCCGACGAGCCGGTCCTCCGAGGCGCCGACGGGCAGTTCGACCAGCCGCGCGGGACGCGGGACGCCCGGCGCGGACTCGTGCGGCCCGTCCGGGCACCCCGGGTCGGGCGCCTCGGGTGCGCACGAGAAGCGGCAGCCGGGGACGACGTCCATGGGGGGCAGCAGCGCGGCGAGGGAGCGCACCAGCGTGGACTTGGCGGTGCCCTTCTCACCCCGGACGAGCACACCGCCGATGCGCGGCGACACGGCGGTGAGCAACAGGCTCAACCGCATGTCGTCCATGCCGACGACGGCGGTGAACGGATAGGGAACCGAGGCCATTAGCCGATACCCCTTTCGAGGGAGCTGCTGCGTGCGGAAGTGTCGGTGCGGCCGCGCCGGGCCGCCGTGGTGCGCCGCTCCCCGCACGGGCGGGGCCCCGGCGTGCTCCCCGTACCGGCGGGAGCGACCGCGCCGGGGGTGCTCACGGCGCCCCCGGCGGTACGAACGGCAGCCCGCCGGGCGGGCCGGACTCGATCAGCTTGAGCAGCGCGTCCGTGTCCGCGTGCTCCTCGATCAGGTCGCCGAGCCGGTCGAGCTGCTCCTCGCGCAGCGCGCCGAACGACGTGCCGGGCGCCGGGACGAACCGCCGCCCGGCTGCCGCCGCGACCTCCCGCAGGAACGCCCGCCGGAAGGCGTCGCACTCCAGCGACCCGTGCCAGTGCGTCCCCCACACGGCGCCGACGCGGCAGCCGTCCAGGAACGGCTCGCCGCCCCGCACGTCCGCGACGCCGTGGTGGATCTCGTACCCCTCCACCCGCTCGCCCAGCGCCTCGCCGACCGGCCGGGCGAGGGTCTTCTCCGGCGCGAACCGCACCCGCACCGGCAGCAGCCCGAGGGCCTCCACGGCCCCGGCGCGCGACTCCACGTCGTCCTCGATGTGCTCGCCCAGCGCCTGGAATCCGCCGCAGATCCCCAGCACGGGGCGGCCCTCCGCGGCCCGCCGCGCCAGCTCGGCGGCGAGGCCGCGCTCCCGCAGCCACGCCAGTGCCCGCACCGTGCCGCGCGTGCCCGGCACGACCACCAGGTCCGCGTCGGCCAGCTCCTCGGGCCGGTCGACGAACCGGACGACGACGCCCGGCTCGGCGGCCAGCGCGTCCACGTCCGTGAAGTTCGACATCAGCGGCACGGCGCACACCGCGACCCGCAGTACGTCCTCGCCTACCGGCGGCGCGACCGCCGACTCGCGGACGGCGCCGCGCAGCGACACGGCCATCCCGTCCTCCTCGTCGATGCCGAGTCCGCGCGCGTACGGCAGCACCCCGAACGTCCGGCGCCCCGTCAGGTCGTACAGCATGTCCAGGCCCGGCTCCAGCAGCGTCACGTCGCCGCGGAACTTGTTCACCAGGTACCCGGCGACCAGCGCCTGGTCCTCGGGCGCCAGCAGCGCCGTCGTCCCGAAGAACTGGGCGAACACCCCGCCCCGGTCGATGTCGCCGACCACGACGACGGGGAAGCCCGCCGCCCGCGCGACGCCCATGTTGACGATGTCGTTGCGCCGCAGGTTGATCTCGGCGGGGCTGCCCGCGCCCTCGCAGATCACCGCGTCGTGGGTGGCCCGCAGCTCCTCCAGGCACTCCACGACCGTGCCCAGCAGCTCCTGCTGCCGCCCGCCGTGGTAGCCGCGGGCGCTCAGCTCGCCGACCGGCCGGCCCATCAGCACCACCTGGCTGGAGCGGTCGCCGCCCGGCTTCAGCAGCACCGGGTTCATCAGCGCGCTCGGCTCGACGCGGGCGGCCTGCGCCTGCATCGCCTGCGCCCGCCCGATCTCCGCGCCCTCGCGCGTCACGAACGAGTTGAGGGACATGTTCTGCCCCTTGAACGGCGCGACCTTCACGCCCCGCCGGACCAGCCAGCGGCAGATCCCGGCCGTCACCACGCTCTTGCCCGCGTCGGACGTCGTCCCCGCGACCAGCAGCCCCCCGCTCACGCGCCCCTCCGCTTCCACGTTCCGTACAGCAGCCGCCCGCCCGCGCACACGGCGAGCGCCAGCCCGCCGACGCGCCGCGACAGCCGCACCGCCCGTTCGACGTCCGCCACCTCGACGTCCCGCCCCGGCCCGTTCAGGACCGGCCGGTGCTCGACCCGCCCCCCGTACGAGAGGGTGCCCCCGAGCCGTACGCCGAGGGCGCCCGCGAAGGCGGCCTCCACGGGGCCGGCGTTGGGCGAGGGGTGCCGGTGCGCGTCCGCCCGCCAGGCCCGCAGGGCCCCGCGCGGGTCGCCGCCCGCGACGACGGCGAGCGCGGCCGTCAGCCGCGCCCCGGGCGCCCCGGCCAGGTCGTCGAGGCGCGCCGACGCCCAGCCGAAGCGGCGGTGGCGCGGCGACCGGTGGCCGACCATGGCGTCCAGGGTGTTGACCGCCCGGAAGGCCGCCAGCCCCGGGACGCCGCCGAGCGCGCCCCACACCAGGGCGCCGACCACGGCGTCGGAGGTGTTCTCGGCGACGGACTCCACCACGGCCCGCGCGATGCCCGGCCCGTCCAGTGCCTGCGGGTCGCGCCCGCACAGGTGCGGCAGCCGCTCCCGGGCGGCCTCCACGTCCCCGGCGGCCAGCGCGGCGCCGACGGCCCGCGCCTCCCGGCCCAGAGAGGTGCCGCCCACGACGGCCCACACGGTCGCGGCGGTCAGGGCGACGGACGCGGCGCCCCGGCCCCGCACGGCGCGGGCGGCCAGGGCGGCGGCCGCGGCGGTGCCCCCGGCGCACACGGCGGTGTGCAGCGCGCCCCAGCCGCGGTGGTCGCGCCACAGCACGCGCTCCACGGCGCCCGCGGCGCGCCCGAAGGCGGCGACGGGGTGGCCGCGGCGGGGGTCCGCGAAGACCAGGTCGGCCAGGAAACCGGCGGCGGCGCCGTACGCGAAGACTCGGTCGTCCCGCATCGGCTCAGCGGGTCCGCGCGCCGGACCGGCCGCGGACCGGTGAACCGGGGCTCGGGGGCCCGTACGTGCGGGGGGGAAGGCGGCCGGGCATGCGCAAGGTCCTCACTCAGGGTCCGCGCCCTGGTTCGACGTGACCGGCGGTGAGAGTTCCTGGCTCCCGGGCCCCCGCGGCGACCGCCGCGCCGGACCCGGTGACAGTGGCGGGACCGCGCCGGACTCGCACCGGGCTTCCTCTCCTGCCGCCGTAGCTGGCCCGGGCAGTCCACCACGCCCCGCGAAGGCCCGTCAACTCGCTCTTGACCTGCGGTGGAGCGGCGCGCCGGGCTTCGCGAGGGGGTCGGGAAGCGCCGGGCGGGGGCGCGCGACGACGGCCGGGCCGCCCCCGCCGCGGGGGCGGGGGCGGCCCGGCCGGACGCTTCGGCCGTGGTCAGGCCACGATCAGGTAGATCCCGTACGCGACGGCCGCGGCGCACAGCGCGAAGCAGGCGTACGCGCCGGTGCGGGCCAGGGCGGTGGAGCCGCCGCCCCGGGCCTCGGCCTCCTCCTGCCGGGAGAGGCCCACCAGGCCGAGGGTGAACAGGCCGACGAGTGCGACGGTGGCGACGAGGCCCACGCCGAAGACGGAGCCGAGGGCTGCCCAGTCGATGTCCATGGCGATGCCGTCCTTTCCTTACCGGGTGGCCGTGGGCGCCGCGCCGGACGCGGCGGCCGGGGCCGTGACGGGGGTCTTGGGGGTGTCGTCGTCCGCCGGGTCGGCGGCGACGGCGCCGGCGGGCGGCGGGGTGACGGCCGCGATGGCGGTGGTGACGACCCCGGCGGGCTCGTCGTCGAGGGCCCCGGCGCCGTGCTCCACGTCGTTGACGTTGGTGTGGTCGACGACCTGGCGGCGCGAGACGAACCAGATGGCGGCCGAGGAGACGACGAGGAAGGTCGCGACGGCGGCGACGCCCCAGTCGCCCTGGCGGGCGACGAGCTCGGCGAGCGCGGCGACCAGGCCGGCGGCCGGCAGGGTCAGGCCCCAGGCGGCGAACATCCGGGTGGCGGTGGACCAGCGGACCACGCCGCCCCTGCGGCCCAGGCCCGCGCCCATCACGGCGCCGGAGCAGACGTGCGTGGTGGAGAGGGAGAAGCCCAGGTGGGAGGAGGCCAGGATCACGGTCGCGGCGCCGGTCTGGGCGGCGAAGCCCTGCTGGGGCTGGAGGTCCGTGAGGCCCTTGCCCATGGTGCGGATGATGCGCCAGCCGCCCAGGTAGGTGCCGAGCGCGATGGCCAGGCCGGCGGAGACGATGACCCACACCGGCGGGTTGGAGCCGGGGGCGAGGGCGCCGCCGGCGACCAGGGCCAGGGTGATGATGCCCATGGTCTTCTGCGCGTCGTTGGTGCCGTGGGCGAGGGAGACCAGGCCCGCGGAGGCGATCTGCCCGGCCCGGTAGCCCTTGCGGCCGGTCCTGTCGCCGACGCTCGCGTCGACCCGGTACGTGAAGCGGGTGGCCACCATCGAGGCGACGCCGGCGACGACGGGGGCGGCGACGGCCGGGATCAGGACCTTGGTGAGGACGACGCCGCCGTTGACGCCGTCGAAGCCGATGGAGGCGACGGTCGCGCCGATCAGACCGCCCATGAGGGCGTGGGAGGAACTGGAGGGGAGGCCGACCAGCCAGGTCAGGAGGTTCCAGAGGATCGCGCCGACGAGGGCGGCGAGGATCACCTCGGGTTGGATGCCCGTCTCGTCGACGAGCCCCTTGGAGATCGTCTTGGCGACCTCCACGGACAGGAACGCGCCCACCAGGTTCAGGACGGCCGACATGGCCACCGCCGCCTTGGGCCTCATCGCACCGGTCGAGATGGTCGTGGCCATCGCGTTGGCGGTGTCGTGGAAACCGTTTGTGAAATCGAACACGAGAGCTGTCACGACCACGATGGCGAGCAGCAGCGTGATGTGTTCCATTTACCCAGGCAATCATTCGACGTCAGTGACCAGACGAACGTAAGCAACCTGGGTGAACGGGAGGTGAACTGAGGCGGGCTACGCGGTGTCTCGCCGTGCGGTTCGGTTCCGTTTGCGGGCCGGCGCCCGGGCCCCGGCCCGCCGGGACCGCCGCTTCCCGGCCCGGCCCGCCCCTGGCAGGATCGCCGCATGGCGAAGGACGACACGGCGGGCACGGCGGGCACGGCGGACGGGGCGGCGGTCGGTGAGGCGTGGGAGGCGCTGGTCGCCACGGCGCGCAGGACGGTGGACGACGGGCTGGTCGTCGGCACCTCCGGGAACGTCTCCGTGCGGGTCGGGGACCTGGTGCTCGTCACCCCGAGCGGGGTGCCGTACTCCCGGCTGACCGGGGACGACGTCGTCGCCGTCGACCTGGACGGGCGGCGGGTCCGCGGCACGCTGCCGCCGACCAGCGAGCTGCCGGTGCACCTCGCCGTGTACCGGTCCACCGACGCCGGGGCGGTCGTCCACACCCACGCCGTGCACGCCACCGCCGTGTCGACCCTCGTCGACGAGCTGCCGCCGATCCACTACATGACCGCCGCCCTCGGCGGGCCCGTCCGCGTCGCCCCGTACGCCCTGTACGGCACGCGGGAGCTCGCCGAGCGCATGCTCGCCGCCCTGGCCGGGCGCACCGCCTGCCTCCTGCGCAACCACGGCACGGTCGCGTACGGCGCGACGCTCGACCAGGCGTACGACCGCACCGCCCAGCTGGAGTGGATGTGCCGGGTCTGGCTCGCCGCCGACAGCCATCCCACCCGCACCCCGGCGCTCCTCACCGCCGACGAGCTGGCCGAGGCAGCCGGGAAGCTCCGCGGCTACGGCCTCCCCGGCTGACCGGCGCGCCGCCCCTTCCGATCCCGTCGCCCGGTGACCGCCGCGTCCACTGGCACCGCCCGGCCGACTTGCGGACACTGGACGGATGCGTTCCGCGACAGCCGCGGCGGTGGCCGCCACAGTGATCGGTGCAGGGACGGCCGCCGTGGCGGCCGGACGGTACGCCAGCGGTACGGCGCTCAGGCCGCGGCCCGGACGGCCCCTGCCCGGCGAGCCCCGGCTCACCGTGCACGCCGCCGGCCCCGACCGGATCACCCTCACCCGCGACCTGTCCTCCCTCCGCCCCGGTGTCTACGGAGTGGAGGGCCCCGGCGTCCACGCGGTCGTCGGCCCCGTCCTCGACGACGCGCCCCACGCCCCCGACACCGTCGTGCGCCGCCTCGAACGGGTCGACTACGGCACCCTCGCCACCGGCACCCGCGTCCGCCTCACCCCGCAGGTCCACTCCGGCACCCCCGCCACCGCGCTCGGCGTCCCGTACCGGGAGGTCGAGGTGGCCGGCGAGCTGGGCCCCCTGCCCGCCTGGTACGTCCCGGGGTCCCGCACCACATGGGTGATCACCGCGCACGGCCTGGGCGCCACCCGCGAGCACCCGCTGAACGTGCTGGGCCTCCTCCACGGCAGGTTCCGCCTGCCCGTCCTCGACCTCGCCTACCGCGGCGACCCGGGCGCCCCCCGCTCCGCCGACGGCCTCGGCCACCTCGGGGACTCCGAGTGGCGCGACCTCGACGCGGCCGTCCACCACGCCGTCCGCAACGGCGCGACCGGCGTCGTCCTCCACGGCTGGTCGACCGGCGCCGCCATGGCCCTGCGCACCGCCCGGCGGAGCCGGCTGCGCGACATGATCACCGGCCTGGTCCTCGACTCGCCGGTCCTCGACTGGGAGGCCGCCCTGCGCGCCCTGGCCGTGGCGCGCCGCGTCCCCGCCGTCCTGCTGCCGCTCGCCGTCCGCGCGGCCCAGGGCAGGACCGGGCTGCGCCGCGGGGAACCCGCCCGGACCGTCGCCACCGAGGCGCCGGACGTGCCCGCACTCGTCTTCCACGGCCCCGGCGACACCGTCGCCCCCTGGGCGGCGAGCCGCGCCCTCGCCGAACGGCGCCCCGACCTCGTCACCCTCCGCGCGGTCCACGACGCGCCGCACGCCGCCATGTGGAACGCCGACCCCGAGCGGTACGAGGAGGCCATGCGCCGCTTCCTGATCCCCCTGCTGTGAGCCGACGGCCTCCTTCCGTTTGGGCTTTCGGGCCGTCAACGGGAAGACTGCCCCCGTGACGTCTCGAAAGCCCGATGAGCAACTGGCGCGCAACTCCAGACTCCGACTCGTCCGGCCCCGGTCGTTGGCGACGACCGCCCGGCGGGCCGTGGCCGACCGGCGGACGCGGCCGGCCCCGCGTCCGCCGGAGGGCACGCCCCCGCGGGCCGAGCTGGCCCGCCAGGCCCGGCACGTCCTGGCCGACGCCGTGCGCNGTCGCCCGCNNGGCGGCGGCCGNCCGNNNNCGGCCCCGTCACCGCCCNGGCGGACGAGCGGNCCGCGGCCGCCCTCGGCCTGCCGCCGGAACGGGTCCGCACGGCCTGGGACCGGGCCCGGCTCGCCGGGCTCGTCGAGATCCACGGCGACACCGTCCGCCCCGGCTGGCGGCTGCGGGCCTGGGACCGGGACGACTCCGCCGCGCTGCGGGGCTGGGTCGCCCTCCTCGACGCCTGGTCGCTCGCCCATCCCGCCGCGCGGGACGCCGAACCGGCCGAGGTCGCCGAGGTGGTGGAGGCCGTCCCGCAGGCCCTCTCCCTCCTCCACCTGTCCGCCGGCCCGGTGCCCGTCCCGGCCCTGCTCGACCTGATCCGGCAGCGCGTCGCCGAACTGCGCGAGCAGCGCTGCGAGGTCCCGTACGCCGCCGACGCCGCGCCGGTGCCGGGGGCCCCGGCCGCCGCCCCGGCGCGTGACGGGCGACGGGGCGCGGCCTCCGGCACGGACGCCCTGCCCCGCCTGCTCGACTGGGCGCTGGAGGCGCTCGCCTCCGTCGGCGCCCTGACCGTCGACGACGGCCAGGCGACGCTCACCCCCCTCGGCAACTGGGCGGTGTGGGTCAAGCTGGAGCAGATCTGCGTCGCCGCGCAGAGCCCCGCGGGGCACATCGAGCAGCCCGCGGAGGCCATGCTGCGCGGCTGCGTCCGGCTCACCCCCGGTCCGGCCCGCGCCGAGTACCGCGCCTGGCTCGCCGCCCGGCCCGTCGGCAAGGCCGTCGCCGAGCTGCTCGCCGTCGCCCGCGGCGACGACGCCCTCCTGCGCGGGCTGGCCTTCGAAGCCCTCCGCGTGGTGGGCGCCGCCGCCGAGGCCGAGGTGCGCGCCGCCGCCGGTGAACCCCCGCTCCGCCCGTACGCCCTGCTCTGGCTGGCCGAGCACGAGGGCGCCGACCCCGACGAGGCGCCGGACGTCCTCACCCGCGAGGAGGCCACCTGGCTCTGGGTGGACACCGCCGCGGCCGTCGTCGACCACGGGGAGAGCGACCTGCTGGTGCGGCACCTGGAGTCCGCCGTGCAGGGAACCGTGCCCGCCCTCCTCGACGAGGTCCGCGCGATCGGCCACCCGCGCACGGTGCAGGTGCTGGTCGCCCTGGCCGCGGCGCACCCGGACCCCGCCCTCGCCAAGGCGGTCCGCCGCGCCGCGTTCCAGGTCCACACCGGCGGCTCCTGACCCCTCAGCCCGGCGCGCCGGGGGCGTACGTCCCGAAGCTCCAGACGTTGCCCTCGGCATCCCTCGCCCGGTAGTCCCGCGACCCGTGGGGCTGGTCGGTCGGCGGCATCAGCACCTCCACCCCGTGCTCCACCGCCCGCGCGTGGTGCGCGTCCGCGTCCTCCACCACCACGTACACCCCGACCGGCCCGGCGTCGGCCATCATCCTGGCGTACGCCCCGGCGCCGTCCTTCGGGCCCAGCATCACCACGCCGTCGCCGTAGGACAGCTCCGCGTGGACGACGCGGCCGTCCTCGTCCTCGTACACGCCCTCCCGGCGGAAGCCGAACGCCTCCGTCAGCATCCGGATCGCGGCCTCCGTGTCCCGGTACAGGATCGTCGGGCAGACGCTCGATACCGCGGCCATGCCGACCATCTCCTCCATTGCGATGTGACGTGGATCTCATCCTTCTTCAGCCTGGCACCGGCCACTGACAACGCCCGCCGGCCCGCCCGCGGGGGCTCCCGGACCGGCGCGGCGCCTCCTCCGGAGCCGCGCGACTTCCGCGCCGGCCCCGCTTCGAGCACCTCCCGTCCGCGCCGGACCCGGACGGCACGGCCCCTGGCGGCCCCGGTCGTGGCCCCCNNCGGNGCCNNNCGCCGAAACCGGCACGCCGGCCGCCCCGCCCACCGGTCGCGCAGGCCACCCCACTCACCGGTCGCGCCCGCCGCCGCACATCCGGCCCGTCCGGCCCGGCCCCGC
>NZ_CP095474.1:1351447-1382240 GCF_023614315.1 Streptomyces sudanensis | reverse complement strand
CCCCCGCCGTCCCCATGCGGACGACCGGGGTTCCCGCGCCTCCGGAGGCGCGGTGATCGGGTGCTCCCGGCCGTCCCCGGCACGTTCCCGCCGCCCCCTTCCCGCGCGTCCGGGGCGCGGTTCGTTCCCGGCGCATCCCGGAAAAGCGGTTGCATGTGCCCGTTAGACTGGCCCCCATGGCCATGCTCCCCGTGCACTAGACGGTGCCGACGCCACCGCAGCAGCCGTCCGCCCGCCGTCCCCCTCGCCCTGGAGTCTGTCCGTGATCACCGCCACCGGCCTCGAGCTGCGCGCCGGCGCACGCGTCCTCATCGAGTCCGCTTCCTTCCGCATCGCCAAGGGCGACCGCATCGGCCTCGTCGGCCGCAACGGCGCGGGCAAGACCACCCTCACCAAGTGCCTCGCGGGCGAGGGCGTCCCCGCCGCCGGCACCATCACCCGCTCCGGCCAGGTCGGCTACCTCCCGCAGGACCCGCGCACCGGCGACCTCGACGTCCTCGCCCGCGACCGGATCCTCTCCGCCCGCGGCCTGGACACGCTGATCGGGAAGATGCGGCTGAACGAGGAGCGCATCGCCACCGGCAAGGGCGCCACCCGCGAGAAGGCCCTGAGGCAGTACGAGCGCCAGGAGACCGAGTTCCTCACCAAGGGCGGGTACGCGGCCGAGGCCGAGGCGTCCACCATCGCCGCCGCCCTCGGCCTGCCCGACCGGGTGCTCGGGCAGCCGCTGCACACCCTCTCCGGCGGTCAGCGCCGCCGCATCGAGCTGGCGCGGATCCTCTTCTCGGACGCCGACACCCTGCTCCTGGACGAGCCGACCAACCACCTCGACGCCGACTCGATCACCTGGCTGCGCGACTACCTCAAGACCTACCGCGGCGGCTTCGTCGTGATCTCCCACGACGTCGACCTCGTGGAGACCGTCGTCAACAAGGTCTTCTACCTGGACGCCAACCGGTCCGTGATCGACATCTACAACATGGGCTGGAAGCTCTACCAGCGCCAGCGCGAGGACGACGAGAAGCGCCGCCGCCGCGAGCGGCAGAACGCCGAGAAGAAGGCCGCCGCCCTCAACGCCCAGGCCGACAAGATGCGCGCCAAGGCCACCAAGACGGTCGCCGCGCAGAACATGGCCCGCCGCGCCGAGAAGCTCCTGTCCGGCCTGGAGGAGACGCGCCAGTCCGACAAGGTCGCCAAGCTGCGCTTCCCCGAGCCCGCGCCCTGCGGGAAGACCCCGCTCACGGCGGAGGGGCTGTCCAAGTCGTACGGCTCGCTGGAGATCTTCACCGACGTCAGCCTCGCCATCGACAAGGGCTCCCGCGTCGTCATCCTCGGCCTCAACGGCGCCGGCAAGACGACCCTGCTGCGCCTGCTCGCCGGCGTCGAGAAGCCCGACACCGGCCAGGTCACCCCGGGCCACGGCCTGAAGCTCGGCTACTACGCGCAGGAGCACGAGACGCTCGACCCGGAGCGCACGGTCCTGGAGAACATGCGCTCGGCCGCGCCCGACCTGGACCTGGTCGAGGTCCGCAAGGTCCTCGGCTCCTTCCTGTTCTCCGGCGACGACGTCGACAAGCCGGCCGGGGTCCTCTCCGGCGGCGAGAAGACCCGCCTCGCCCTGGCCACCCTCGTCGTCTCCTCGGCGAACGTCCTCCTCCTCGACGAGCCGACGAACAACCTCGACCCGGCGAGCCGGGAGGAGATCCTCGGCGCGCTGCGCACCTACAAGGGCGCGGTCGTCCTGGTCACGCACGACGAGGGCGCCGTCGACGCCCTCCAGCCGGAGCGGATCATCCTCCTCCCGGACGGGGTCGAGGACCTGTGGGGGGCGGACTACGCGGATCTGGTCTCCCTCGCCTGATCACCCTCCGTATGGATCATTCGGCCTAGCCGCCCTCCTTCATCTGAGTGAGTGCGTCTGGTACCGCGGCGTGGCGTCCACCGGATCCTCCGGCTCCGACACTCCGCCGTGCCCCTTCACGGCACCCCGCTGACCTGGCACTTCGCCGCCGGGGACCCGTCGGGTCCGGACTCCCGGCGCGCGACGCGGCCGCTTTGCGGCCAAATCCGCGCTCACTGACCTCGTCGAATGACTGGCCATGTGACCCGGGAGGGGTGATCATGAGAAGTCCAGAGCGCACTTCCCATGAGGAGGCACGGGTGGCCGAGACTCTGAAGAAGGGCAGCCGGGTGACCGGCGCCGCGCGCGAGAAGCTCGCGGCAGACCTGAAGAAGAAGTACGACGCCGGCGTGAGCATCCGGGCCCTGGCCGAGGAGACCGGCCGGTCCTACGGATTCGTCCATCGGATGCTCACCGAGTCCGGAGTCGCGTTGCGTGGACGCGGTGGAGCGACGCGAGGCAAGAAGGCCACACCGGCCTGACCGCCGATGCGGGTCGTGAGGCGTCCCCGCGGTTCCGGCCGGCGACGGCCGCGGTTCACCGCGGTCCGGCGGTCGACCGGGTCATTACCGTGCAGTAATTTGTCGGTCGGCGCAGCCGTTCCCGCCGCGCCGACCGACCGCTGCACCGGACCCGGAGGCGCTCCATGACCTCGCTCGACCCTGACCTCGTCGTGCTCGACAAGGACGCTGTGCGCCTCGCCGTCGAGGACGCCGTCGCCACGGTGACCCTCGCCGATCCGGCGAAGCGCAACGCCCAGTCGCCCGCCATGTGGCGAGCCCTCGCGGAGGCCGGGCGGGCGCTGCCCGGAAGCGTGCGGGTCGTGGTGCTCCGCGCGGAGGGCAGGTCGTTCTCCGCGGGCCTCGACCGGCAGGCGTTCACGCCGGAGGGGTTCGACGGAGAGCCGTCGTTCCTCGACCTGGCGCGCGGCTCCGACAAGGAGCTGGACGCTGCCATCGCCGGGTACCAGGAGGCGTTCACCTGGTGGCGCCGCAACGACATCGTGTCGGTCGCGGCGGTCCAGGGGCACGCGATCGGTGCCGGCTTCCAGCTCGCCCTCGCCTGCGACCTGCGGGTCGTCACGCAGGACGTGCAGTTCGCGATGCGCGAGACCGGGCTCGGCCTCGTGCCCGACCTGGCGGGGACGCAGCCGCTGGTCGCCGCGGTCGGCTACGCCCGCGCGCTGGAGATCTGCGCCACGGGCCGGTTCGTCCACGCCGACGAGGCCGAGCGCATCGGCCTGGCCAACCTCGTGGTGCCCGCGGACGAGCTGGACGCGACCGTACGGGACCTGGCGGCGGCCCTGCTCGCCGCACCGCGCGACGCCGTCGTCGAGACCAAGGCCCTGCTGCGCGGAGCGGCCGGACGGACCTACGACGAGCAGCGCGCCGCCGAACGCGCCGCCCAGGCCCGCCGCCTCCGCGACCTCGCCGGCCTCTCCGACTGAGTCCCTCCCGCCCGGCTCTCCCCGGGCCGCCCGCTCCGGGACGCCCCGCCCCGGACTCCCGGTCCGGGGCGGTCGGCGGGCCTCCCCGGCCGGGCCTCAGAAGCCGTGGCGGGCGCCCCCGTCGACCGGGAGCATCACCCCGGTGAGGTACGAGGCGGCGGGGGAGAGCAGGAACGCCGCCACCGCGCCGAACTCCTCCGGCGTGCCGTAGCGGCGCAGCGGGATCCGGGCCTCGTTGGCCGCGCGGGCGGCCGCCGCGTCCCCCGACAGGGCGTCCAGCTCCCGCACCCGGTCCGTGTCGATCCGCGACGGCAGCAGGCCCACGACGCGGATGCCGCGAGGGCCCAGCTCGTCCGCGAGGGACTTGGCGAACCCCGCCAGGCCGGGGCGCAGGCCGTTGGAGATGGTCAGGCCGGGGATCGGCTCGTGCACCGACCCCGACAGCACGAAGCCGACGACCCCGCCCTCGTCCAGCGCGGCCGCCGCGGCGCGGGCCATGCGCACGGCGCCCAGGAACACCGAGTCGAACGCCGCCCGCCACTGCTCGTCGGTGTTGTCGGAGGCCCAGCCGGGCGGCGGCCCCCCGACGCTGACGAGCACGCCGTCGAACCCGCCGAAGTGCGAGCGCGCGGCGGCGATCAGCCGGTCCGCGGCGGCCGGGTCGGCGTTGTCCGCGGCGACCCCGACCGCGCGGGGGCCCAGCCCGGCGGCGGCCTCCTCGACGGCCTGCGGGCCGCGCGCCGCCAGGACGACCTTCGCGCCCTCCGCCACCAGCGCCTTCGCCGCCGCGTACCCGAGGCCGCGGGAGGCACCCGTCACGACGTACACACGGTCCTTCAGTCCCAGATCCATGCGCCTATCCTGCCGGGTCGCCCGATGCCAGCGCGAGGGCCGTCGCCACCAGCCCGACGTGGCTGAACGCCTGCGGGAAGTTGCCCAGCTGCCGACGCGCCACCGGGGCGTACTCCTCCGCCAGCAGCCCCACGTCGTTGCGCAGCTCCAGCAGCCGCTCGAACAGCTCCCGCGCCTCCTCCGCGCGGCCCGTCATGCGCAGCGCGTCCGCCATCCAGAACGAGCAGGCGAGGAACGTCCCCTCCCCGCCGGGCAGTCCGTCCACGGAGATCCCGTCCGTGCCGTACCGGCGGACGAAGCCGTGGTGGCCCAGCTCCGCCCACACCGCCTCCACCGTGCCGACCACCCTGGGGTCGTCGGCCGGGAGGAACCCCACGCGCGGGATCATCAGCGTCGCCGCGTCCAGCTCCGACGACCCGTACGACTGGGTGAACGTGTTGCGCACCGGGTCGTAGCCCCGCTCGCACACCTCCCGGTGCACCTCGTCGCGCATCACCCGCCACCGCGCCGCGTCCCCCGGCAGGGACGGGTTCCGCTCCAGCGTGCGCACCGCCCGGTCGGCCGCCACCCACGCCATGACCTTCGAGTGCACGAAGTGTCGGCGCGGTCCGCGCACCTCCCACAGCCCCTCGTCCGGCTGCCGCCACGCCGACTCCAGGAACCCCAGCAGGCTCAGCTGCAGCGCCCAGGCGTGCCGCTGCGGCGGCATCCCCGCCCCGCGGGCCAGCGCCAGCGAGTCCATCACCTCGCCGTACACGTCGAGCTGGAGCTGCTTCACGGCGGCGTTGCCGATCCGGACCGGGCGCGCCCCGCCGTAGCCGCGCAGCCACGGGACCTCGTACTCCGGGAGCCGCCGCTCGCCCGCCAGGCCGTACATGATCTGCAGGTCCGCCGGGTCGCCCGCGACGGCCCGCAGCAGCCAGTCGCGCCAGGCGGAGGCCTCCTCCAGGTACCCGGCCGACAGCAGCGCCCGCAGGGTCAGGGTGGCGTCGCGCAGCCAGCAGTAGCGGTAGTCCCAGTTGCGCACGCCGCCCGGGTCCTCCGGCAGCGACGTGGTCGCGGCGGCGACGATCCCGCCGGTCGGGGCGTAGGTGAGCGCCTTCAGCGTGATCAGCGAGCGCATCACCGCCTCCCGGTACGGCCCCTCGTAGGTGCACCGCGCCGACCAGGACCCCCAGTCCTCCAGGGTGTGCTCCAGCGCCGTGTACGGGTCGACGAGCGGGGGGCGCGGATCGTGGGAGGGGTGCCAGGTGAGGCAGAAGGCGACCTTCTCGCCGGGGCGGACCGCGAACGACGAGCGGGTGCTGTACTGCTGGCCCCACGTCTTCACCGCCGGCTCGCTGCGCAGCCACACCGAGTCCGGGCCGGCGACGGCGACCCGGTGGCCGTCGCACCGCCGCACCCACGGCACCACCGACCCGTAGTCGAAGCGCAGGCGCAGCACGGACGACATCTCGACCCGGCCGGACACGCCCTCCACGATCCGCACCACGTCGGGCGCGCGGTCGCGGTGCGGCATGAAGTCGACCACGCGCACGGTGCCGGTGCGGGTCTCCCACACGGACTCCAGCACCAGCGAGTCACCCAGGTAGGCCCGCCGGGCGCAGGCCCGCGCGCCGGCGGGCGCGATCCGCCAGTGACCGTTCTCCTCGTCGCCCAGGAGCGAGGCGAAGCAGGCGCCGGAGTCGAACCGGGGCAGGCAGAGCCAGTCGATCGAACCGTCCGTGCCCACCAGGGCGGCGGTCTGCAGATCGCCGATGAGGGCGTAGTCCTCGATGCGTCGGGTCACGTCCTGCGTGTTCCCTCGGCGGGGAGGCGCCAATCGGCCGGCACGCCCAGCCGGGCGCGTGACCTGCGGGGACGTGCCGGGCGGAGGGCGCGGCGTCACACGTCCGCGGGCTCCCGCGCGGCCGGCGCACCCGCCGTGGGGCCGGCCGCCGCCTCCGCCCGGTCGCGGCGCTCCCGGCGGACCAGGACGGTCCACCCCACCGGGACGCCCGCCGCGAACAGCCACCACTGCACGGCGTACGCCATGTGGGCGCCGATCGAGTCGTGGTCCGGGGCCGGGACCGGCTCGGGGGAGCCCCCGGCGGGCACGGGGTCCGTCAGCTCCAGGTGGCCGCCGAGGACCTGCCGGCCCAGCCGCTCGGCCTGCTGCCCGCTGTTGATGAGCATGACCTGCCGCGGCGGCAGGCCCCGGAGGTCCTTGATGCCGCTGCTGCCGGTGGTCTGGTCGGCCATGAGCCGGCCGGTCACCGTCACCCGGCCCTTCGGGGCGGGGGGCACGTCGGGGTACGACTTCTGGTCCGGGGCGGCGGGGACCCAGCCGCGGTTGACGAGGAGGACCCGCCCGTCGTCGAGGACGAACGGGGTCAGGACGTGCACGCCCACCCGGTCGTCGGCGTTGGTGCGGCGGCGGACGACGACCTCGTGGGCCGTGTCGAAGGTCCCGGTCGCGGTCGCGTGGCGCCAGTGGTCGGAGCGAGGGACCGTGTGGCCGGGGGAGGTGAGCTCGGCCACGGGGACCGGCTCGGCCCTCAGGTTGTCCGCGATCAGGGCGTTCTGGGCGACCCGGCGCTCGTGCCGGTGGAACTGCCAGAAGCCCAGCTCGACCATCACCGGGATCAGGACCAGGGCGATCAGGGTGAGGATCACCCACTGCCGGGACAACAGGAAGCGGTACACCCCACGACCGTACTCCCGCCGCGGCCGGAACCGGCCCCCGGGTCACACCTTGTCGACGATCCCCGCCATGCCCTCCGCGCGGGCGCAGTGCGCGCCGCAGAACCAGCGGCCGTCCGCCTCGACCCCCTGCCCGATGATCTGGACGCGGCAGTGCTCGCAGATGGGCGCCATGCGGTGGATGGCGCAGGCGAAGCAGTCGAAGACGTGCACGGCGCCCTGCGCGTGCACCTCGAAGGACATGCCGTAATCGTTTCCGCAGACCTCACAACGTGCCATGCGCCACAGGGTGCGGGGCGCGGCGGCCGGAACGGAGGACGGCGCGCCCGGCCGTCACCCGTTCGACCGGGCGGTCCGCGCGGTTCAGCCGCCGGCCGGGGCGACGTCCCGCAGCAGTCGGGTGAAGGCGGCCTCGTCGACCACGGGCGTGCCGAACGCCTTCGCCTTGACGGCCTTCGACGTGCCGGCGTCCGGGTCGTTGGTGACCAGCAGGCTGGTCAGCCGCGAGACGGCGGCCGCCACGTGCAGCCCCGCCTCGACGGCCCGGTCCTCCAGCAGTTCGCGCTCGACGGACGTGTCGCCCGAGAAGGCCACCCGCATCCCCTGCCTGAGGGGTTCGCCCGGCCGGTACCGCCCGGGGTTGGGGTACGGGCACGCCGGCCGCTTGCGCACCGGGCGCCGGCCGCCGGAGCGGTACGCGGACCGGCCGGAGCCGGGCGTGTCCCCGCCGGGCGGTGCCGACCACTCGACGAGCGGGCGGCACTCCAGCAGCGGCAGCCGTATCCCGCGCTCGGCCGCCGCGTGCAGGCTGGGCCGGAACGCCTCCGCCAGCACCCGCGCGTCGTCCAGCGCGTGGTGGGCCCGCTGCTGCCGGACGCCGAAGTGGGCGGCGAGCGACTCCAGCTTCATGTTGGGCAGCGGCAGCGCCAGCTCCTTCGCCAGCGCCATGGTGCACAGCCGCCGGCGCACCGGCGCGGTGCGCGCGGCACGGGCGTACTCGCGGGCGATCATCGTCCAGTCGAAGTACGCGTTGTGCGCCACCAGGACGCGGCCGTCGAGCCGCTCCGAGAACTCCGCGGCCACCTCGGCGAAGAGCGGGGCGTCCGCCAGCATGTCGCCGGTCAGCCCGTGGATACGCACCGGGCCCGGATCGCGCTCCGGGTTGACCAGCGTGTACCAGTGGTCCTCCACCTCGCCGCGCGCGTCGAGCCGGTAGACGGCCGCCGACACTATCCGGTCGTGCGGGGAGAGCCCGGTGGTCTCCACGTCGACGACCGCGTACCCCTGCGGGTAGGCGGGCGGCCACGCTGCTGCTGTCGTACGGTCGTCGAGCATGGTCACCGAGGATAGGGCCCGCCGCCGACATCCCCCGCCCCGGACCCGGGGCCGCACCGGGGCGGGCCCCGGCTGCGCGGCCCCGCACGGGGGGCGGGAACCGTCCGCGCGGGCCCGCCGCGCGCGGGTCGGCGAGCCGTTTCCCGGCCCGCCCGGGTACGGGTGAGAGGCTCGCCCCCGTGACGGAACCGACGGAGCGGGAAGCGCACGGGGAGGGAATGGGGGCGCGGCTCAACTGGCTGCGCGCCGCCGTGCTCGGGGCGAACGACGGGATCGTGTCCACCGCCGGGCTCGTCGTGGGCGTCGCGGGCGCCACCGGGGAGCGCTCCGCCCTCCTGACCGCCGGACTGGCGGGGCTGCTCGCCGGGTCCATGTCGATGGCGGTCGGCGAGTACGTCTCCGTGTCCACCCAGCGCGACTCGGAGAAGGCGGCCCTGGCGGTGGAGCGGCGGGAGCTGAGGGAGCGGCCGGAGGCCGAACTGGACGAGCTGACCGACCTGCTCGCCGGGCGGGGGCTGTCCCGGGACGTCGCACGCGAGGCGGCCGAGCAGCTCACCGAGCGCGACGCGCTGCGGGCCCACGCGCGCGTGGAACTGGGGATCGACCCGGACGCCCTGACGAACCCGTGGCACGCCGCCGCCGCGAGCTTCCTCGCCTTCACGGCCGGCGCGCTGCTTCCGCTGCTGGCCATCGTCTGCCCGCCCGCGCCCGCCCGGCTGGGGGTCACCGTCGTGTCGGTCCTCGCCGCGCTCACGCTGACCGGCTGGTGGAGCGCCCGCCTCGGCGCGGCGCCGGCCCGCCCGGCGGTGGTGCGCGTGGTCGGCGGGGGAGCGGTGGCCATGGCCGTGACGTACGCGGCGGGATCGCTCCTGGGGGCGATCGGGGCCTGACGGGCCCCGCGCCCGGCGCTCACCGAGGTGCGGGGCGGCGCACGCCGGGGCGACCGGCGGACCACATTCTCTTACTTGTCGGTAACAACCTCTGGTTCCGGCCCGGCACCCGGCCCTACGGTGCTCCCATGCCGAACCCGCCCGACCCCGTGATGTGGTCGATCCCCGCCTTCGTCCTGCTCATCGCCGTGGAGGCGGTCGCCCACCGGTTGCGCCCCGACGAGGGCGCCGCCGGGTACGACGCCAGGGACTCCGCCACCAGCATCGGCATGGGCCTCGGCAGCGTCGTCTTCGACCTGCTGTGGAAGATCCCGGCTCTGGCGCTGTTCGAAGCCGTCCACGCGCTCACCCTGGCCCGCGTCCCCGTCCTGTGGTGGACGTTCCCGCTGATGGTGCTCGCGCAGGACTTCCTCTACTACTGGTCCCACCGGGGCCACCACGTCGTCCGCGTCCTGTGGGCCTGCCACGTCGTCCACCACTCCAGCCGCAGGTTCAACCTCACGACCGCGCTGCGCCAGCCCTGGACCTCGCTGACCGTCTGGCCGTTCTTCCTGCCGATGGTCGCCTGCGGGGTGCCCCCGGCCGCGGTGTTCCTCTGCTACTCCGTCAACCTCGTCTACCAGTTCTGGGTGCACACCGAGCGGATCGGCAGGCTGCCCCGGTTCGTCGAGTACGTCTTCAACACCCCCTCCCACCACCGGGTGCACCACGCCTCCCAGGGCGGCTACCTCGACCGGAACTTCGGCGGCGTCCTCATCCTCTGGGACCGGGCGTTCGGCTCCTTCGCCGCCGAGACCGAGCGGCCCGTCTACGGCCTCACCAAGAACATCGACACCCACAACCCGCTGCGCGTCGCCACCCACGAGTACGCCGCCATCGCCCGCGACCTGCGCGCCGCCCGGTCCTGGCGGGAGCGGGCGGGCCGGGTCNNGCGGGGGCCCGGCTGGCAGCCGCCGGCCCCGCCGCCCGCGCCCGGCCCCGGCGCCCGGCGGGAGCGCGCNGCGTGAGCCGCGGGGGAGCGGTCCGGGTACGGGCGGCTCACGCCGTCCAGCGCGGGGCGTCGGCCCCCCAGCGGCCCGGCGGCCGCGCCCAGTCCGCGGGGCCGCCCTCGTAGCGGACGGGGGAGAGGGCGTGGCGCAGCCGGCCCAGCGGGGCGTCCCGCTCCCGCAGCCACGCTCCGGGGTCGTACAGGGGGCGCGGCACGCCGTCCGGCGGGGTGCGGTCGACGCCGTGCAGCAGCCAGTGCGCCGTCTGCGCCAGCGACGCCTCCACCCGCCAGGTCCCCCCGCCGGACAGGCGCTCCGTCAGGGCGCGCAGGACCGCGGCGGCCACCAGGTAGCCCGTGCCGTGGTCCAGGGCCTGCGCCGGGAGGGCCCCGGGCTCCCGCCCGTCGCCCTCCAGCAGGGCGATGCCCGTCGCCGCCTGCACCAGGCTGTCGAAGCCGCGCCGCCCGCCCCAGGGGCCGTACGCGCCCCACGCCGACAGCCGCGCGACGACCAGGCCGGGGCGGCGCTCGGCCAGCGCCCCGGGGGACAGCCCGAACCGGTCCAGCGCGCCCGGCCGGTAGCCGGTCACCACCACGTCGGCCGCCGCCAGCAGCTCCTCGAAGACCTTCCGGTCCGTGCCCCGCGCCAGGTCCAGGAGCGCCGACCGCTTGCCGAGGCCCGTGTCGCCGTGGGCCCCCGGGCTCTCCGGCAGCCCCGGCGGGTCCACCCGCAGGACCTCCGCGCCCAGCAGCGCCAGGGTCCGCGTGGCGACCGGCCCCGCCAGCACCCGGGTCAGGTCCAGCACCCGCACCCCGGCGCACGGGGCCGGCACGGCCGCCGCCCGCCGCGCCGGCCCGGGTGCCCCGTCCAGCCGCTCCAGTGTCAGCAGCGGGCGCTTCGCCACCAGGGCGCCCTGCGCCCCGCCGGCCCACGCGGCGGCGTCCCGCACGGCGACGGCCAGGCCGCCGGCCCCGTACACGGCGTCCTCCACCTCCACCGCGCGCCGCCCGGCCAGCGCCCCGGCCACGTCCCGGGCGTCCGATCCGACGGGCAGCCCCAGCGCGGTGAGCAGGCGGTCCCGGTGGTGCGGGTAGTTGGCGTGGGTGCGCACCCATCCGTCGGCCGCGCGCCAGAACCGGGACAGCGGCGCGAAGCCGTCCCCGGTCCGCCCGTCCAGCCGCAGGAACCGCTCGCTGCGGAAGGCGGTCGCCACCGCGCCGTCGTCCACCCGCACCCGCGGCACCGGCCCCCCGCTCCGGGCGGCGGCGAGCTCGGCGGCGGCCAGCGCGCACACCGAGACCGTCGCGCGTGCCGCCTCCGCCACCGGCAGGCGCGCGGGCAGCGCGTCCGGGACGCGGGTGCACGACACCCGCTCCAGCATCCCGGGGTCGGCACTAAGTGCCGTCCAGACGTGAGAAATCGCCGTATCCATTCCCCGATGATGGCACTGAGTGCCAGTCGTCGGGAAGGTCCGGGCATGAAAGAGCCCGGGCGCGGCTCGCGCGCCCGGGCTCTCCCTCCCCAGTCAGACCCGCGTCATCGACGCACGGCGTCCAGGGCGTCGACCAGGCCGGCGCCGTAGAAGCCGTTGTGGCGCTCGCCGCCCTCGCACACGGCGTCGACGGTGCCGTCGCCGTTGATGTCGTACGGGTTCGTGCAGGCGCGGTCGTCGGCCTGCAGGGACAGCAGCGCCTTCACCATCGCCGGGGTGGCGTGGGGGTGCTTCGACTTGATCAGGGCCACGACGCCCGCGGCGTGCGGGGACGCCATGGAGGTGCCGGCCTTGTAGTTGTAGCCGCCCTTGACCGTCGTCGACAGGATCCGGCCGTTCACGGCGGGAGCCTCCGGCGTCTGGTACTCGGTCCGGTCGCCGCCGGGGGCGGCGACGTCCACGACACCCAGGCCGTAGTTCGAGTACGACGCCTTCAGGTCCTTGGCGCCGGTCGAGGAGACGGTGACGACGCCGGGCAGCATCGTCGGGATGTCGGGGCACTCGCTCGGGTCGATCACGCGGTCGGCCGGGGTCGTGTCGTTGGGGCTCGTGGTGTCCGTGATCTCGTCGGACGCCAGGTCGAAGTTCGAGTTGCCCGCCGCGGCGACGTTGACCGTGCCCTTGCGCTCGGCGTACCGGGAGGCCCGCTGCAGCGCCTCGACCAGGGCACCCTGGTCGGGGTCGTTCTTGCAGTTGAACATCCACGGGTCGACGTAGTAGCTGTTGTTGGTGACCTCGATGCCGCGCTCGGCCGCCCACATGAAGCCGCAGACCACGGCCTCGGTGTAGAAGAAGCCGTCGGGGTTCGACACCTTGATGCCGGAGATCTTCACGCCCGGCGCGACGCCGGTGACGCCGATGCCGTTCTTCGCCGCGGCGATCGTGCCCGCGACGTGGGTGCCGTGGTCGCTCTCGCCCTCGGCGGGACGCCAGGAGCCCTCGGTCGTGTCGGCCTTGCCGGTCACGCAGTTCGCGGACGCGGCGCGGTCGAAGTTCGGCGCGAGGTCGGGGTGGGTGTCGTCGACACCGGTGTCGATCACGCCGACGGTGACCTTGCTGCTGCCCAGGGTGATGTCGTGCGCCTTGTCCGCCTTGATGGCGGGCAGGCTCCACTGCATCGGCTCCAGCGGGTCCTGGCCGTCCTCCGCCGCGGCGGCGGCGGCGCGGGCCTCGGCGGCGGTGAGCGGCTCGGAGGCCTCGCCGACCTCCGTGGTCGCGACCGGCGCCAGCGGGGCGGTGCGCGTCGCGCCCGCCGACTCCACGCCCTTGACGGCGCGGATGGTCTGCGCGAACGCTGGGTTCTTGGAGTGGACGACGATGACGCCGATCGCGTCGTACGACGCGACCACCGTGCCGCCGGCCTCGGATATCGCCTTGCGCACCTTGTCGGTGTGGCGACCGCCCTTCGTGTTCACCACGTAGGACAGGTTGGGGCCGTCCGCCGCGACGGCGGCCGGGGCGTCCGCGACGGGCGCGGCCGAGGCGGCACCCGCCGGCAGGAAGCCGAGCGAGGCCGTGAGGGCCAGGCCGACGGGCAGAGCGAGTGCGCGCCCGCGCCTGGTTCCCAGGTGTGCCATGGGTTCTCCACATCGTTCGTGACGTCCGCCCGGATACGGAAGTGGGCGGGTACATGACGAGCGAAGCTATCGCTGATCCTCTCCGATCAGCAATGTGTTCGGTGAAGAAAAGGTGTGGAAAGAAGATGTGGGATGAACCACGCCGTGTCGCGCTCCGCGACGCCGTAAGGGGAAGGGGAAGCCCGGACGGCTCCCCGCACCCGCGAGGTGAGCCCGCCCATGCCCACAGCACCCGCGCAGCGAGGAGTTCCCGTGGTCACCGAAGCACCATCCCCCGAAGAGGGCGCGGACACCGCTCCCCTCCAGCCCTCCGCGGAGGCGTTCGCCCGGACCCAGCGGAGCGAGGAGTTCGGCGAACTGCGCCGCGCCCACCGCTCCTTCGCCTTCCCCCTCACCGTCGCCTTCGTCGCCTGGTACCTGCTCTACGTGCTCCTCTCCAACTACGCGGGCGGCCTGATGGGCGTCCGGGTGGTCGGGAACGTCAACGTGGCGCTCGTCCTGGGCCTCGCCCAGTTCGCCACCACGTTCCTCATCGCCTGGCTCTACGCGCGGCACGCGGCCGGGAAGCTCGACCCCAGGGCCGAGGCCATCAAGGCCCGCATGGAGGGCGAGCTGCGCCCGGGGGCCGGCGCGTGAGCGCCCTCGCCGCGGGGGCCGCGAGCGAGCACCGGCCGCTGATCGTCGCCCTCTTCGCCTGCTTCGTCGTCGCCACCCTCGCCATCACCGTGTGGGCCGGCCGGCAGACCAGGAGCGCCGCCGACTTCTACGCGGGCGGCCGGCAGTTCACCGGCTTCCAGAACGGCCTGGCCATCTCCGGCGACTACATGTCCGCCGCGTCGTTCCTCGGCATCGCCGGCGCCATCGCCCTCTTCGGCTACGACGGCTTCCTCTACTCCGTCGGCTTCCTCGTCGCCTGGCTGGTCGCCCTGCTGCTCGTCGCCGAGCCGCTGCGCAACTCCGGCCGCTTCACGATGGGCGACGTCCTCGCGTACCGGATGCGCCAGCGGCCCGTCCGCACCGCCGCCGGCGCGTCCACCATCATCGTGTCGATCTTCTACCTGCTGGCCCAGATGGCCGGCGCGGGCGTCCTGGTCTCCCTGCTGCTGGGCATCACCAGCGACACCGGCAAGGTCGCCATCGTGGCGCTGGTCGGCGTACTGATGATCGTCTACGTCACCGTCGGCGGGATGAAGGGCACCACCTGGGTGCAGATGGTCAAGGCGGTCCTGCTCGTCGCGGGCACCCTGCTCATCACCTTCCTGGTGCTGCTGAAGTACGGCTTCAACGTCTCCGAGCTGCTCGGCAGGGCCGCCGAGAACAGCGGCAAGGGCGCCGCCTTCCTGGAGCCGGGCCTCAAGTACGGGGCCACCGCCACCTCGAAGCTGGACTTCGTCTCCCTCGGCCTCGCCCTGGTCCTCGGCACCGCCGGACTGCCGCACATCCTCATCCGCTTCTACACGGTGCCCACCGCCAGGGCCGCCCGCACCTCCGTCAACTGGGCCATCGGCATCATCGGCGCCTTCTACCTGATGACGATCGCGCTCGGCTTCGGCGCCGCCGCCCTGGTCGGCCCGGCCGAGATCACCGCGTCGAACAAGGCCGGCAACACCGCCGCCCCGCTGCTCGCACTGCACCTCGGCGGGGCGGACTCCCCGGGCGGCGCGATCCTGCTCGCGGTGATCTCGGCGGTCGCCTTCGCGACGATCCTCGCCGTCGTCGCCGGACTCACCCTCGCCTCGTCCTCGTCGTTCGCGCACGACATCTACGCCAACGTCATCCGCAAGGGCCGGGCGACCGGACGGGAGGAGGTCCGGGCCGCCCGCTGGGCGACCGTCCTCATCGGCGTCGTCTCCATCGGGCTCGGCGCGCTCGCCCGCGACCTCAACGTCGCCGGCCTCGTCGCCCTCGCCTTCGCGGTCGCCGCCTCCGCCAACCTGCCGACGATCCTCTACAGCCTGTTCTGGAAGCGCTTCACCACCCGGGGCGCCCTGTGGTCGATCTACGGCGGACTGACCTCCTCCGTCGTCCTCGTGCTGTTCTCGCCGGTCGTCTCCGGCAAGGCAGGCTCGATGTTCCCGGACGCCGACTTCGCCTGGTTCCCGCTGGAGAACCCCGGTCTCGTCTCCATCCCGCTGGGCTTCCTGCTCGGCTGGCTCGGCTCCCTGCTGTCGAAGGAGCGGCCCGACGAGGGCAAGTACGCCGAACTGGAGGTCAGGTCCCTCACCGGCGTCGGGGCCCACTGACCCGCCCNCCCCNGGACACCGCCGCCGGGGCCGTGCCGCGGAACCGCCCGGCACGGCCCCGCGCATCCCCTGGGGGAAACTCCCCGCGGGGGGCGCACGGGATCGCGTAGGCTCGAATGAAGGACCCCCGTGCGAACAGCCGGTCGAACCGAGAGGGCGCCAGCGTGCTCATCGACACCTACGGCCGTGTGGCCACCGACCTCCGGGTCTCACTCACGGACCGGTGCAACCTGCGCTGCACGTACTGCATGCCCGAGGAGGGCCTGCAGTGGCTGGCCAAGCCGGACCTCCTCACCGACGACGAGATCGTCCGCCTCGTCCGGATAGCCGTCACCGACCTCGGCGTCACCGAGGTCCGCTTCACCGGCGGGGAGCCCCTGCTGCGCCCCGGACTGGTCTCGATCATCGAGCGGTGCGCGGCCCTGGAGCCCCGCCCCAGGATGTCGCTGACCACCAACGGCATCGGCCTCGGCCGCGTCGCCGCCGCCCTGAAGGCCGCCGGCCTCGACCGCGTCAACGTCTCCCTGGACACGCTGCGGCCCGACGTCTTCAAGACCCTCACCCGCCGCGACCGCCACCGCGACGTCCTGGACGGCCTGGCCGCCGCCCGCGAGGCCGGCCTCACCCCGGTCAAGGTCAACACGGTGCTGATGCCGGGGCTCAACGACGACGAGGCGCCCGACCTGCTCGCCTGGGCCGTCGCCCACGACTACGAGCTGCGCTTCATCGAGCAGATGCCCCTCGACGCCCAGCACGGCTGGAAGCGCGACGGCATGATCACCGCCGGGGACATCCTCGCCTCCCTGCGGACCCGCTTCACCCTCACCCCGGAGGGCGACGCGGAGCGCGGCTCCGCCCCGGCCGAACGCTGGATCGTCGACGGCGGACCGCACCGCGTCGGCGTGATCGCCTCCGTCACCCGCCCGTTCTGCAGCGCCTGCGACCGCACCCGGCTCACCGCCGACGGCCAGGTCCGCACCTGCCTCTTCGCCCGCGAGGAGACCGACCTGCGCACCGCGCTACGCTCCGGGGCGCCGGACGGGGAGATCGCCCGCCTCTGGCGGCAGGCCATGTGGGGCAAGAAAGCCGGCTCCGGACTGGACGACCCGGAGTTCCTCCAGCCCGACCGCCCGATGTCAGCGATCGGCGGCTGACCCCGGCCCCGGCGGCGCCTCCCACTCGGCCAGCGCCACCACGTCCTTCAAGAACCCGCGCACACCGAGGAACCGCGACAGGTGCTCCCGGTGCTCCTCGCACGCCAGCCACGTCTTGCGGCGCTCGGGGGCGTGGAGCTTCGGGTTGTTCCACGCCAGCACCCACACGGCGGCGGCGCGGCAGCCCTTGGCGGAACAGATCGGGTGGGTCTCGTCGCTCACAGCCATGTCCCAACGACCGCGTACGGACAAGGCGACGCCGGGCAGCCACGGGGGGAGCTGCCCGGCGTCGGTCCGTCGCTCCGACGGGGGAGGCGGAGCGCCTACGCAGTATGTCACGCACGGCCCGGTGGGACGCACGGGAACCCCACATTGAGATGGACTTTGCTTGAGCTTTCCGGGCCCGCGGTACCGCGCCGCGCGGCCGTGTCCCGCGAAGGGCTCAGCCCCGCCCGCCTCCCGCGTCCCCGGGCCGTTCGCCGGCGGCCTGCCGCGCCTCCTCGGACCCGGGGCCGGGCCGGACCTCCGACGCCTCCAGGACCGGGCGCGCCACCGGGGGGCCCGCCACGAACGTGGACGGCGGCTTCGGCGCCGTCTCCCGCCCGGCGTTCGCGACGACCACCGCGACGTACGGCAGGACGACGCCGAGCACCAGCGCCACGACCGCCACGTGCCGCTCGACGTTCCACAGCGCCGCCGCCGCGATCACCGAGGCGGTGCGGACCGACATCGAGATCACGTACCGCCGCTGCCGGCCGCGGACGTCGTCCGCCAGCCCCTGCCGGGCACCCGTGATCGTGAAGACCTGGGCACCGCCGTGCTTCCGCATCGCGTTCCACCACCGACCTCGCGCGCCGGTCGCTCCTCGGACCGGACCTCCCCTCCACGGTACGCCCGCCGCCCCGAAGCCGGGCCCGGGCCCCGCCCGCCCCACCGGACGGACGCCCCGACGTGCGCCGCGCGCGCCGCGGGTCGAAACTGTCAGGGACTGCTCACGTCGATCCGTTCCGAGGAGGCAGCCATGGGCTGGTTGTGGGCGATTATCGTGGGGCTCGTGCTGGGCCTGCTGGCCAAGGCCATCATCCCGGGCAAACAGCACAGCCCGCTGTGGCTGATCACCATCTTCGGCATCATCGGCGGCCTCATCGGCAACGCCCTGGCCCGGGCGTTCGGGATCGAGGCGACGCCCGGCATCGACTGGGGGCGCCACGCCCTCCAGGTCCTCGCCGCGGTGATCACCGTCGGCCTCGGCGACATGCTGTACATGGCCATGCGCGGCGGACGCCGCCAGCGGGCCTGACCGGCCGGACCCGCCCGGAGCCGGACCGGCCCGGGGACTCCGGCACGGACGGCGGCGGCCCGGAAGCGCGAGGCTCCCGGGCCGCCCGGCCGCTCCGGCGGTTCAGCCGGCCGTGACCTCGACCGCCGCCAGGTTCCTCTTGCCCCGGCGCAGCACGAGCCACCGCCCGTGCAGCAGGTCGCCCGCGGACACCTCGGCGTCCTCGGCGGTCACCTTCACGTTGTTCACGTAGGCGCCGCCCTCCTTCACCGTGCGCCGCGCCGCCGACTTGCTCGGCGCCAGACCGGTCTCGGCGAACAGGTCCACCACCGGGCCCGGCGCGGCGACCTCCGCCCTCGGCAGCTCCGACAGCGCCGCGGCGAGCGTCGCCTCGTCCAGCCCGGCCAGCTCGCCCTGCCCGAACAGCGCCTTCGACGCGGCGACCACGGCGGCGCACTGCTCCGCGCCGTGCACCAGCGTCGTCAGCTCCTCGGCCAGCGCGCGCTGCGCCGTACGGGCCTGCGGGCGCTCCTCGGTGACCCGCTCCAGCTCCTCCAGCTCCTCACGGCTCCTGAAGCTGAGGATCCGCATGTACCGGGAGACGTCCCGGTCGTCCACGTTCAGCCAGAACTGGTAGAACGCGTACGGCGTGGTCATCTCCGGGTCCAGCCAGACGGCGCCGCCCTCGGTCTTGCCGAACTTGGTGCCGTCCGCCTTCGTCATCAGCGGCGTCGCCAGCGCGTGGACGCGCGCGTCCGGCTCCAGGCGGTGGATCAGGTCCAGCCCGGCCGTGAGGTTGCCCCACTGGTCGCTGCCGCCCTGCTGCAGGACGCAGCCGTGCCGCCGGTACAGCTCCAGGAAGTCCAGGCCCTGGAGCAGCTGGTACGAGAACTCGGTGTAGCTGATGCCCTGCTCGGACTCCAGGCGCCGGGCCACCGAGTCCTTGGTGAGCATCCGGTTGACCCGGAAGTGCTTGCCGACGTCCCGCAGGAACTCGATGGCGGACATCCCGCCGATCCAGTCGAGGTTGTTGACCATGGTGGCCGCGTTGTCGCCCTCGAAGACCAGGAACGGCTCGATCTGCGAACGCACCCGCTCCACCCACGCCGCGACCGTCTCCGGGGAGTTCAGCGTGCGCTCGGCGGTCGGCTTGGGGTCGCCGATCTGCCCCGTCGCCCCGCCCACCAGCGCCAGCGGGCGGTGGCCCGCCAGCTGGAGCCGGCGCATGGTGAGCACCTGCACCAGATGACCCACGTGCAGGCTCGGGGCGGTCGGGTCGAAGCCGCAGTAGAACGTGACGGGACCTTCCGCGAGGGCCCCCCGCAGGGCCTCCTCGTCGGTGGACTGGGCGAACAGCCCGCGCCACTTGAGCTCGTCGACGATGTCCGTCACGGGTCCACTGCCTCCTCGGTGCGTGTCTGCCGGCCCGGTCAGTCTAGGGGCGTCACACGCCCCGGCTGACCGAGCTCATGTGGAAGTCCGGCACCCGCAGCGGCGGCATCGCGGCCCGGGTGAACCAGTCGCCCCACTCCCGCGGCAGCGTCCGCTCCGTCCGGCCCGCCTCCGAGACGCGCCCCAGCAGGTCCACCGGCGACTCGTTGAAGCGGAAGTTGTTCACCTCCGCGACCACCTCGCCGTCCTCGACCAGGTACACGCCGTCCCGGGTCAGGCCGGTCAGCAGCAGCGTCGCCGGATCGACCTCGCGGATGTACCACAGGCACGTCAGCAGCAGCCCCCGCCCGGTCGAGGCCACCATCTCCTCCAGCGACCGGCCGCCCCCGCCCTCCAGCACCAGGTTGCCCGCCCCCGGCGCCACCGGCGACCCGGTCAGCTCCGCGCTGTGCCGGGTCGTGACCAGCCGCTCCAGCCGGCCCTCCCGGATCCAGTCGACCGGCTCCACCGGCAGCCCGTTGTCGAACACCGACGCGTCGTCGCCCGACGCGTGCGCGATCACGAACGGCGCCGACTCCAGACCGGGCTCCGCCGGGTCGCTGCGCAGCGTCAGCGGCAGCGACGCCAGCCGCTCCCCGACCCGGGTGCCGCCGCCCGGCCGGGAGAACACCGTCCGGCCCTCCGCCGCGTCCCGCGCCGCCGCCGACCACTGCTGGTAGATCAGCAGGTCCGCCACCGCCGTCGGCGGCAGCAGCGTCTCGTACCGCCCCGCCGGCAGCTCCACCCGGCGCCGCGCCCACTCCAGCCGCCGCGCCAGGTCCTCGTCCATCGCCAGCGGGTCGGCGTCCGCGAAGTCCCGGGTGGCCTGACCGGCCCACGCCGAACGCGTGCGGTCCGGCGACTTCGCGTTCAGCTCCAGCGTCCCGTTCGGCTGGTCGTGCCGCAGCCGCAGCCCCGTCGACGTACCCAGGTACGTGCAGGTCAGCTCGTGGTTGGCGAACCCGTACAGCTCCCGGCCCCCGGCGCGGGCCCGGCCGAAGGCCTCGCCCAGCGCCGGCGCGAAGTCCCCGAACACCGCCGACGACGTCTCCGCCGGCGCGTCGCGGAAGCCCGGCGACTCCGGGACCCCGGCCACCAGGGGCCGCGCGTCCTCGGCGGGCCCCGCCGCGCGGGCCGCCGCCTCCGCCGCCCGCACCAGCGGCTCCAGCTCGTCGGCGGTCACCGCCGAACGGGATACCACGCCCGACGCCGTGCCCTCGGCCCCGTCGACCGTCGCGACGACCGTGAGGGTGCGGCCCCTGGTGACGCCGTTGGTGGTCAGGGCGTTCCCAGCCCAGCGCAGGTTCGCGGAGGAACGCTCGTCCGCCAGGACGACGCACCCGTCGGCGCGGGACAGCTCCAGCGCCCGCTCGACGATCTCGTACGGCTTGCTCACACGGCTCATCGTCCGGCCTCCTGCGCGGTGCTGTGCCGGCCCGCGGAACGACCCGCGGGCCCCTGGAAGATCGTGTTCCGCCCGCTCATCGCCCGCCCTCCTGGGCCGTGTTCAGGATGTTCACGCCGCGGAACAGGGCCGACGGGCAGCCGTGCGAGACCGCCGCGACCTGGCCCGGCTGGGCCTTCCCGCAGTTGAACGCGCCGCCCAGGACGTACGTCTGCGGCCCGCCGACCCGCTCCAGCGACCCCCAGAAGTCCGTCGTCGTCGCCTGGTACGCCACGTCCCGCAGCTGCCCCGCCAGCCGCCCGTTCTCGATGCGGAAGAACCGCTGCCCGGTGAACTGGAAGTTGTACCGCTGCATGTCGATCGACCACGACCGGTCGCCGACCACGTACACGCCCCGCTCGACGCCGCCGATCAGGTCCTCCGTCGACGGCCCGCCCGGCTCCGGCAGCAGCGACACGTTCGCCATCCGCTGCACCGGCACGTGCGACGGCGAGTCCGCGAACGCGCACCCGTTGGACCGGCCCAGCCCCGTCAGCCGCGCGATCCGGCGGTCGAGCTGGTAGCCGACCAGCACCCCGTCCCGCACCAGGTCCCACGACTGCGCCTCGACGCCCTCGTCGTCGTACCCGACCGTCGCCAGCCCGTGCTCGGCCGTCCGGTCGCCCGTCACGTTCATCGCCGGCGAGCCGTACCGCAGGGTGCCGAGCTGGTCGAAGGTGGCGAACGAGGTACCCGCGTACGCCGCCTCGTACCCCAGCGCCCGGTCCAGCTCGGTGGCGTGCCCCACCGACTCGTGGATCGTCAACCACAGGTTCGACGGGTCCACGACCAGGTCGTACGTCCCCGCCTCCACGCTCGGCGCCCGCATCTTCCCGGCCAGCAGCTCCGGGATTTCCGCCAGCTCCGCGTCCCAGTCCCAGCCGGTGCCCGTCAGGTACTCCCAGCCCCGCCCGGCCGGCGGCGCCAGCGTCCGCATCGACTCGAACTCGCCGCTCGCCGCGTCCACCGCGACCGCCGTCAGCTGCGGGTGCAGCCGCACCCGCTGCTGCGTGGTCACGGTGCCCGCCGTGTCGGCGTAGAACTTGTTCTCGTGGACGGTCAGCAGCGAGGCGTCCACGTGCGCCACGCCCTCCGCGCGCAGCAGCCGCGCGCTCCACTCCGCGAGCAGCGCGCTCTTCTCGGCGTCCGGCACGGAGAACGGGTCGACCTCGTACGACGAGACCCACGTCCGGTCCGCGTGCACCGGCTCGTCCGCCAGTTCCACCTTCTCATCGCTGCCCGCCGCCGCGATCACCCGCGCCGACAGCTTCGCCATCGCCACCGCCTGGGAGGCGACCTTCGCGGCGGCGTCCATGGTCAGGTCCACGCCCGACGCGAAACCCCACGCCCCGCCGTGCACCACCCGCACCGCGTACCCGAGGTCCGTCGTGTCCGAGGAACCGGCCGGTTTCGCGTCCCGCAACCGCCAGGAGGCGCTGCGCACCCGCTCGAACCGGAAGTCGGCGTGCTCGGCGCCGAGCGCCCTGGCCCGCGCGAGCGCCGCGTCTGCGAGCGCCCGCAGGGGCAGGGCGAGGAACGCCTCATCGATGTCATGGGCCACAGGTGGAGATCCCTTCTGCCGCGTGCCGGTGACGGTCGTCCCGGGCAGTGAACCACGTCCCGCCCGCCGGGCTCCCGCGGAACGGGCTCACGGGGAGGGAAACCNCCGGTGGNGGGCGGNGAGGGCGTACGGGTACGGAACGGCGGGCGGGTACGGGAGCAGTTCCCGTACCCGCCCGCCGACGTGGCGCACGACGCGGGCTCAGCCGTCCAGGGGTGTGTCGGCCGCAAGGGCGGTGAAGGCCGTCCAGGCGGTCGGTGTGACGGTGAGGGGGTGGATGGTCGTGTCTTTGGAGTCGCGGACGTGGACCGTCCCGGGGCGTGCGGCGACCTCGACGCAGTTGTCGCCCTCACTGCCGCTGTAGCTGCTTTTGAACCAGCTCAGTTCGCAGGCGGTTGTCATAGCGCTCCTCGCATCCGTTCCCATAACGTCACGGTGACCCGACGCGGGCTCAGTCGTCCAGGGGCGTGTCGGCCGCGAAGGCGGTGAAGGCCGTCCAGGCGGTCGGTGTGACGGTGAGGGGGCGGGTGTTCGTGTCCTTGGAGTCGCGGACGTGGACGGCCTCGGGGCGTGCGGCGACCTCGACGCAGTTGTCGCCTTCGCCCCCGCTGTAGCTGCTCTTAAACCAGTTCAGCCCATCGGCAATGCTCATAACGCCCCTCGCATCTCTTCCAGCAGGCTCACGGTGGCCCGGCAGTCCAGGGCCTGGGCACGCAGTTTGCCATAGCGTTGAAGGAGGACACTCAGGTCGTTCGGGGCAGTAAGCAGATTGCTTGATCGCTGCCCCTCGGTGTAGCCGATCCATTGGTGAGTTGGTGTCTCGGCAAGATACATCTGCCCTTCGACACCGCAGTGTTCCTCTTGTCGAAGCGGCATGACCTGGATCTCCACGTTGTGTCGCTGTCCAACGAGGAGAAGGTGGTCGATGACTTCGTTGGTGACGGCGCTTCCCCCAACACACCGCTCCAGAATGCCTTGCTCGATAACGAAGCTGAAGGCGGTGTTCGGCCGCGATGCCAGAAGATCCTGCCTTTCCAGCCTCGCGCATACCTGTCGTTCGATCTGCTCCTGTGAGAGCGGAGGCAGATTACGCTCGAACACCGCCCGTGCGTACCCCTCCGGCTGCAACAACCCCGGAATCGCCCGGCACTCGTACGCGTACAAGGAGATCGCCTCCTCCTCGATCCCCGCCCACTGGCGGAACCACGACGCCAGCCCCGCCCGCCGCGTCAGGCTCCTCGCCGCCGCCGCGAGGACCTTGGCCGCGACCGGGCCCAGGGCCTCCTCCGCCCGTGCGGGCAGGTCCGCGGGCGGGAACCGCTTCCCCTGCTCGATCTTGGCGACGTAGGCGGCCGAGTACCGCACCCGCGGCGCGAACTCCTCCTGCGTCAGCCGGGACTCCTCGCGCAGCGCCTTGAGGACCGCGCCGAAGGTCTTGAGACTGTCGGAGATCTCCGCCTCCGTGCCGTTCGTGCTGCCGTTCGTTCCGCCGTTCGCGCCTTCGCCGTGATCCGCTCTCATCGCCGCGTGCCTCCCGTGTCCGCGCTGTCATGCCGTACCCAACCCCGCCCGGCCCGCCCGGGGTCACGGGCGGTCACCGACCCAGTCCAGAGTGTGCGCCGATACAGCGGCGGTTGTACGGGTGTCGTCCCTGTCGGGTGCGGGAGGGCGCCGAAACGCTGGGCGCATGCCAGCTCCACGGGCCCAAGGGGCCGTAACCGTAAGTGCGTTCGCCCAGCGCTTCCCCGCCACGCGCCGCGGCGCGCGCCTCGCCCGCCGGCTCGCCGCGCACCGGCTCGCCGAGTGGCACCTGCCCCACGGAGGCCCCGCCTCCGACGCCGTCACCCTCGTCGTGGCCGAACTCGCCGCCAACGCGGTCCTCCACGGCCGTGTGCCCGGGCGCGACTTCGAGCTGCGGCTCGCGTACGACCGGTCCGCGGGGCTCGTCCGCGTCGAGGTGTCGGACACCCATCCGGCGCGTCCGCGACCGCCCGAGCCGGCGCCCGGACCGGTCGCGCACGCCGAAGGCGGCAGGGGCCTGCTCCTCGTCGGGGCCGTCGCCGACCGCTGGGGCGTGGCCGGGCGGACGGGCCCGGGCAAGACCGTGTGGGCCGAGTGCACCGTCCATGCCTCGGACGACCGGCATCCCGTTTGAGGACCCGGCGGCACGTCGTCGACCTCTCCCGTCCCTGGCGGGACCTCACCTCCGACATCGGCGCTCTCGCCGAGTCGGTCGACACCGCGCGCGGCACGGGGGCGGAGGGAAATGACCGCGGCGGCCGGATGTAGGTGCTATCAGGGCTGTGTACGCACAATCTTCCTGCTGTGCCTGCTGTGCCTGCTGTGCCTGCTGTGCCTGCTGTGCCTGCTGTGCCTGCTGTGCCTGCTGGGAGGGGAGCGCCGTATGAGCACCATTTCCGTCCGCGAGTTCTCGTACAACCCCAGCGCGGTCTTCGCCCGCGTCGAGAAGGGTGAGGCCATCCAGGTCACCCGGCACGGCAATGTCATCGCGATACTGTCACCGGCCGGCAGCCCCATGGAGCGGTCCGCGCACCTGGTGGCGCAAGGGAAGATCAAGCTGAAGCCGGTCACCGCCGCCGACCGCCACAGCATGCCGCACTACGAGGTGCCGGAAGACATCGACCCCGTGGCGCTCCTGCTGGCCGAGCGCGAAGAGGACGACCGTTGATCTACATGGACACGTCCGCGTTGGTCACGTGGATGACGCGGCGCGGTCACTGGGGCGCGCTGGACGCCTTCCTCCAGGAGCGGGCCACGGAGCCGCTCGCCACCAGCACGCTCGGCTTCGTGGAGACCGTACGAACCCTGGACCTCATGGGGCACTTTTTGAAAGCCATGGAGGACCTGGACGCCCGGATCACCGAGATCCTCCTCACTCGGGAGGTGCGCGACGCGGCGGCTCTCCTGGCCGGGCGCCTGGGGACACTGGACGCGGTTCATGTGGCCAGCGCGCTCTCCCTGCGGGACGACCTGACCGCCCCGGTGACCTACGACCGCAGGATGTTCGAGACCGCCCGCACCGAGGGACTGCCGGCCGACGCGCCCGGCATGCCGGACTGACCCGAGGATCGGACTGTAGGAACCCGACAGGAGGCTCCGAGCGCCACTGTCGGTGCCCGAATGTCCCCCTGCGGTCCGGGACCGATAGGTTTCCGGGGAAGCCGCCTGCCAGCGCCGTCCGTCGTCCGGGCGTTCGGGCGGGGAAAGAACCGCTATCGAAAGGGTGATCCGATGAGCCGCTCGGTTCTCGTCACCGGAGGCAACCGGGGCATCGGCCTCGCCATCGCCCGCGCTTTCGCCGACGCCGGCGACAAGGTCGCGTTCACCTACCGGTCCGGCGAGCCGCCCGCCGAGCTCGTGGAGCTGGGCTGCCTGGGCGTGCGGTGCGACATCACCGACTCCGAGCAGGTGGAGACCGCCTACAAGGAGATCGAGGAGAGGCACGGCCCCGTGGAGGTCCTGGTCGCCAACGCCGGCGTCACCAAGGACCAGCTGCTCATGCGGATGTCCGAGGACGACTTCACCTCCGTCCTCGACACCAACCTGACCGGCACGTTCCGCGTCGTGAAGCGGGCCAACCGCGGCATGCTGCGCGCCAAGAAGGGCCGCGTCGTCCTCATCTCGTCCGTCGTCGGCCTCCTCGGCTCGGCGGGCCAGGCGAACTACGCCGCCTCCAAGGCCGGCCTCGTCGGCTTCGCCCGCTCCCTCGCGCGCGAGCTCGGCTCCCGCAACATCACCTTCAACGTCGTCGCGCCCGGCTTCGTCGACACCGACATGACCAAGGTGCTCACCGACGAGCAGCGCGCGGGCATCGTGTCGCAGGTCCCGCTGGGCCGTTACGCCCAGCCCGAGGAGATCGCGGCCGCGGTCCGCTTCCTGGCGTCGGACGACGCCTCGTACATCACTGGAGCCGTCATCCCCGTTGACGGCGGATTGGGCATGGGTCACTGAGTCACATGAGCGGAATCCTCGAGGGCAAGCGCATCCTCATCACCGGTGTGCTGATGGAGTCCTCCATCGCGTTCCACACCGCCAAGGTGGCCCAGGAGCAGGGAGCCGAGGTCATCCTGACCGCGTTCCCCCGCCCCACCCTCACCGAGCGCATCGCCAAGAAGCTGCCGAAGCCCGCCAAGGTCTTCGAGCTCGACGTCACCGACGACGAGCACCTCGCCCGCGTCGAGGGCATCGTCCGCGAGGAGCTCGGCGGCCTCGACGGCGTCGTCCACTCCATCGGCTTCGCCCCGCAGGACGCCCTCGGCGGCAACTTCCTGCACACGCCGTTCGAGTCGGTCTCCACGGCGATGCACGTCTCGGCGTTCTCGCTGAAGTCGCTGACGATGGCCTGCCTGCCCCTCATGGAGGAGGGCGGCTCGGTGGTCGGCCTCACCTTCGACGCCCAGTTCGCCTGGCCGCAGTACGACTGGATGGGCCCGGCCAAGGCCGCCCTGGAGGCCACCAGCCGCTACCTGGCGCGCGACCTCGGCAAGCAGGACATCCGCTGCAACCTGATCTCCGCCGGCCCGCTCGGCTCGATGGCCGCCAAGTCCATCCCGGGCTTCGGCGACCTGGCCAAGGTCTGGGACGAGCGCTCCCCGCTCGCCTGGGACATGTCCGACCCGGAGCCGGCCGGCCGCGGTGTCGTCGCCCTGCTGTCGGACTTCTTCCCGAAGACCACGGGCGAGATCATCCACGTGGACGGCGGCGTCCACATCATGGGTGCCTGACGCCCCGCACCCGCCCCGCCCGATCGGGCCCCGGAGAGGCCGCGCGACCGTCCGTTGATCGTCGCGCGGCCTCGCCGTGTGTACGGCACACTGGTCGAGCCGGGTGGATTCTTCCCCCGGTGCCCGGAAGGACGTGTCCCTCCGGCGTCCGGGGAGGAGGTGTGGCCGTGGCGATACGACACCACCGGGTTGCGGCCCTGGCGGCCGTCGCCGTCCTCGTTCCCGCCGCCCTCCTCGCGGGGTTCGCCACGCTGGCGGGTCCCGCCGCGGCGGACGACGGGCAAGAGCCGGCGGCGGCGGGCGCGTCGTGCCGTACGGAGGTCGACGGCTCCCACGTCACCGCGTACTGCCACAACCCCTACCCGCGTACCGACCGGGTGCGGCTGCACGTCGAGTGCGCCCGCTGGTGGGACGTCGACATCGACAGCCTGCCGGTCGAGGTGGCCGCCACCGCCTACGTCGAGCTGACCGAGCGGTGCTGGAAGGAGGTCCGGGCCGCCTGGATCAGCCACGACCCCCTCCCGGGCCCGGGCTCCTGAGGTCCCGCGCGGCCGGGCCGCGGTCCGTGCGTGTCGCCCCTGTGCTTGTCGCCCCTGTGCGCGTCGCCCCCGCGTGCCGGGCCCTGCGCTCCCTGCCACGGCCGACGCCGGGGACGGGACGGCGGTGGTGGGGTGAGCGGGGCCGGGCTGCCCCGCTGCCCCTTGACCGGTTCGGCCCCTTGCCCGGTTCGGCCCCTTGCCCGGCTCGGTCTCTCGTACTGCTCGTCTCCCTCGCCCCGTTCGTCTCCCTCGCCCCGTTCGTCCCGTCGTCCGGAGTCCGGCGGCGTGCCGGACAGTGATCGGCCTGCGGACGGTGTGCTCGGGTCGGGCGGCCGGGGCCGGGCTCGGGGTGCGAGACTGGGGCCATGCCTGTGCTCGACCCGAACCCTCAGAACGGCCAGAAGAAGCTGCTCGCCGTATTCGGCGTCATGCTCGCGATCGGAGTGGTGATCGGGATCATCGCCACGATCGTCTCGCCCTGACCCACCCGTCCTGATTCCCCCCGTCCTGGCTCCACCGGCCCTGGCCCGGTGTGCCCGACTTCGGCTGTTCCGTCCCGGACCATCTCGGTTGGGCCCCTCCCGGGCCTTCCCAGGCCTTCCCGGCTCCTCCCGGCCCATTTCGGTCGGGTCCGGCTCGGTCGGGTCCGGGTCGGCCGGGTCCGGGTCGGTCGGGTCCGGGTCGGTCGGGTCCGGCTTGTGCCGACCCGTCCCGGTCCGGCCGCCGGGGACGGTGGGGTCGTCCCCCGATCCCCTAGGGGGCGAGGACCAGGGTCGAATGGGTGGGAAACCGGATGGGCCCGTCGCCGGGCACTCCGTAGCGTGGGACCGCCACGCACCACGGACCCGCGACGACGGAGGCGACCATGTCCGCCCGCACGCCCACCAGGACCCGCGCCATCCCCGCACCCGCCTCCGCCCTCCGCGCCGGCCACGGCAGCAGGGGTGCGGGTGCCGGTCGGGGTGCCGGCGGGGCGGCCGCCCGGCTCCCCTGGTGGGCCGTGGCCCTCCCCGCCGCGGCCTTCGCCGTGCTGTTCCTCCTCGCCGGGTCGGGGCAGGCCCGCGCGACGGGCGGCGAGCCCGCCATAGGCCGCTTCCTCGACCACGTCCGGTACACCGTCACGCGCTGACCGCGCCCCCTGCCCCGCGGACCGGGCACGTCAACGCCCTGCGCCGCGAAGTCCACTTCGTGCGAAGCTGGGGACATGAGCGTCGATACACCTCGCAGGATCGTGCTACTCCGGCATGCCAAAGCCGAATGGTCCCAGGGCTCCGACCACGAGCGTCCGCTCGCCGACCGCGGCCGCCAGGAGGCGCCCCTCGCCGGGCGCCGGCTCGCCGGGGCCGGCATCGCCCCCGACCTGACCCTGTGCTCGACCGCCGTGCGCACCCGTGAGACGTGGAAGCTGGTGGTCTCCGAGCTGCCCCAGCGGCCCAGGACCCTCTACGACGAGCGCATCTACGAAGCGTCCCTCGGCGAACTGATCGCGTTGCTCAACGAGACGCCCGACGAGGTGAGGGACCTCCTCCTCGTCGGGCACAATCCGGGCGTCCACGCCCTCGCCGACGCCCTCGCCGGCGAGGCCGAGGGCGACATCCTGCCCAGGATGAACCGCAGTGGCTTCCCGACCTCCGCTTTCGCCGTCCTCACGTTCGACGGCGAGTGGAAGTCCCTGGAGCACGGCGCCTGCAGGCTCGCCGACTTCTGGTCGCCGCACGCCTGACGCCGCACGCCTGACGTCCGGCGCACCGGCCCGGCGCACCGGCGACGGCGGCCCGGACACCCGCGCGGTGTCCGGGCCACCGGCCGGGGACCGGTCGTGCGGGTCAGACGGACACGGTGCCCGCCGCCTCCACCTCTTCGCGGGTGATGCCGAGCAGGTACAGCACGGTGTCGAGGAACGGCACGTTGACCGCGGTGTCGGCGGCCCGGCGGACCACCGGCTTGGCGTTGAAGGCCACGCCGAGACCGGCCGCGTTCAGCATGTCCAGGTCGTTCGCGCCGTCGCCGACCGCCACGGTCTGCGCGAGCGGTACACCCGCCTCCGCCGCGAACCTGCGCAGCAGCCGGGCCTTCCCGGCCCGGTCCACGATCTCACCGGTCACCCGGCCGGTCAGCCTGCCGTCGACGATCTCCAGTGTGTTGGCGGACGCGAAGTCCAGACCGAGCCGCACCTTCAGATCGTCCGTGACCTGCGTGAATCCGCCGGAGACCACACCGACCTGGTAGCCGAGCCGCTTCAGCGTGCGGATCAGGGTGCGGGCCCCCGGCGTCAGCCGCACCTCGGAGCGCACCTTGTCCACGACCGACTCGTCCAGCCCCTCCAGCAGGGCCACGCGGGCGTGCAGCGACTGCTCGAAGTCCAGTTCGCCGCGCATCGCCGCGGCGGTGATCTCCGCGACCTCGTGCTCGCACCCCGCGTGGGCGGCGAACAGTTCGATGACCTCGTCCTGGATCAGCGTCGAGTCGACGTCCATGACCACCAGCCGCTGCGCCCTGCGGTGCAGCCCGGCCGACACCACCGCCACGTCCACGCCCAGCTCGTGACCCTCGGTGGCGAGCGCGGTGCGCAGCGGCTCGGTCTCGACGCCGGATACGGCGAACTCCACGGCGGTCACGGGGTACTTCGCCAGCCGGAAGACACGGTCGACGTTGCCTCCGACCCGGGTGATCACGGCGGCTATGGCGGCCGTGTTCTGCGCGGTCAGCGGGTTGCCGAGGACGGTCACGTGGGAGCGTCCGTGCCCCCGGGGCCGGTTGTCGCCGATGCCGGAGATGATCTCCGCCTGGAGCTTCTGCGACTCGGCCCAGCCGTGGACGGTGGCCCGCAGCCGGCCCTCCGTGCCGACGGCCGGCTCGGTCACGAGCGCGCACAGGACTATGCGGCCGCGGGTGACGACCTGCTCGATGTCGACGACGTCCACGGAGAACGCGGCGAGGGTGTCGAACAGTCCGGCGGTGATCCCGGGACGGTCCTTCCCGAAGATCTTCACCAGGAGGGTGGGGACGTCTGAGGTCTGTGATGCGCTCATGGTCCTCCCACCGTATCCGTCCCTCCAGGTACCCACCGCCCCGCGGGCGCCCGCCCGGAGGGCGGCGCCGGGCCCGCTCCGTCGTGAGGCGGCGGGACTCCGGCCGGTACGGACGGCGGAGCGCGGCGGGACGATCAGGGGTGCGGAGGCGGACCGGACCCGGCTCCGGTCCCAGCGGGTGCCTCCCGCCACGAGCCCCCGCCC
>NZ_CP095474.1:1336588-1351442 GCF_023614315.1 Streptomyces sudanensis | reverse complement strand
TNNCTNCNTGNNATGTTTNNNNGGNGCCCCGCCCCGTACGGAGCCCGCGCCCGGTCGCCACCGCCCCGCTCCGGTCGCCGTCCGCTCCGGGCCCCCCGGTCGCCGTCCGGCCGGAGGGCGGGATGCCCGGGTAGAGCGGCGATGACCCCATTCGCCGGCCCGCCCGGTCGTGCTTCCGCGGTCTTCGCGGCGCCCGACTTTCGGATCGGGGACCGGGCCTGAAATAGTTCCCCCTCGATGATCGCCACCCCTGGACTCCCGACGACGGGGGTACCTCGGGGGACAACCACGTGGGGCATGGAGTGCCGGAACTCGTACTGGAACTGAACGGAAGGACCTGGACCCTCGATCCGTCCAGGTCGTACACCCTCGGGCGCGACCCGCAGGGTGAGGTGGTGATCGACGACGCCAGGGTCTCGTGGCGGCACGCCACGGTGAGCTGGGGCGGGAGGAGCTGGGTCATCGAGGACCACGGCTCCACCAACGGCACCTACGCACAGGGCCAGCGGATCCACCAGATGGAAATCGGACCGGGTGTCTCGGTGCACCTGGGCAACCCCACCGACGGCCCGCGGCTGGACTTCGCCGGTGCCGCCGGTGCCGCCGCCCATGCCGTGCCCGCCGGTGCGTACGACGCCCGGGCCCCGCACGCCCAGGCCGCCCACGCCCAGGCCGCGCAGCCCCAGGCCGCGCACGCCCAGGTCCCGCAGTCTCAGGCTCCGCAGGTCCAGCAGCCGTGGCCCGACCGGCAGCCGCAGCAGCCCCACGCGGCGCAGCCCCACCAGGAGCGGCCCGGTCCCCGACAGGTCCCACAGCAAGGTGGCGGCGGGGCGGTCCACAAGGCGCCCGGGCCCCCCGTCCACGGCGGGGACCGCAGCCCCACCACCTTCCACCAGCTGGCCCTGGGCCGCGTCATGCGCATCGGCCGCGCGCTCGAGAACGAACTGGTCGTCTCCGACCTCCAGGTATCGCGCCACCACGCCGAGTTCACGGCGCACCCCGACGGCCGCTTCGAGCTGCGCGACCTCGGTTCGCACAACGGCACGTACGTCAACGGCCAGCCGATGGCGAAGTCGGGGACCGTCCTCATCGGCCCCAACGACATCGTGGGTGTCGGCCACTCGACGTTCCGGATCGTCGGCGACCGCCTGGAGGAGTTCGTCGACACCGGCGAGGTCTCCTTCTCGGCCCGGCACCTCACCGTCACCGTCGACGGCGGCAAGCAGATCCTCAAGGACGTCTCCTTCGGCGTCCCGGAGAAGTCGCTGATCGGCGTCATCGGCCCGTCCGGTTCCGGCAAGTCGACGCTCCTCAAGGCGCTCACCGGCTACCGCCCCGCCGACCAGGGCGACGTCCTGTACGACAACCGCAGCCTCTACAAGCAGTTCGCCGAGCTGCGCCAGCGCATCGGCCTGGTCCCGCAGGACGACATCCTCCACAAGGAGCTGACCGTCCAGAAGGCCCTGCGGTACGCGGCGAAGCTCCGCTTTCCGGGCGACACCGCCACGGCCGAGCGCGAGGCCCGGATCGACGAGGTGCTGCGCGAGCTGAAGCTGGACATCCACAAGGAGAAGAAGGTCACCTCCCTCTCCGGCGGCCAGCGCAAGCGCGTGTCCGTGGCCCTGGAGCTGCTGACCAAGCCGTCCCTGATCTTCCTGGACGAGCCGACCTCCGGTCTCGACCCGGGTATGGACCGCGACGTCATGCAGCTGCTGCGCGGTCTCGCCGACGACGGCCGCACGGTCCTGGTCGTCACCCACTCCGTCGCCGAGCTGGCGCTCTGCGACAAGCTGCTGGTGATGGCGCCCGGCGGTTCGGTGGCCTACTTCGGCCCGCCCGAGGAGGCGCTGAACTTCTTCGGGTACGAGACGTGGGCGGACGTGTTCTCCGCCTTCGAGAACTACCGCGACTACGACTGGGCCGGCCGCTGGAAGGGCTCCCAGCACTACCAGCTGTACGCGGCCGACATCGACGCCGTCGCCGCGCAGCCGGTCCAGATGCCGGCGCAGTCCGCGGCCAAGCCGCCCAAGCCGCAGAGCTGGGGCGCGCAGCTGTGGACCCTGATCCGCCGGTACGTCTCGGTGATCGCCTCCGACCGCGGCTTCCTCGCCCTGATGGTCATCCTCCCGGCGGTCCTCGGCGCGGTCTCCGTGGTCATCCCGGCCGACTTCGGCCTCGCCCCGCCGAAGCCGCCGTCGCGGTTCAACGGCGACGCCGGAACGATCATGCTCATCCTCGCGGTCGGCATGTGCTTCTCGGGCGCCGCCAACTCCGTGCGGGAGCTGATCAAGGAACGGGTGATCTACGAACGGGAACGCGCCACCGGCCTGTCCCGTTCGGCGTACCTGATGTCCAAGGTGATCGTCCTCGGCCTCATCACGGCCTTCCAGGGCGTCATCATCTGCGCCATCGGCTTCACCCCGCGCGAGCTGCCCGCCGAGGGCCTGATCATGCCGCCCGCCGTCGAGCTGTGCGTCGTCGTCATCGCGCTCGGCCTGACGTCGATGATGGTCGGCCTGGTCATCTCGTCCCTGGTGAAGACCGCCGAGAAGACCATGCCGCTGCTGGTCATGTTCGCGATCGTCCAGGTCGTCTTCACCGGCATCCTGTTCAAGGTCTACGGCTCGCCGGGCCTGGAGCAGTTCGCCTGGCTCATGCCGTCCCGCTGGGCCATCGCCGGTGCGGGCGCCACCCTCGACCTGGCGCACCTCATGCCGCCGTGGGACCACCAGAACCCCACCGACCTGGACCCGCTGTGGGACCACAGCGCCGGCCAGTGGGGGATGAACGTGGCGGTGCTGGTCGTCATGGCCGCCGTCCTGGGCTTCGTCGTGGCGCGCCTGCTGCGCCGCCACGAGCCGGAGGTCATGCGGAAGTGACCCGCGCCGCGCGCGCGTGAAGGGCGGCACCCCGCCGGGGGTGCCGCCCTCGTCCGTGCCCGCGCCGGATCAGTACGCGCTGTCCACGTTGTCCATGGAGCCGTAGCGGTCCGCGGCGTAGTTGCACGCGGCGACGATGTTGGCGACCGGGTCCCACTGGCTCTTCTTGGTGCCGGGGACGTGGTACGCGTCGAAGGTCGGCTTGATGACCTGGAGCAGGCCGATCGACGGGACGCCGTTGCGGGCGTTGATGTCCCAGTCGTTGATCGCGTTCGGGTTGCCGCTGGACTCCCGCATGATGTTGCGGTGGATGCCCTCGTAGCTGCCGGGGATGTCGTGCTTCTCCATGATGTCCAGCGCCTCGCGGATCCATCCGTCGAGGTTGTTCGCGTAGACCGGCGTGCGGGCGGCGGCGCGGCTCGCGGCGGCCTGGGCGGCGGCGCGCTCCTTGGCGGCGGTCTCGGCCTTCGCCTTCGCCACGGCGGCCTTCAGCTTGGCGGCGGCCTCCGCCTTGGCCTTCGTCGCGGCGGCGGTCTCGGCCTTCGCCTTGGCCGCGGCCTCGGCCTTCACCTCGAACGCCGACTTCTGCCCGGCGATGCCGGCCTGCAGGTCCGCGGTCCGGTAACCGCTCCAGGCGGCGGCCGGGGCGGCGGCCACCTCCTTGACCTCCGACTCGGCCGAGGCGGAGCCCGGCACCACCGAGAGGGAGAGGGCGGTGGCGCCGACGGCGGCCACGGCGGCCAGGGAGAGCTTGTGGTTCTTCTTGAGACGGCTGAGACCAGGAGTGCTGGACGGGAACATACAGTCGTACCTCTTCGAATCGCGGAAGTCGCACGCCGGGGCGGCGCTACGCCGGACTTGGCGGGCGACGGCAGTAATTCTTAGCGACTGCGAAAACCCCTGGCAAAGCTGTGACCTACGACCTCGGCTAGTGGATCGGGAGGTGCGACAGGTGGGCAAATTCGGGCAAACATGCTCGTATGACCAGGGCGATTCGTCCGGTTAAGGTGCCACTACGGAGTTTCGTACGTGATCTGGGCCCTATGTGCGGCCTCACATCGGGAGCCCGACCGGTTCACGTGAGGTTGCGATGGCAATGCCCTGCGTGAGGGGCTTCTGAGGTGTCGTGGCGCCTGCGGAAGACCTAGGTCCTCCGTCCCGGACGCCGCCGCCCGCAGGCGGATACGGGCCGCCGCACCCCCTGGGTACGGTGGTCGCATGATCGGACGACCCCGCTCCGGCCTCGCCGCGGTGAGCACGGCCCTGCTGGAGATGAGCAGGCAGCTGGAGGTCCGCGACGTCCTCAAGACCATCGTGGCCTCCGCCCGCGAGCTGCTCGACGCCGAGTACGCGGCGCTCGGCGTCCCGGACGACCACGGGGGCTTCGCCCAGTTCGTGGTCGACGGGATCAGCGACGAGCAGTGGAAGGCCATCGGCCCCCTGCCCCGCCAGCACGGCATCCTCGCCGCGATGCTCCACGGCGAGCGGCCCGAACGCCTCGCCGACGTCCGCCGGGACCCACGCTTCGGGGGCTGGCCCTCCGCCCATCCCGACATGTCCGACTTCCTCGGCCTGCCCGTCCGCGACGGCGACGAGACGATCGCCGCCCTGTTCCTCGCGAACAAGCGCTGCCCCTCGCCCGGCGGCGGCTGCGGCTTCACCGCCGAGGACGAGGAACTCCTCGGCATCCTCGCCCAGCACGCCGCCATCGCCCTCACCAACGCCCGCCTCCACGAGCGCAGCCGCGAGCTGACCATCGCCGAGGAGCGCTCCCGCCTCGCCCACGAACTGCACGACGCGGTGAGCCAGAAGCTGTTCTCCCTGCGGCTCACCGCCCAGGCCGCCGCCGCCCTCGTCGACCGGGACCCCGTCCGCGCCAGGACCGAGCTCCAGCAGGTCGCCGTTCTCGCCGCGGAGGCCGCCGACGAACTGCGGGCCGCGGTGGTCGAACTGCGCCCCGCCGCGCTCGAGGAGGACGGCCTGGTCCACACCCTGCGTGCCCACGTCCAGGTCCTCGACCGGGCCCACACCGCCCGCATCACCTTCGACGGGGGCGGCATACGGGCCCTGCCCGCCTCCCAGGAGGAGGCGCTGCTCCGCGTGGCCCAGGAGGCCCTGCACAACGCCCTGCGCCACTCCGGGGCCGGCGAGGTCGCCGTCCGGCTCGCCCGGCACGGCCAGGGCGCCCGCCTCACCGTCGCCGACGACGGCAGGGGCTTCGACCCGCGTGCGATCCGCCGCGCCGGCCGCCACCTGGGGCTGGTGTCCATGCGGGACCGGGCGAGCGGCGTCGGCGGCCGGCTCGCCGTGCACTCGGCACCCGGCGAGGGCACCACGATCGAGATGGAGGTTCCCGGTGGCTGACGAGGAGAAGGACCGCACCGCGGGCGCGGGGGAGGGGCGGGTCATCCGCGTCCTCCTCGTCGACGACCACCAGGTCGTCCGCCGCGGGCTGCGCACCTTCCTGGAGGTCCAGGACGACATCGAGGTCGTCGGCGAGGCCGCGGACGGCGCGGAGGGCGTCGCCCGTACGGAGGAGCTGCGCCCCGACGTCGTCCTCATGGACGTGAAGATGCCCGGCACGGACGGCATCGAGGCCCTCCGCAGGCTCCGCGAGCTGGGCAACCCGGCGAAGGTGCTGGTCGTCACCAGCTTCACCGAGCAGCGCACGGCCGTCCCCGCCCTGCGCGCCGGCGCCACCGGGTACGTCTACAAGGACGTCGACCCGGACGCCCTGGCCGGCGCCATCCGCGCCGTCCACGCCGGACACGTCCTGCTCCAGCCGGAGGTGGCGGGGGCACTGCTCGGCCAGGACCAGGCGAACGGCGGGTCCGGGGGGCGCGGCGGCACCCTCACCGAGCGGGAGCGCGAGGTCCTCGGCCTGATCGCCGACGGCCGCTCCAACAGGGAGATCGCCCGCGCGCTCGTCCTGTCCGAGAAGACCGTGAAGACCCACGTCTCCAACATCCTCATGAAGCTGGACCTCGCCGACCGCACCCAGGCCGCCCTGTGGGCCGTACGCCACGGCCTGACCGCCTGACCGCCTGACCGCCTGACCGCCTGACCGCCTGACCGCCCGACCGCTCGGGCCCGGCCGCCCGGCCGGTCCCGCACCGGGCCCGGCCGCCACCGCCCGGACGTCCCGGCCCCTCAGGGACGGCCGCGCTCCCGCTCCTCCACGTACGCGTTGAACGCCGCGACCCGCGCCCGCCGCGCCACCCGCTCCACCGGCCGCAGCGCCTCCGTCCGCGCCGCCATCTCCGACGCGCTCACCGCACCGCCGTGCCCGCCCCCNACNGCNNGCGNNGNGCNGCCGNNNNACCCGCCGCGCCAGCTCCAGCACCCGCGCCGCCCTCGGCGGGTACCCCGGCGCCAGCACCTCGCCCCCGGCATCCGCCCGCGCCCGGTAGGCGTCCAGGGCGGCCTCCGCGACCGGGCCCGAGGCCGCCACGTTCAGCCGCGTCAGCACCGCCGTGGCCTCCCTCAGCGCCTCCGCCAGCTCCCGCTCCGCCTCGCCCAGCGACGGCACGTCCGCCGCGGGCGCCTGCCGCACCGGCAGGCAGTGCCACACGACCCCGACGTGCACGTCCCCGGCCGGGCCCGCCCCGGTCACCTCCGGCACGAGCCCGAACCCGGCCCCGTGCCCGACCGCCGCCTCGCCCGCGTCGAGCGCCCGCGCGTTGAACTCCGGCGGCCCGCTCAACCCCAGCGGATGCCCCGGCACGGGCAGCGCCACCCGCCACCCGGCGACCCCCAGCGACCGCAGCCGCCCCAGGGCCAGGGTCAGCCCCACGGGCCCCGGCTCACCCGGCAGGCCCGCCACGCGGTGCGGCGCGTCGTCGCCGACGATCGCGCCCACCGCCTCGTCCGGCGACACCAACCCGGCCAGCAGGGCGTTCCCCCATGCGGCCAACCGTCCTGAACGTGGTTCCGAAAGCATGGCTCCCAGCCTAGGTACCGGCCCCCACGAGTACGGCCCCCGCCGTCGGTGGCGTAGGTTTTCCCAGGGAACCCGCGCCCGCCGCTCCGCGGCGATCCGCACGGGGACGACGACGAAGCGACGACCGCAAGGGGAGACAACGCGCTCATGGGCGATGTACTGGAGCTGGTGGACGTATCCGTGGTCCGCGACGGACGCGCTCTGGTGGACGGGGTCTCCTGGTCGGTCGAGGAGGGCGAGCGCTGGGCCGTCCTCGGCCCCAACGGCGCCGGCAAGACCACCCTCCTGAACGTCGCCTCCACCTACCTCTTCCCCACCCGCGGCACCGTCCGCGTCCTCGGCGAGCAGCTCGGCAAGGTCGACGTCTTCGACCTGCGCCCCCGCGTCAGCATGGCCGGCATCGCCATGGCCGAGAAGCTGCCCGGGCGGCAGACCGTCCTCCAGACCGTCCTCACCGCGGCGTACGGCATGACCGCCACCTGGCGGGAGGACTACGAGGCCGTCGACGAGGACCGCGCCCGCGCCTTCCTCGACCGCCTCGGCATGTCCGAATTCCTGGACCGCAGGTTCGGCACCCTCTCCGAGGGCGAGCGCAAGCGGACCCTCATCGCCCGCGCCCTGATGACCGACCCCGAGCTCCTCCTCCTCGACGAGCCCGCCGCCGGCCTCGACCTCGGCGGCCGCGAGGACCTCGTCCGCCGCCTCGGCCGCCTCGCCCGCGACCCGCACGCCCCCTCCATGATCATGGTCACGCACCACGTCGAGGAGGTCCCGCCGGGCTTCACCCACGTCCTGATGATCCGTCAGGGCAAGGTGCTCGCCGCCGGCCCCGTCGAGACCGAACTGACCTCCCGCAACCTCAGCCGCTGCTTCGGCCTGCCCCTCGTCGTCGAGCGCGTCGGCGACCGCTACACCGCCCAGGGCCTCCCGCTCGGCTGACCCCGCCGCACGCGCCCCGGGGCCGCGGGGCGTACGGCCGCCGGGGAGCCGGAGGCCCACCCGCCGGCTCCGGGGCCCCCTGTCCCCGGCGGGCCCGCGCGCCTACGATGACGGCGTGGACATCGACGCATGGGTCTGGTGGCTGATCGCGGCGGTGGGACTGGGCATCCCGCTCGTCATCACCGCGATGCCCGAATTCGGCATGTTCTCCCTGGGGGCGGTCGCGGGCGCCGCCACCGCGGGACTCGGCTTCGGAGTGGTGGCCCAGGTCATCGTCTTCGTCGTCGTGTCCGTCGCGCTCCTCGCCGTCGTACGGCCCATCGCGGCCCGGCAGCGCCGGGGGCAGCCGGCCCACGCCACCGGCGTGGACGCCCTGAAGGGCCGTCAGGCCCTCGTCCTGGAGACGGTCGACGCCTCCGGAGGGCGCGTTAAGCTCGCCGGCGAGGTCTGGTCCGCCCGCTCCTACGCCCCCGACCAGGTCTTCGAACCGGGCAGCCAGGTCGACGTCATCGACATCGACGGGGCGACCGCCGTCGTCATGTGACACGCCGTCACACGGCGTCGCGCAGAGGCAGATCGCCGGGGCAACCGGCCGAACCGCCCACATGACCGCCCGACGTCTGGGAAAATCGATCACGGACAACAACCGGCAGCGAAGGGCACGGGGAGCACGATGCCATCAGTCATCATCGTTCTGGTCATCCTGGTGGTGCTAGTCTTCATCGCCCTGATCAAGACGATCCAGGTCATCCCACAAGCCAGCGCCGCCATCGTGGAACGCTTCGGCCGCTACACCCGCACCCTCAACGCGGGCCTCAACATCGTCGTCCCGTTCATCGACACGATCCGCAACCGCATCGACCTGCGCGAACAGGTCGTCCCCTTCCCGCCCCAGCCCGTCATCACCCAGGACAACCTGGTCGTCAACATCGACACGGTCATTTACTACCAGGTGACCGACGCCCGCGCCGCGACGTACGAGGTCGCCAGCTACATCCAGGCGATCGAGCAGCTCACCGTCACCACCCTGCGCAACATCATCGGCGGCATGGACCTGGAGCGCACCCTCACCTCCCGCGAGGAGATCAACGCCGCCCTCCGCGGCGTCCTCGACGAGGCCACCGGCAAGTGGGGCATCCGCGTCAACCGCGTGGAACTCAAGGCCATCGAGCCGCCCACCTCCATCCAGGACTCGATGGAGAAGCAGATGCGCGCCGACCGCGACAAGCGCGCCGCGATCCTCACCGCCGAGGGAATCCGCCAGTCCCAGATCCTCACCGCGGAGGGCGAGAAGCAGTCCGCGATCCTCCGCGCCGAGGGCGAGGCCAAGGCGGCGGCCCTGCGCGCCGAGGGCGAGGCCCAGGCGGTCCGCACCGTCTTCGAGGCCATCCACGCGGGCGACCCCGACCAGAAGCTGCTCTCCTACCAGTACCTCCAGATGCTCCCGAAGATCGCCGAGGGCGACGCCAACAAGCTCTGGATCGTGCCCAGCGAGATCGGCGACGCCCTCAAGGGCCTCTCCGGGGCCTTCGGCAACCTCGGCAACGGCGCCTCCGGCTTCGACACCTCCTCGAAGGAACGACACCGGCAGGACCCCGCCTCCGACTGACCGGGAACCACCCCCCGGTCGACCCGCTCCGGTGCCCTCGTGCATGATCGGTTCACCCACCACCGATTCCGCACGGGGGCACAGTGACGCTCTGGGAGATGCTCGCCGTCTTCGCCGCCGGTGTCGGCGCGGGCACCATCAACACGATCGTCGGATCGGGCACGCTCATCACGTTCCCCGTCCTCCTCGCCACCGGCCTCCCCCCGGTCACCGCCACGGTCTCCAACGCCCTCGGCCTGATCCCCGGATCCATCAGCGGGGCCATCGGCTACCGCGCCGAACTCACCGGCCAGCGCGACCGCGTCCTGCGCCTCGCCGTCGCCGCCGCCGTCGGCGGACTCGGCGGCGCCGCCCTCCTCACCGTCCTCCCCGCCACCGCCTTCGAGACGGTCGTCCCCGTCCTCGTCACCCTGGCGCTGGTCCTCGTCGTCCTCCAGCCCCGCATCACCCGCGCCGTCCAGGCCCGCCGCGAACGCGCCGGCCACACCGGCACCCCCCGCCACGGCGGCCCCCTCCTCTTCACCGGCCTGCTCCTGGCCAGCGTCTACGGCGGGTACTTCACCGCCGCCCAGGGAATCGTCTACCTCTCCCTCATGGGCATGCTGCTCGACGACACCCTCCAGCGCCTCAACGCCGCGAAGAACATCCTCGCGGCCGTCGTCAACACCGTCGCCGCCCTGTTCTTCGTCTTCACCGCCCACTTCGACTGGACCGCCGTCGCCCTCATCGCCGTCGGCTCCACCATCGGCGGCCAGCTCGGAGCCCGCGTCGGCCGGCGCCTGCCCGCCAGGGTCCTCCGCGTCGTGATCGTCGTCATCGGCGGCGCCGCGATCCTCCAGCTCACCACCCGATGACCGAGAAGCCCGCCCCGGCCGCACACCGGGGACGGGCTCCACCCGCGACCGCGCTCAGGCGGCCGCGGCCTCCGGCCGCTGGACCGCCAGCCACTCCGGCAGCTCCGACCGCTCACCGGCCCGCAGCGCCAGCAGCATCGCGTCCGCGGGACTCGGCACGAACGGCCGGCGCAGCAGCGGCATGTCCGCCTCCTCCGGCGTACGGTCCGCCTTGCGGTGGTTGTCCTCCGCGCACGACGCGACCGTGTTCAGCCAGGAGTCCGCACCCCCCTGCGACCGCGGCACGACGTGGTCGACCGTCGTCGCGCGCCGCCCGCAGTACGCGCACCGGTACTGGTCCCGCACCAGCACACCCCGCCGCGACCACGGCGCGTGTCTTCGGAACGGCACCCGCACGTACCGGCACAACCTGATCACCCGCGGCACCGGCAGCTCGACCTGGGCCGCCCGCAGCCGGAGCTCCGGATGGGCCTGCTCCACGACGGCCTTGTCCTGCAGCACCAGCACCACCGCCCGGTGCAGCGACACCGTCGACAGCGGCTCGAAGCTCGCGTTGAGAACCAGCGTGTCCCGCATTGCGCCCACCTCCGTGTGCCGGCCGTCCCCCTGACGCGCCTGGACCAACTCTGGAGGGGCGGCACCGAACGGGACAACGCAATATCCGCAGGCAAGAAAATGCCCGCCCCCGGCCTCACACGGGCCAGGGGCGGGCGAACGGAAGGCGAACGTTCAGCCCTCCGCGGGTGTCTCGTACTCCCCGACCAACTGCGCCCGCGCCAGCGTGTGGAACCGCAGGTTGAAGCCGACGGCGGCCGGGGTCGCGTCGGAGTCCGGCCCCAACCGCTCCCGGTCCACCGCGTACACGGTGAAGACGTACCGGTGGGGGCCGTCCCCGGGCGGAGGCGCGGCACCGCCGAAGTCCTTCGACCCGTAGTCGTTGCGGACGTGCACCGCACCCTCGGGCAGCCCCTCGAAGCCCCCGCCCCCCGCGCCCGCCGGCAGCTCCGTCACGGACGCCGGGATGTCGAACAGCACCCAGTGCCAGAACCCGCTGCCCGTCGGCGCGTCCGGGTCGAAGCACGTCACGGCGAAGCTCTTCGTCTCCGCCGGAAAGCCCTCCCAGCGCAGGTGCGGGGAGGTGTTCCCCTTCGCGTGCACCTGCGCGTCCGCCAGCACGCCCCCCGGCGCGACGTCGTCGCTCACCACGGTGAACGACGGCACCGGCGGGTGGAAGTCATGGGGGAGCGGCGGCCTCTTCGCCTCGGTCACGTCAGAACCTCCGATCATTGGGGATCTTCACCCCCGAGCCTAGAGCCAGCTGCGGCGCCCGCCGACGTCGGCGAGCCACTGGTTGAGGTACGCCGCCCAGTCGGTGCTCTGGTAGTCGTCCAGCCGGACCACGAAGCAGCGGTACGAGTCGCTGCCCTCGCTGAAGAGCCCGGCCTTCTTGTCCATCTCCAGCACCACGTCCATCTCCCGCCCGTCGGCGACGAAGGACAGCTCGACCTGGTTCAGCCCCCGGTAGTGCTGCGGCGGCAGGAACTCGATCTCCTGGTAGAACGGCAGCCGCTGCCGCGTCCCGCGGATGTGCCCCTGCTCCATGTCGGCGCTCCTGAGGCGGAACCCCAGCCGCACGAACGCGTCGAGGATCGCCTGCTGCGCCGGCAGCGGGTGCACGCTGATCGGGTCCAGGTCGCCGGAGTCCACGGCCCGCGCGATCGCCAGCTCCGTCCTCACCCCGATCTCCATGCCGTGCAGCCGCTGCCCGCCGATGCAGTTGACGGGCATCTCCCACGGGATCTCCAGCCCGAACGGCACGACGTGCACGGCGCCGGCCTGGACGGTGAAGGAACCGCCGATCTGCGTCCTGCCGAACTCGACGTCCTGCCTCACCTCCTGGTCGCCGCCCTCGACCTCGACCCGGGCCTGGAATCCGAGCGACAGGCTCTGGACCTCCTGCGCGACCGAACCGCCCTGGATCCGCACCTCGCCCTGGACGACGCCGCCGGGCACCACGTTCGACTCGGTCAGCACGGTCTCGACGCCGGCCCCGCCCGCCCCCAGGCTCGCGAGCAGCTTTTTGAAGCCCATGTCCACTCCTTCTCGGTCCTCGGCCCACTTACGCGTACGCCGGGAAGACCGTAGCCGGTTCCCGGCGCCACCCGGGTACGCTCGTTCAACATGATCGAGAGCCTCGACCGCACGCCGCTGCCCCGGGACTTCTTCGACCGCCCCGTACTGGAGGTCGCCCCGGACCTGCTCGGCCGGACCCTCGTACGGATGACGGACGACGGCCCCATCGAACTCCGCCTCACGGAGGTGGAGGCGTACGCGGGCGAAGCCGACCCCGGTTCGCACGCCTACCGCGGCCGCACGGCGAGGAACGCCGTCATGTTCGGCCCGCCCGGCCACGTGTACGTCTACTTCACCTACGGAATGTGGCACTGCATGAACCTGGTGTGCGGCCCGGAGGGCACCGCGAGCGGGGTCCTGTTGCGCGCGGGGGAGGTCCGCACCGGCCACGAGCTGGCCCGGCGCCGCCGCCTCTCGGCCCGGTACGACGGGGAACTGGCCAAGGGGCCGGCCCGACTCGCCACGGCACTGGACGTCGACCGCACCCTGGACGGCGCCGACGCCTGCGCCGGCCCGGACTCCCCGCTGTCGGTGCTGACGGGTGTCCCCGCCGCCCCCGACCGGATACGCATCGGTCCGCGCACCGGCGTGGGCGGCGAGGGAGCGGTGCACCCCTGGCGGTTCTGGATCGACGGGGACCCGACGGTGAGCCCGTACCGGGCGCACACACCGCGCCGGAGGAGGGCTTGACTCCGAGGGTCGGGGCACCTAAGCTCGACCGAGCCGCAGGAGCCGGGGCACGCTGTATCAGCACCCCTGGAGCGGCCACACCTCTACCAAAGCGATCTTCCCCCTGACGGGACGGGTTTCGGCATGCCGGAATTCATTTCGAAGGGCTCGATTATGAGCACCGCGGGGAATCCGCTAAAGTAGGGGAAAGCCGAAAGGCGGAGGCCTTCCAATCGGCCGCTGGAATCGGAATCCGGACCGGGAACGGGACGGAAAACGGATCTGGTAAGGTTGGAAACACCGAAGGGAAAGCGCCCGGAGGAAAGCCTGCCGGAAGTTCTGGTGGGTGAGTACGAAGGAAGCGTTCGTTCCTTGAGAACTCAACAGCGTGCCAAAAATCAACGCCAGATATGTTGATAACCCCGTCTCTGCAGGGATCTGCGGGGATGTGGTTCCTTTGAAGAACACAGCGAGGATGCTGAGGACCGGGGGGATCATTCCTTTCCCTGGTTCCGCTCGACGCGAGTGGTTCGCCCCGATCACGGGGAGACATTCACGGAGAGTTTGATCCTGGCTCAGGACGAACGCTGGCGGCGTGCTTAACACATGCAAGTCGAACGATGAACCCGCTTCGGTGGGGGATTAGTGGCGAACGGGTGAGTAACACGTGGGCAATCTGCCCTGCACTCTGGGACAAGCCCTGGAAACGGGGTCTAATACCGGATACGACCGCTTCGGGCATCCGATGGCGGTGGAAAGCTCCGGCGGTGCAGGATGAGCCCGCGGCCTATCAGCTTGTTGGTGAGGTAACGGCTCACCAAGGCGACGACGGGTAGCCGGCCTGAGAGGGCGACCGGCCACACTGGGACTGAGACACGGCCCAGACTCCTACGGGAGGCAGCAGTGGGGAATATTGCACAATGGGCGCAAGCCTGATGCAGCGACGCCGCGTGAGGGATGACGGCCTTCGGGTTGTAAACCTATNCCGCAGGGAAGAAGCGCAAGTGACGGTACCTGCAGAAGAAGCGCCGGCTAACTACGTGCCAGCAGCCGCGGTAATACGTAGGGCGCAAGCGTTGTCCGGAATTATTGGGCGTAAAGAGCTCGTAGGCGGCTTGTCGCGTCGGATGTGAAAGCCCGGGCTTAACTCGGGGTCTGCATTCGATACGGGCAGGCTAGAGTGTGGTAGGGGAGATCGGAATTCCTGGTGTAGCGGTGAAATGCGCAGATATCAGGAGGAACACCGGTGGCGAAGGCGGATCTCTGGGCCATTACTGACGCTGAGGAGCGAAAGCGTGGGGAGCGAACAGGATTAGATACCCTGGTAGTCCACGCCGTAAACGTTGGGAACTAGGTGTTGGCGACATTCCACGTCGTCGGTGCCGCAGCTAACGCATTAAGTTCCCCGCCTGGGGAGTACGGCCGCAAGGCTAAAACTCAAAGGAATTGACGGGGCCCGCACAAGCAGCGGAGCATGTGGCTTAATTCGACGCAACGCGAAGAACCTTACCAAGGCTTGACATATACCGGAAACGGCCAGAGATGGTCGCCCCCTTGTGGTCGGTATACAGGTGGTGCATGGCTGTCGTCAGCTCGTGTCGTGAGATGTTGGGTTAAGTCCCGCAACGAGCGCAACCCTTGTTCTGTGTTGCCAGCATGCCCTTCGGGGTGATGGGGACTCACAGGAGACTGCCGGGGTCAACTCGGAGGAAGGTGGGGACGACGTCAAGTCATCATGCCCCTTATGTCTTGGGCTGCACACGTGCTACAATGGCCGGTACAAAGAGCTGCGAAGCCGTGAGGCGGAGCGAATCNCAAAANCCGGTCNCNG
>NZ_CP095474.1:1329837-1336583 GCF_023614315.1 Streptomyces sudanensis | reverse complement strand
TNACNTNNNNANNNCNNNTNNATGAAGTCGGAGTTGCTAGTAATCGCAGATCAGCATTGCTGCGGTGAATACGTTCCCGGGCCTTGTACACACCGCCCGTCACGTCACGAAAGTCGGTAACACCCGAAGCCGGTGGCCCAACCCCTTGTGGGAGGGAGCTGTCGAAGGTGGGACTGGCGATTGGGACGAAGTCGTAACAAGGTAGCCGTACCGGAAGGTGCGGCTGGATCACCTCCTTTCTAAGGAGCACTTCTCACCTGGTTCCCTTCGGGGGCCGGGTCAGGGGCCAGTACATCGGCGCACGTCCGATGCTGGTTGCTCATGGGTGGAACGTTGATTAGTCGGCAGGTGTGACCGGTTCGGTCTTTCTAGTACTGCTCGTGAGAGCGTGGAACGGAAGGGGTGAGCGGCAGTCTGTCGGGCGCGCTGTTGGGTGTCTGAGGGTGCGGGCGTGTGCTCGTGGCCTTCGGTACGCCGGCCCCAGTGAACTCCGGACGTTCGGTCCGGGGGTGGTGGGTGGCTGGTCGTTGCTTGAGAACTGCACAGTGGACGCGAGCATCTGTGGCCAAGTTTTTAAGGGCGCACGGTGGATGCCTTGGCACCAGGAACCGATGAAGGACGTGGGAGGCCGCGATAGTCCCCGGGGAGCCGTCAACCAGGCTGTGATCCGGGGGTTTCCGAATGGGGAAACCCGGCAGTCGTCATGGGCTGTCACCCATGCCTGAACACATAGGGCATGTGGAGGGAACGAGGGGAAGTGAAACATCTCAGTACCCTCAGGAAGAGAAAACAACCGTGATTCCGGGAGTAGTGGCGAGCGAAACCGGATGAGGCCAAACCGTATGCGTGTGAGACCCGGCAGGGGTTGCGCATGCGGGGTTGTGGGATCTCTCTTTCACGGTCTGCCGGCCGTGAGACGAGTCAGAAACCGTATGGGTAGGCGAAGGACATGCGAAAGGTCCGGCGTAGAGGGTAAGACCCCCGTAGTCGAAACTCATGCGGCTCGTTGGAGAGACACCCAAGTAGCACGGGGCCCGAGAAATCCCGTGTGAATCTGGCGGGACCACCCGCTAAGCCTAAATATTCCCTGGTGACCGATAGCGGATAGTACCGTGAGGGAATGGTGAAAAGTACCGCGGGAGCGGAGTGAAATAGTACCTGAAACCGTGTGCCTACAAGCCGTGGGAGCGTCGGGGCCTTCGGGCCCTCGTGACTGCGTGCCTTTTGAAGAATGAGCCTGCGAGTTTGCGGTGTGTTGCGAGGTTAACCCGTGTGGGGAAGCCGTAGCGAAAGCGAGTCCGAATAGGGCGGTGTAGTAGCGCGCTCAAGACCCGAAGCGGAGTGATCTAGCCATGGGCAGGTTGAAGCGGAGGTAAGACTTCGTGGAGGACCGAACCCACCAGGGTTGAAAACCTGGGGGATGACCTGTGGTTAGGGGTGAAAGGCCAATCAAACTCCGTGATAGCTGGTTCTCCCCGAAATGCATTTAGGTGCAGCGTCGTGTGTTTCTTGCCGGAGGTAGAGCACTGGATAGGCGATGGGCCCTACCGGGTTACTGACCTTAGCCAAACTCCGAATGCCGGTAAGTGAGAGCGCGGCAGTGAGACTGTGGGGGATAAGCTCCATGGTCGAGAGGGAAACAGCCCAGAGCATCGACTAAGGCCCCTAAGCGTACGCTAAGTGGGAAAGGATGTGGAGTCGCAGAGACAACCAGGAGGTTGGCTTAGAAGCAGCCACCCTTGAAAGAGTGCGTAATAGCTCACTGGTCAAGTGATTCCGCGCCGACAATGTAGCGGGGCTCAAGCGTACCGCCGAAGTCGTGTCATTGCAGCATGAGGGCCAACGCCCGCTGTGATGGGTAGGGGAGCGTCGTGTGCCGGGTGAAGCAGCCGTGGAAGCGAGTTGTGGACGGTTCACGAGTGAGAATGCAGGCATGAGTAGCGATACACACGTGGGAAACGTGTGCGCCGATTGACTAAGGGTTCCTGGGTCAAGCTGATCTGCCCAGGGTAAGTCGGGACCTAAGGCGAGGCCGACAGGCGTAGTCGATGGACAACCGGTTGATATTCCGGTACCCGCTTTGAAGCGCCAGCGCTGAACCCAGCGATGCTAAGCCCGTGAAGCCGTCGTGTGCGTCTTCGGACAAGCACGGAGTGGTGGAGCCGGTGGCCCAGACTGGTAGTAGGTGAGCGATGGGGTGACGCAGGAAGGTAGTCCAGCCCGGGCGGTGGTTGTCCCGGGTAAGGGTGTAGGCCGTGTGGTAGGCAAATCCGTCACACATTGAAGGCTGAGACCTGATGCCGAGCCGATTGTGGCGAAGTGGATGATCCTATGCTGTCGAGAAAAGCCTCTAGCGAGTTTCATGGCGGCCCGTACCCTAAACCGACTCAGGTGGTCAGGTAGAGAATACCGAGGCGTTCGGGTGAACTATGGTTAAGGAACTCGGCAAAATGCCCCCGTAACTTCGGGAGAAGGGGGGCCACGTCTGGTGACGAGTCTTGCACTCCGAGCTGGGGGTGGCCGCAGAGACCAGCGAGAAGCGACTGTTTACTAAAAACACAGGTCCGTGCGAAGCCGTAAGGCGAGGTATACGGACTGACGCCNGCCCGGTGCTGGAACGTTAAGGGGACCGGTTAGCCTGGATTCGTCCGGGCGAAGCTGAGAACTTAAGCGCCAGTAAACGGCGGTGGTAACTATAACCATCCTAAGGTAGCGAAATTCCTTGTCGGGTAAGTTCCGACCTGCACGAATGGCGTAACGACTTCTCGACTGTCTCAACCATAGGCCCGGTGAAATTGCACTACGAGTAAAGATGCTCGTTTCGCGCAGCAGGACGGAAAGACCCAGGACCTTTACTACAGTTTGATATTGGTGTTCGGTTCGGCTTGTGTAGGATAGGTGGGAGACTGTGAAGCCGTGACGCCAGTCATGGTGGAGTCGCCGTTGAAATACCACTCTGGTCGTGCTGGATGTCTAACCTGGGTCCGTGATCCGGATCAGGGACAGTGTCTGATGGGTAGTTTAACTGGGGCGGTTGCCTCCTAAAGGGTAACGGAGGCGCCCAAAGGTTCCCTCAGCCTGGTTGGCAATCAGGTGTTGAGTGTAAGTGCACAAGGGAGCTTGACTGTGAGACCGACGGGTCGAGCAGGGACGAAAGTCGGGACTAGTGATCCGGCGGTGGCTTGTGGAAGCGCCGTCGCTCAACGGATAAAAGGTACCCGGGGATAACAGGCTGATCTTCCCCAAGAGTCCATATCGACGGGATGGTTTGGCACCTCGATGTCGGCTCGTCGCATCCTGGGGCTGGAGTCGGTCCCAAGGGTTGGGCTGTTCGCCCATTAAAGCGGTACGCGAGCTGGGTTTAGAACGTCGTGAGACAGTTCGGTCCCTATCCGCTGTGCGCGTAGGAATATTGAGAAGGGCTGTCCCTAGTACGAGAGGACCGGGACGGACGAACCTCTGGTGTGCCAGTTGTCCTGCCAAGGGCATGGCTGGTTGGCTACGTTCGGGAGGGATAACCGCTGAAAGCATCTAAGCGGGAAGCCTGCTTCGAGATGAGTGTTCCCACCTCCTTGGAGAGGGTAAGGCTCCCAGTAGACGACTGGGTTGATAGGCCGGATATGGAAGCCCAGTGATGGGTGGAGTTGACCGGTACTAATAGGCCGAGGGCTTGTCCTCAGTTGCTCGCGTCCACTGTGTCAGTTCTGAAGTAACGAACTCCCCCCTTGTGTGGGCCGGTCGAGTTCATATCTTCATAGTGTTTCGGTGGTCATAGCGTTAGGGAAACGCCCGGTTACATTCCGAACCCGGAAGCTAAGCCTTTCAGCGCCGATGGTACTGCAGGGGGGACCCTGTGGGAGAGTAGGACACCGCCGAACAATTCTTCAGTCCCGGTTTCGGGGGCATCGTCCCCCGAAGCCGGGACTTTTTTGCGTTCACGGCGAATACGGTGGATTCATGCGCTACGACCTGGTCATATTCGACAACGATGGTGTCCTCGTGGACAGTGAGCCGCTTTCCAACGCCATCCTGGCCGGCTACCTGACCGAACTGGGGCACCCCACCACGTACGAGGATTCCCTCCGGGACTACATGGGGGGCGCTCTGCACCGCGTCCACGACACCATCCTCGAACGGACCGGTCGGCGGCTGCCTGACGACTTCGACGCCACCTTCCACGCCCGTGTCTTCGCCGCCTTCGAGCGCGACCTCACCGCCGTCCCCGGAGTGACCGACGTCCTCGGCAGCCTCACCGCGGGCGGTGTGCCGTACTGCGTCGCCTCCTCCGGCGACCACGAGCGCATCCGTACGGGACACCGCAGGACCGGGCTCGACCTGTGGTTCACGCCCGGCACCGTGTTCAGCGCCCAGGACGTCGGCCGCGGCAAGCCCGCTCCCGACCTGTTCCTCCACGCCGCCGAACGCATGGGCACCGCACCCGAGCGGTGTGCCGTCGTCGAGGACAGTCCCCTCGGCATCCAGGCGGCCCGTGCCGCCGGTATGACCGTCTACGCCTTCACCGCGATGAACGGGCCCGACGGACTCCCCGGCGCCGACGGCTACTTCGACGACATGGCCCGGCTGCCGGCGCTCCTCCTGTGACGGTCCCGCCCGGCCGCTGAGCCCTGCCGCGCCCCCGTCCGCACCGCCCCGGGACGGGGCCAGGTCGCCGGGACCCTCCGGCCTTGCCCCGCGCGCGTACGGCCTCGGCGGCCATCGCCCGCAGGCGCTTCCCCGTCCGGCGCGGGGCCCGGTGGGACTGCCGTCCGACCGCTGCCGCCCGCCGCTCGCCCTTCCACCGCATCCCCGCCGTCCTGCCGCGTCCCGGCTTGCGCGCGCACGTCGAGGGCGCCTTCGACGCCCGGCAGGGGCGCCGAGCCGGGCGCGTTCCCCGCGCCGCCGTGGCGGCCGTCCGCGCGGTTCGACGCCTTCGCGTACCCGGCCTTCCACCCCGTCGCCGCCCCCGATGGCGCCCCGTCACCACCCTCTCGCCACCTCGTCGTGCGCCACCCCGTCGTGCGCCGGGCCGTCGTGCGCCGGGCCGCGAGCAGGAGGCCGGGCGCCGGGGCCGGGGCGGTGCCGCTCGTGGTCCCGCCGATGGCACGTGGAGCACGCCGGAACCCTCGCCGGGCGCGTCGACCGATACGGTGGCGGTCATGAGCGGGCGCGCACTGTTGATGTGGGATGACGCGGTGACCGGGTACGACTTCGGCCCCGGGCATCCGATGGACCCGGTACGGCTCGCGCTGACCATGGAGTTGGTGCGGGCCCTCGGTGTGGACCGGGCCGTCGAGGTGAGAGCGGCCAAGCCGGCCGGGGACTCCACGCTGCGGCTCGTCCACCGGGAGGACTACGTGGCCGCCGTGCGCGCCGCGTCCGCCGACCCCCGCCACGCCGACCGGGCGTACGGGCTGGGCACCGTCGACGACCCGGCGTTCCCCGGCATGCACGAGGCGTCCGCCCGCATCGCCGGGCTGTCGGTCGGCGCGGCGGAGGCCGTGTGGCGCGGCGACGCCGGGCGCGCCGTCAACTTCACCGGCGGCCTCCACCACGCCATGCCCGGCGCCGCCGCGGGCTTCTGCGTCTACAACGACGCCGCCCTCGCCATCGCCCGGCTCCTCGAACTCGGCGCGGAGCGCGTCGCCTACCTCGACGTGGACGTCCACCACGGCGACGGCGTCCAGGCCGTCTTCCAGGACGATCCGCGGGTGCTCACCATCTCCGTCCACGAGCACCCCAGCACCCTGTTCCCCGGCACCGGTTGGCCCGAGGAGACCGGTGGGCCGGGTCCCGGCGCGGGCAGTGCCGTGAACCTCGCCCTGCCCGCCGGTACCGGCGACGCGGGCTGGTTGCGGGCGTTCCACGCGGTCGTCCCCGAGCTGCTCGCGGACTTCCGGCCGCAGGTCCTCGTCACGCAGCACGGGGCCGACACCCACTTCGAGGATCCGCTCGCCCACCTCGCGGTCTCCCTCGACGCCCAGCGGGCCGTCCAGTCGGCCTGCCGGGACCTCGCCGAGGAGTACGTGGAGGGCGGCCGGTGGGTGGCGCTCGGCGGCGGCGGGTACGCGGTCGTCGACGTCGTGCCGCGGTCCTGGGCGCATCTGGTGGGCATCGTCGCCGGGGCGGATGTGGCGCCCGAGACGGCCGTCCCGCAGTCCTGGCGGGACGTGGTGTACGCGCGGACCCGGTTGCCGGGTCCGCGGCGCATGACCGACGGGCGGTGGCCCGTCGACTGGCGTTCCTGGCGGGACGGTTACGATCCGGGGGACCGGCTGGACCAGGCGGTGCTGGCCACCCGCAGGGCGGTGTTCCCGCTGCGCGGGCTGCTCGTCCAGCCGTAGGCGGGCGGGGCGTCGAGGCGTCGGCCGTGCGGCGTCCGGTGGCCGGCGCTCCGCGGTACGTGTCCGGGGCCGCTTCCGAACGGACGTGGCGGGGGCGGGAGTCGTCGGAGCCTCCGGCCGCCGGGTGCGGGCTGCCGGAAGCGCGGAGGGGCCGCCGGGCGCGGTGGCGCCGGGCCTGGACGGGCGGTCGGGCGCGCCGGCGCCGACCGGGGCGGGCCCGGCCGGGGTACGCACGGGCGGCCGGGGCTCTACGCCGCGTCGGCAGACGCCGTGTCGTCGGCGGGCCGTCCGGTCCTCGGCCCCGCGCAGGGGAGATGTGTCGACATGGCGACCAGATTCGGCGTACGCATCCGTCCTCCCGGCCGTGCGCGCTGAGGCGCGCCGGTGCCCGAGTCGGGTGGGGAG
>NZ_CP095474.1:1327408-1329598 GCF_023614315.1 Streptomyces sudanensis | reverse complement strand
GCCCGTCGGGAGGCGGTGGGGCGGGTGGGCGGCCCGGGTGCCGTCCGGGCGGTGCGTCGCGTCCCCGGCCTCGCGTTCCGCCCGTCCGCAACGGCCCCGACCGTGCGCGCCCGTGGCGTCGTCGGCTGCTGCTGCTCCTCTTCCCCACCCGCATCAACCGCACCTAGTCTGGGGAGTGAGCGCACGGCGACGAAGAGTCACCGGAGGGGAAGCCGGTGACGTCATGTGCGGAAGGTGCAGGTGGGTCATGGTTTCTGCTGGCGAGACACCCCTCAATGAGGTCAGGTTCCTGACCGTGGCGGAAGTCGCCTCGGTGATGCGCGTTTCGAAGATGACCGTGTACCGGCTGGTGCACAGCGGTCATCTGCCGGCGATCCGGGTGGGAAGGTCGTTCCGGGTGCCCGAGCAGGCGGTTCACGCATATCTCCGCGACTCCTTCGTGGGGGTGGAGACCGCATAGCCCGGATTTCTCCCGCCGCTCCCGGATTTCTTCCGCCGCCCTCGGATTACGAGCTCGGCGCTTCGACGGGTAGGCTAGGCCGACGTAGGTCGTGTGGGCCCAGACGCCCCGCACCGAGATCCCCGCCCATGCGGGGGTGTTCCGAGAAGTGAGCGAGGGTAGTCGTGGGCTCTGTTATCAAGAAGCGCCGCAAGCGGATGGCGAAGAAGAAGCACCGCAAGCTTCTGAAGCGCACCCGTGTTCAGCGCCGCAACAAGAAGTAAGCGGCGGCTGTACGTGCGCCTCGCGGCCCTTCCACCGGTTCGGTGGGAGGGCCGCGATCGTGTTCCGGGCGGCTTCGTTTCCGACGTGCCGCGGCCCGTGGTCGCCGTTGTGCGCCGCTGACCGGTTACGGTGGCAGCCGGACGCGTCGCGGTACCGAACGGAGGGCGCCGAACGTGGGCAGGGTCGTGCTCGTCACCGGGGTGGCCAGGCATCTCGCCGGCCGTTTCGTACGGCGTGTCGTGCGCGACCCCGGCGTCGACCGGGTCGTCGGGGTGGACGCCGTCGTTCCGGAGCATCCGCTGGGCGGCGCCGTGTTCGTCCGGGCCGACATCCGGCAGCCGGCCATCGGCCGGGTCCTGGCGGAGCACGGCGTCGACACCGTCGTCCACATGGACCTGTCCGAGAGCCCGGTGGGGGGCGGCGGCCGGGCGGTGGCCAAGGAGACCAACGTCATCGGCACGATGCAGCTGCTCGGTGCCTGCCAGAAGTGCCCCACCGTCAGCCGCGTCGTCGTCCGTTCCGGTACCGGTGTGTACGGCTCCGCCCCGCGTGATCCGGCGGTCCTCGTCGAGACGGCCCCGCCCAGGTCGCTGCCGAGGGGCGGGTTCGCGAAGGACCTCGCCGAGGTCGAGGGGTACGTGCGGGGGTTCGCCCGGCGGCGTCCCGACGTCGCCGTGTGCGTGCTGCGCCTCGCGAACGTCCTCGGTCCGGGTGCCGACTCCCCGATGGGCCGGTACTTCTCGCTGCCGGTGCTGCCGACGCTCCTCGGGTACGATCCGCGGCTCCAGTTCGTCCACGAGGACGACGTCCTGGACGTGCTGCGCATCGCCTCGTCGGAGCCGCGCCGGGGGACCCTCAACAGCGGTACGTTCAACATCGCCGGGGACGGGGTGCTGACCCTGTCGCAGTGCGCCCGCCGTCTGGGCCGGCCGACGCTCCCGCTGCCGCCGCCGGCTCTCGCCTGGGCCGGTACGGCGCTGCGGACGCTCGGGGTGAACGACTTCTCCCCCGAGCTGATCCGCCTCCTCACGCACGGCCGGGTGGTCTGTACGGCCCAGATGCGCGAGACGCTCGGGTTCCACCCCGCCCATACGACGGCGGAGGCCCTCGCGGACTTCGTGCGGCACCGGGGCCCCGGTCCGCTGCCGCCGGCCGCGCTGGCGGCGGCCGTCGACGGGGTGGCGGCCCGGCTCGGTGACGGTGTGGCCGCGCGGACGGCGCGGACGGTGGAGCGGCGCGGAGCCGCCGGGACGAGGAGCACGGACTAGCGATGGCGGACGCCGAGGTCATCCCCTTCGACGAGGACCGGCCGCGCGGTGGCGCGTCCCGCGCGGGCCGCAGGAGGGCCGCGCGGGGTGTGCCGGCCCGCCCGGTGACGCCGCTGACGGAGCAGGACGGGCCGNCNNGCCGCCGCTCGCGGTCCGCAGCCGTCGGGCATCGGGGGCNGCCGGGGGCCCCGGCNGCGG
>NZ_CP095474.1:1279679-1327403 GCF_023614315.1 Streptomyces sudanensis | reverse complement strand
CGNGTGCCGCGGGGGCGGAGGCGGCCGGGGACGACGGCTGGGAGCGGCGGATCGCGGGCGGGCTGGCGTTCCTGCGGCGCCGCCTCACCGGCGAGTACGAGGTCGACGAGTTCGGCTTCGACGAGGAGCTGACCGACCAGGTCCTGATGTCGTTGCTGCGGCCCCTGTTCGAGAAGTACTTCCGGGTGGAGGTGCGGGGGGTGGAGAACATCCCGTCGGAGGGCGGGGCGCTGGTCGTGGCGAACCACTCGGGCACGCTGCCGCTGGACGCGCTGATGATGCAGGTCGCCGTCCACGACCGCCATCCGGCGGGCCGTCATCTCCGGCTGCTCGCCGCGGATCTGGTGTTCGTGCTGCCCGTCGTCAGCGAGCTGGCCCGGAAGGCCGGGCACACGCTGGCGTGCGCGGAGGACGCGGAGCTGCTGCTCCGGCGCGGCGAGGTCGTCGGGGTGATGCCGGAGGGCTTCAAGGGGATCGGGAAGCCGTTCGGCGAGCGGTACAAGCTCCAGCGGTTCGGGCGGGGCGGTTTCGTGTCGACGGCGCTGCGTGCCGGTGTGCCGATCGTGCCGTGCGCGATCGTCGGCGCGGAGGAGACGTACCCCATGATCGGGAACTCCAGGACGCTGGCGCGGCTGCTGGGTCTGCCGTACTTCCCGATCACGCCGACGTTCCCGTGGCTGGGGCCGCTGGGCGCGCTGCCGCTGCCGACGAAGTGGACGATCCAGTTCGGCGAGCCGATCCCGACGGACGGGTACGCGCCGGAGGCGGCGGAGGACCCGATGCTGATGTTCAACCTGACGGACCGGGTGCGGGAGCAGATCCAGCACACGCTGTACAAGCTGCTGGTGCGTCGGCGTTCGGTCTTCTTCTGACCGTACGGGTGCGGGTGTTTCCGCCCGTATGGGCACGGCGCCGGGCGCCGCTCCGTGGGGAGCGGCGCCCGGCGCCGTGTGGGTGCGGTGGTGTCAGCGGGTGCCGTCGCTGTCGATGTCGAGGCCGGGGAGGAGGCCGGGGAGCAGCGGCGGGAGGGTCACGTCGGGCGTGGGCGCGGGTGCGGGGGTGGTGGACTCCGGGGGGTCGCCCTGGGANNNGGGCGGTGCCGAGGTGGCGGGCCGGTCCGGTTCGAGCAGGCCGCCCGTGCCGCCGCCGAGGAGGCCGTCGCGGGTGGCCTCGCTCGAACCGCCGGACGGGCCGGGGGCGTGGTCCGTGCCGCCCGTGGACGGGACGCGGGGGGTGGGCGGGGCCTGGCCGGACGGGCCAGGGGCGGTCGGGGCGGTGGTGGCGCCGGGTTCGCCGGGGCGGCGGTCGTCCTGGCCGGGGGCGTCGGGCAGTTGCGACTTGAGCGGGGCGACCTGCTGGTCTATGGCGTCGAAGACGGATGTCACCTGATCGCGCACGTCGGTCAGTTGCCGGGGGAGCCTGGCGCGCAGGCCGTCCCATGTGCCGCGGTGGTTACGGGCGAACGAGTCGAGCGTGGCGATGGGGTCGATGCGGCCGTCCCGCTCGTAGGCGAGGCGGAGCAGGCGGTGGCCCTCGGAGACGTCGCGGTGCATGCCGTCGAGCGTGCGGCGGATCTCGCCGAGCGATTCCTGGTCCAGTTCGCCGGACCGGCCGCGTTCCAGCAGGCGCCGGGTTTCGTTGAGCCGGGTGGAGGCGTGGGTGAGGTGGATCTCGCCGCGGTCGGTGTCGTCGTCGGCGAGGCCGAGCTTGAGGTCCTCCATGCCCCGCTTCAGCCCGTACAGGGTGTCACCGGGGAGGGCGTCGGAGCTGGCGGCGGCGACTCCGCCGAACGCGCCCGCCGCGACGCCCACGGTGAGGCCCCCGGCGGCCAGGCCCTTCGTCCAGCGGGTGCGGGGCCGCAGTCTTCGCAGGGCGGTGGCGCGGTGGGCGCCGCGGCCGTTCGGGTTCCGCTGTCCCGGGACCGCGGGGTCGGAGGACGCGCCGCCCGCGGCCGCGTCCTCCTGGGACATCGCTTCCATGGCGGCGACGAGCCGGGCTCGCTGCACCGCCTTCACTTCGGGGTCCAAGGTGGGCTTCGGCAGTTCGCCGAGGTTGTTCGCCAGGGTCAGGAGCCGGTTCTGCTCGCCGGGTTCGGCCGACGCCTCGGGCTGCTGGGCCGCCTGGTCTTCCAGGGCCTGGGCGAAGGCGTTCGCCCGCCGGTGCGCCGATACGTTCGCGATCACTGGCGGCACCTCCTCTCGTCATGACGGTCGACTCCCCAGGGGGTCCGGAAGGTTGCGCACGCCGAACGCATCCACACGAAGGAGTGGACGGGGGTGGACGAGGCGCGACCAGAGGGAGCCTGCAGCCCGCACAACGAGTGTCGCGGCGCCTGGGTTACGGACGGAAGATGATCGGACCAGCGCGTCATGGGGTGGTCACCGGGAGTGGGTCGGAGGGAGGAGGGCGGGCTCGGCGGGTCAGCGGGCGTCTTCGGGGAGGAGCCGGGCGAGCGTGCGCACGGCGCGGTACTGGAGGGTCTTGATCGCCCCTTCGTTCTTGCCCATCACGCGCGCGGTCTCGGCGACGGACATGCCGTGCAGGAACCGGAGCGTGACGCACTCCTGCTGCTGGGGGTTGAGCTTGCGGACGGCTTCGAGGAGGGTGGCGTTGGAGAGGGATTCCAGGACCGAGTCCTCGGGGCTGCGCTCGACCTCGTTGGCGTCGAGCATTTCGCCCGTGGTCACTTCCAGCCGGAACCGGCTCGACTTGAAGTGGTCGGCGACCAGGTTGCGCGCGATCGTGACCAGCCAGGCGCCGAAGTCGCGGCCCTGCCAGGTGAAGGTGGAGATCCGGCGGAGGGCGCGCAGGAAGGTCTCGCTGGTCAGGTCCTCGGCGGTCGCCTTGCCGCCGACGCGGTAGTAGATGTAGCGGTACACGGTGTCGCTGTACTGGTCGTAGAGGCGGCCGAAGGCCTCGGCCTCCCCGGCCTGGGCGCGTTCGACCAGTTCCATCATGCGTCCGCCGTCGCTGTCGGCGGCGGGCCGGCGGGCGGTGGTCGAGGTGCCCGCGCCGCTCCGCCCGCCCCTCCTGGCGACGGCGGCGGCGGCTCCGCCGGCCAGGGCGTAGCAGTGGCCGGCGGTGGCCGGTGCGGCGAGGGCGGGGACGGCGTACGCGGTGGGGACGAAGCCGCGCAGGTGGTCGAGGACCGTCGCGCGCAGCGCAGCCAGGCCCGAGGCGTCAACCCCGACGTGTGGGTACACGGGACTCCCAGAGGCAGAGCTTCCATCACGTGCAGTGCGGGACCGTTCACCCGTCGTGACGACGTGTGGGGGGTTCCGAGTGCGTTTGAGGAGAATAACGCTTTGTGCAGGGAGCGCTACACCGAGTTGCTCAAATCGTCGATTCAGTCGTTTTTGTTACGACTGGACGATGCAATCAGTCACATTCGGTGACCGCTTTTTGTTGAGGTGGTTCGGTTTTTGTTTACCCGGTGCTCTGATCTGCCCGAATGCGGTAGGGGGGACTGGGGTCCCGGCCAGGGGGGTAGGACCCCGTGAATGGCGCCCTCCGCCTCCGCGGACCGCGCGGCCCGGCCGCCGGGGCTACCGGTCGGCTCCCGGTGGGCTTCCGGTGGGCGGCTCCCGGTCAGCGGCGGCGCCGGTGCAGGGCCACCGCGGCGGCCGTGCCGCCCGCCAGCGCGCCCACGCCCGCCGCGGCGGGGATCCCGACCTTCGCGGCCTTGCGGCCCGTCCGGTAGTCGCGCAGCCGCCACTCCCGCTCCTTGGCGTACCGGCGCAGCTTCGCGTCCGGATTGATCGCGTAGGGGTGGCCGACCAGCGACAGCATCGGGATGTCGTTGTGCGAGTCGCTGTACGCCGCGCAGCGGTCCAGCTCCAGCCCCTCGGCGGCGGCCAGGGCCCGTACGGCCTCCGCCTTGGCCGGGCCGTGCAGCGGCTCGCCGACCAGGCGGCCCGTGTACACGCCGTCGATCGACTCGGCGACCGTGCCCAGCGCGCCGGTCAGCCCGAGCCGCCGGGCGATGATCGTCGCCGTCTCCACGGGCGCCGCCGTCACGAGCCAGACCTTCTGCCCGGCGTCCAGGTGGGCCTGGGCGAGGGCGCGGGTGCCGGGCCAGATGCGACCGGCCATGTACTCGTCGTAGATCTCCTCGCCGATGTCCATCAGCTCGGAGACGCGGTGGCCCTTCACGATCGACAGGGCGCTCTCGCGGGCCTCCTGCATGTGCTCCGGGTCCTCGACGCCGGCCAGCCGGAACCACGTCTGCTGCCAGGCGAACCGGGCCAGTTCGCGGCGCTGGAAGAACTTGCGCTTGTACAGGCCGCGGCCGAAGTGGAAGAGGGCCGCGCCCTGCATGACGGTGTTGTCCAGGTCGAAGAAGGCGGCGGCGCGGACGTCGCCGCGCACCGGGAACTCGACCGAGGGCTCCGCCAGTACCCGGTCCAGGAGCTCCAGCTGCCGGGAGGTCTTGCGCGCCGCCTCCGCGGCGGCCTCGCCGGCCAGCACGCTGCGCGCGGTGGCGGGGCGCCTACGGGGTGAGAGCCATGCGAGTGCGGCCATGGCGTGAGCATAGCCAGTACGCCCACCGTCGCCCGACTCGTGGGATGCCGACGTGTGAACCCCTCGCGGCGAAGGTGTGAAGCGGCGTGTCGGAGAGCGGACAATGGGGTGCATGTTCGGACGTGCGAGGAAGAGGCCGGCCGGTCCGCGGACCGTGACGCTCATCGGTAAGCCCGGGTGCCACCTGTGCGACGACGCGCGCGAGGTGGTGAGGCGCGTCTGCGCCGAGACGGGCGCCGTGTGGGAGGAGAAGGACATCACCGAGGACGGGGAGCTGCACCGCGCCTACTGGGAGCAGGTCCCCGTCGTGTTGGTGGACGGGGAGCAGCACACGTTCTGGCGGGTGGACGCGGGGCGGCTGCGGGCGGCGCTGCTGGGGTGACCCGGGCCCGGCCGGGGCCGCCGGGGAGCCGGCGATGGCGGCGGTGGTGGCCGAAGGCGGTTACCATCGGGTGTTTTTTGTTCGGTTTCGGGGGCGTCATCGTAGGGAGTGTGCACGGCTTTGCCCTATCTGGAGATCGAACGCACTGAGGCTCCCTTTGGTTCCACGGTGGCGCGAAGAGTGTGCGTGACCCCGGTCACTTTGAGGGGACAAAACAGACATCATCTTTGTGCACGTGTTCACAAAGACATAGCCTGCTATCGACGGGGCGGCCTTGGGACGGGCCGCCCGCAGCCCCGCTCATCCCGCAGGAGCACCGTGGCAACTGGCCGAACCCACCGACCGGCGACTCGCAGCCGAGGCATTCCCGAGGCCACCGTCGCCCGGCTCCCGCTGTACCTGCGGGCGCTCACCGCCCTGTCGGAGCGCTCCGTCCCCACGGTCTCCTCCGAGGAGCTCGCCGCGGCGGCCGGGGTGAACTCCGCCAAGCTGCGCAAGGACTTCAGCTACCTCGGCTCCTACGGCACGCGCGGCGTCGGCTACGACGTCGAGTACCTCGTGTACCAGATCTCCCGCGAGCTGGGCCTGACCCAGGACTGGCCGATCGTCATGGTCGGCATCGGCAACCTCGGCGCGGCCCTCGCCAACTACGGCGGCTTCGCCTCCCGCGGCTTCCGGGTGGCGGCGCTGCTCGACGCGGACCCGTCGCTGGTCGGCAAGCCCGTCGCGGGCATCCCCGTCCGGCACATCGACGACCTCGAGAGCATCGTCGAGGACAACGGCGTCTCCATCGGCGTCATCGCCACGCCCGCCGGGGCCGCCCAGCAGGTCTGCGACCGGCTCGTCGCCGCCGGGGTCACGTCCATCCTGAACTTCGCGCCGACCGTCCTGTCCGTCCCGGACGGCGTCGACGTGCGCAAGGTCGACCTGTCGATCGAACTCCAGATCCTCGCCTTCCACGAGCAGCGCAAGGCCGGCGAGGACGGTGCCGGGGGCGCGGTCGGTGCCGTTGACGGTGTGGGTCTCCCGGCCGTCGCGTCCGCCGCCGCGCAGGCCGCCCCCGCGACCGCCGCGGGCCGTGAGGGAACGGACGGGGACGTCCCCGCCGTGATGCCGGCATGAGCCTCCTCGTCGTCGGCCTCAGCCACCGCAGCGCCCCGGTCAGCGTGCTGGAGCGGGCCTCCCTCGACTCCGGCACGCAGGGCAAGCTGCTCCAGGACGTCCTGGCCGCCGAGCCGGCCGCCGAGGCCGCGGTCCTGGCGACCTGCAACCGCATCGAGCTCTACGCCGACGTGGACAAGTTCCACGCCGGCGTCGCCGAGCTGTCCACGCTGCTCGCCCGGCACAGCGGCCTCGGCCTGGAGGAGCTGACGCCCTTCCTGTACGTGCACTACGAGGACCGGGCCGTCCACCACCTGTTCTCCGTCGCCTGCGGCCTGGACTCGATGGTCGTCGGCGAGGGCCAGATCCTCGGCCAGATCAAGGACGCCCTCGCCCGCGCCCAGGAGCTGCACACCGCGGGCCGCCTGCTGAACGACCTGTTCCAGCAGGCCCTGCGGGTCGGCAAGCGCGCCCACAGCGAGACCGGGATCGACCGGGCCGGTCAGTCCCTGGTCACCTTCGGCCTGGAGCAGCTCGCCGCCGGCGCCGGGGGCGTGCCGGCGTGGGCGAGGGGCAAGCGCGCCCTGGTCGTCGGCGCCGGTTCCATGTCCTCGCTCGCCGCGGTGACCCTCGCGCGGGTCGGCGTCGGCGAGGTCGTCGTCGCCAACCGCACCGTCGAGCGCGCCGAGCGCCTCGCGCGGTCCCTCGCCGAGCCCGGCGGCACGGGCGTGTCCGCCCGCGCCGTCCGCATGGCCGAGGTCGGCCAGGAGCTGACCCGCGCCGACGTGGTCGTCTCCTGCACGGGGGCGACGGGCCTGGTCCTCACCGGCGTGGCCGTGGAGGCCGCCATGGCGGACCGCACGGCTCCGCTGGACATCCTCGACCTGGCCATGCCCCGCGACGTCGACGCCGCCGTGCACGGCATGGCGGACGTCCGGCTCGTCGACATCGAGTCCCTCGCCGAGGCGTCCGCCGACGCGCCGATGGCCAGCGACGTCGGCCGGGTCCGCACCATCGTCTCCGACGAGGTCGCCGCCTTCGGCGCCGCCCAGCGCGCCGCGCACATCACCCCGACCGTCGTCGCCCTGCGCGCGATGGCCGCCGACGTGGTGGCGACCGAGGTGGCCCGCCTGGAGGGGCGCCTGCCCGGCCTCGACACCAAGCAGCGCGCCGAGATCACCCGGACGGTGCGCCGCGTCGTCGACAAGCTGCTGCACGCGCCGACCGTGCGCGTGAAGGAGCTCGCCGGCGAGCCCGGCGGCGCCGGGTACGCCGACGCGCTGCGCACACTCTTCGACCTCGACCCGGAGGCGGTCGCCGCCGTCTCGCGGGCCGACCTGAATGACGCCGACGTGAACCGAGGGCGAGTATGACCGAGAGGGCCCAGAGCACCCAGAGGGCACTGAGGCTGGGAACCAGGCGCAGCAAGCTCGCCATGGCCCAGTCCGGGCAGGTCGCGGACGCCGTCCGCCGGCTGACCGGCCGCCCCGTGGAGCTCGTCGAGATCACCACGTACGGGGACGTCTCCCGCGAGCACCTCGCGCAGATCGGCGGCACGGGCGTCTTCGTCGCCGCGCTGCGCGACGCGCTGCTCGCCGGGGAGGTGGACTTCGCCGTCCACTCCCTCAAGGACCTGCCGACCACGCAGCACGAGGGCCTCGTGCTCGCCGCGATCCCGGTCCGCGAGGACCCGCGCGACGTGCTCGTCGCCCGCGACGGGCTGCCGCTCGCCGAGCTGGCCGCGTCCGCGCGCGGCGGCACGGCCCGCGTCGGCACCGGCTCGCCGCGGCGCATGGCGCAGCTCAACGCGTACGCCCGCGACCACGGCCTGCGGATCGAGACCGTCCCCATCCGGGGGAACGTCGACACCCGCGTGGGCTACGTCCGCGGCGGCGAGCTCGACGCGGTCGTCCTGGCCGCGGCGGGCCTCAGCCGCCTCGGCCGGATCGGCGAGGTCACCGAGTTCCTGCCGTTCGACACCGTCCTGCCCGCCCCGGGCCAGGGCGCCCTGGCGATCGAATGCGCGTCCGGCGACGACGACCTCGTCGCCGCGCTCGCCCCGCTCGACGACGCGCACACCCGCGCGGCCGTCACCGCCGAGCGGTCCCTGCTCGCCGCCCTGGAGGCCGGCTGCTCCGCCCCCGTGGGCGCGCTCGCCGACCTGCCGGCCGGCGGACAGGATGTTCATGAGATGCGCCTGCGCGGCGTCGTCGGCACGACCGACGGCTCCACGCTGGTGCAGTTGTCCACCACCGGTCCCGTACCCACGTCGCACCACGACGCGGTGGCCCTCGGCCGCGAACTCGCGGAGGAGATGCTCGCCAAGGGCGCGGCCGGTCTTATGGGGGAGCGAGCACTTTGAGCCCCATCACTGCATCCAAGGCTTCCTCGGCGTTCTCCGCGTACGGGCACGTCACCTTCCTCGGCGCCGGACCCGGGGATCCGGGGCTGCTTACTCTCCGCGCCGTCGAGGCGCTGGCGGGCGCGGACGTACTGATCGCCGAGCCCGATGTGCTCGACGTCGTACGCGGCCACGCGCGGGCGGGTGTGAGCACGCCCGAGCTGGCGGTTGTCGACGAGGCGTCACTGACCGCCGGGGTCCCGGTGTTGAGGGACGCCGCCAATCTTGTCATGGAGGCCGCGCGGGGCGGCAAGCGGGTGGTGCGTGCGCTCAGCGGCGACCCGGGCCTCGACGGCGACGCGGCGGCCGAGATGCTCGCCTGCGCCACCGCCGGCATCCCCTTCGAGGTGGTGCCCGGCATCGCCGCCGCGGTCGGCGTGCCCGCGTACGCGGGTGTCCCGCTGCGCGACGAGCGGGGCGCGGACGTCCGGTTCGTGGACGCCCGCACCGCGAGCGACCGCTGCTGGGCCGAGGTCGGCGCGTCCGACGGCACGGTGGTGGTGTCCACGACGCTGGACGCCGTCGCCGCGGCCGCCGGCGAGCTGGTCGCGGCCGGCCGCAAGCCGGAGACGCCGCTGACGGTGACCGTCGCCGGGACCACCACCCGGCAGCGGACGTGGTCCGCGACGCTCGGCACGATCGCGCAGACGCTGAAGCAGGCGAAGGCCCTGCCCTCCCCGGAGGGCCACCGGCCCGTCATAGCCGTGGTCGGGGAGCGCGGTACCGCCGCCCAGCGGGACCAGCTCGCGTGGTTCGAGTCCAAGCCGCTGTTCGGCTGGAAGGTCCTGGTGCCGCGCACCAAGGAGCAGGCGGCGTCGCTCTCCGACCAGCTCAGGTCGTACGGTGCCGTGCCCAGCGAGGTCCCCACCATCGCCGTGGAGCCGCCGCGCACCCCGCAGCAGATGGAGCGCGCGGTCAAGGGCCTGGTCACGGGCCGCTACGAGTGGATCGCCTTCACCTCGGTGAACGCGGTGAAGGCCGTCCGCGAGAAGTTCGAGGAGTACGGGCTCGACGCCCGCGCCTTCGCCGGGATCAAGGTCGCGGCGGTGGGCGAGCAGACCGCGAAGGCCCTGGTCGACTTCGGCGTCAAGCCGGACCTGGTGCCCAGCGGGGAGCAGTCCGCGGCGGGCCTCCTTGAGGACTGGCCGCCGTACGACCCGGTCTTCGACCCGATCGACCGGGTGTTCCTGCCGCGCGCGGACATCGCGACCGAGACGCTGGTGGCCGGGCTGATCGAGCTGGGCTGGGAGGTCGACGACGTCACGGCCTACCGGACGGTACGCGCGTCGCCGCCGCCGGCGGAGACCCGCGAGGCGATCAAGGGCGGCGGTTTCGACGCGGTGCTGTTCACGTCGTCGTCGACGGTGCGGAACCTCGTCGGCATCGCGGGCAAGCCGCACAACGTGACGGTGATCGCCTGCATCGGCCCGGCGACCGCGAAGACCGCCGAGGAGCACGGCCTGCGGGTGGACGTGCTGTCGCCGGAGCCGTCGGTGACCAGGCTGGCGGAGGCCCTGGCGGAGTTCGGCGCGAAGCGCCGGGCGGCGGCGCTGGAGGCGGGCGACCCGGTCACCCGGCCCTCCGAGCGGCGCCCGGGCGCGCGGCGGAGGCGGACGACGACCTGACCGGTCCCGGCCCGGCCGGGCCGGNTCCCGAGCGGTGGCGGGGCGGAGGGGCACCTGGCGGGTGCCCTCCGCCCCGCCGGTGCGTGACCGGGGGAGGCGGCGGCGGGGCCCGCCGTCCGGCACGGGCCCCGTGCGGTCCCCGCGGACCGGCCCCGTGGGTTCGCTCAAGGCGCCGCGGGTCCGCAGGGGCCTCGCGGCCGACCGGTGCCGAGGGGCGCGGCCCGTGGGGGCCGGGCGGGCGAGGCCGCGTCCGGCTCCGGACCGGGGTACTCCTCCGGTAGTACCGCCGTGTCGTCCGCGCGGTGGAGCGGAGTGGCCCGTGGGCCGATGCCCGGCCGCCCCCTCGCCTGCGACCTTGGTGCCGAGGGGCCGGACGGCGGCCCGCCGGAGCCGAGGAGCGCGCATGCGGACGACTCTCCCCCCGCCGGAACCGGCCTCCGCCCGCCCGGGGCGGTTCCGCGCCGCGTGGCGGGCGGCCCACCAGCCCGCCGAGGGGGTGTCCCGGCGGATGCGGCTCATCGCGTACGCCGTGCCGCTGGCGGTCCTCCCGTCCGGTGTCTGGCGGCTGCCCGCCGCGTTCTCCTACGGGGTCCCGCCCGGCGAGTGGGTGTACATCGCCTTCCTGTCGATCGTGTCCGAGGCCCTCGCGTTCACCGCGATCGGGCTGGTCGCCCGCTGGGGCGAGGTGTTCCCGCGCTGGGTCCCCCTCCTGCGCGGCCGCCGGGTCCCGGTGAAGGCGGCCGTCGTGCCCGCCGCCGTCGGGGCCGTGGTCCTCACCCTCCTGTGGACCGTGGCGGTCCCCGTCACCGAGGTCATGGACGTGACGATCCGGGGCGGCGAGGTGCCGTCCGACTACCCGGGCAGGGCCGGGGGCTGGGAGGCCGCGTGGTTCTACCTCTGCTACGCGCCGCTGGTCCTGTGGGGGCCGCTGCTGGGCGTGCTGACCGTCGCCTACGCCAGGCGCCGCCGGGCGGCCCCGAGGAGCTGACCTTCGTTCCGGAGCCTCGCCGCGGCACGTCCGGGGCGCGGGAGTTCCCTGCCCGTGGGCGCCGGGCGCCCCGCGCTCGTCGGGGAACGCGGCCCCCGGCGGGCGGGAAGCGCGGCGCGGCGGCTCCGGGGAGGGCCGCGGGTACGGGCGCCGCGGCCCCGGCGCCCGCCNCCGTCGGCGGCGGGTGCCGTCCCCGCCGACGAGGCGTACGCGTCACACGACGGGCCGGTACGGGACGGGGCAGGCGCCCGTGGCGGCCGGGACGGGGCCGGGGTCCGGGTCCGGGCTCGGGTACGGGTCGGGGCCGCCCCGGTCAGGCGCCGGTGGCGGCCGGGACCGGGTCCGGGCCGGGACCCGGGTCGGGTGCGGAGGCGATGAGCTGGGTGAGCAGGTCGAGGCCGGGGCGGTCCACGGACCGGGCGTTGGCGCTGAGGACGACGACCGCGGCCCGGTGTTCGGGGGCCACGGCCAGCAGGCTGCGGTAGCCGCCGGTGCCGCCGTTGTGGAACAGGATCCGGTGCCGCGTACGGGGCAGGGGGATCGAGAGCCAGCCGGGGTGGACGGTGACCCTGGTGCCGACGCGGTGGGCGGTGGCGCGGGTGAGGGCGACGGCCTCGCCGAGTTCCCCGGGTACCGGGTCGAACTGGGTCCGGGCCAGGGCGAGCAGGTCGGGCACGGTGGAGTGCAGCCCGCCGGCGCCGGCGAGGGCGGCCAGGTGCCAGGGCGGCCGGGGGCGGCCGGTGCGGGAGTGGCCTCCGGCCAGTCGCGCGGCGCGTTCCGGGTCGAGGACGACGCGGGTGTCGGTCATGCCGAGGGGCTCGCAGACCTCGGTCCGTACGAGGGTGTCGTAGTCGGTGCCCGCCCGGCGGGCCAGGGCGAACCCGAGCAGGCCGGCGCCGAGGTTGGAGTAGTGGAAGCGGGTGCCGGGCACCGACCGCAGGCGGGTGCGCCGCAACCCGTCCAGCAGGAACTCGCCCGTGCAGCCCGCGTAGGGGTCCGACCGGAACAGGCCCCGCCACAGAAGGCCCTTGGGCAGCCGGGGCAGGCCGGAGGTGTGGCAGGCCAGGTGCGCCAGGGTGACGGCCGCGCCGCCGCGTTCGGGGACCGTGATGTCGCCGGGCAGCAGGTCGCGCAGCGGCTGGTCCAGCCGTACGGCGCCGCGCGCGGCGAACCGGGCCAGGACCAGCGAGGTGAGTGTCTTGGTGACGGAGCCGATCTCGAACAGCGTGCCCGGGTCCGCGCCGTGCAGGGCGGACCGCCCGCCCAGGACGGCGCCCACCGCGACGGCGCCGCGCTGCCGCGCGCCGAGCCGCTCCGCCGTGCGCCGTACCAGGTCGTCGAGGGATGAGGTCACGGTCGTCACGCCTCCGTCCGGCCGAACAGGCGCCGGCCGCCGTACTTCTTGTGCACGGCCTGCTTCGAGACGCCCAGCGCCTCGGCGATCTGCGTCCACGTCGCCCCCGCCGTCCGCGCCCGGTACACCAGGACTTCCTCCTGGCCCTCCAGGCGGCGGCGCAGCGCGGCCGTCTCGCGCAGCGCTTCGAGGGGGTCGGCGTTCCCGGTGATGGGTGAGAGGTCTACTCCGGTCATGCGTCAACCGTAGTTGACTCTCCTCTCGATCGTCAACAAAGATTGACCATGCTGGTGGGAGTGGTGACGAGGCTCCCGACCGCCCCGCCCCCGACGGCCCCTGTCCGGGTCGCCCGCGTCCCGCCGCCCCGGCTGTCCGGGCTGTCCGGGCCGCCCCCGCTGTCCGGGCTGTCCGGGGCGCAGGATCGGCACCCGGTCGCTCCCGGCCCGGAGGCGTCCGATATTCCGCAAAACCCTTCCCCTGCCCGCCCGTTCATGTATCCTGCAAGGCTTTGCCCGGAGCGATGGCGTCACATCCGGGCGCCACATCCAGGCGTCACATCCAGGCGCCACATTCAGTGGGGGGAGACCACGGTGAGCGGTACAACGGGAAACCGTCCGGGAGAGCCCGGAGAGCCCGGAGAGTCCAAGCAGCCCGGCCAGCCCGGCCAGCCCGGCCAGCCCGGCCAGCCCGGACGGCCCGGACGGCCCGGCGAGTACGACGAGCAGGTCGCGCGTCTGGCCGCGGGCTCGGCCAACTTCGGCCACCTCCTGCGCCACGAGCCTTTACTGGTGACGCTCGGCTGCTCCGCGGAGTCGTACGTCCACACCGACCCGCACGCGGCCATGGTGAAGGCCCGCCTCTTCGGCGAGGTCCTGGCCCGGCACCTGGTCACCCTCCTCGGCGTCACCGTCCCCGGGAACCGGCAGGTCGACCGGATCAACGCCCTGGTCCGGGCCGAGGTGCTGGTCCCGCAGGTGCGCGGCTGGTTCGAGGCGATCCGCGCCACGGGCAACCGCGCGGTCCACGAGTACTACGCCAACGTCCGCGAGGCGCTGCGCTGCGTCGAGACGTGCTTCCGCCTCGGCGACTGGCTCCACCGCGCCTCGGACCCCTCCGACACCGCCCACCGGGTGTTCCTGGCTCCCGCGCCGCCCTCCGCCGCGCCCGTGCCGGCGACCGCCGCCGACCTGCACGAGCTGGAGCAGCTGCGCACCGAGCTCGACGCGTACCGCCGCAGGCTGGAGGAGGCCCGCCTCCGGTACGACGGCAAGCAGAGCCGCCTGGAGCGCGAGCGGGCCGCCCGCGAGCAGGCCGAGGCGGAACTGGCCCGCGCGGAGGCCGAACGGGCCGCGCTGCACGACCTGGTCGCCGAACTGAGCGAGAAGATCACCGAGCTGGCGGCGCCGGACATGGAGTCCCGCTCGGCCGCCCGCCCGCTGGACGGGGCGTCGCGGCGCGACGAGTTCATCGCGCACGCGCAGAAGGCCGCCCGCCCGCCGATGAGCGAGGCCCAGGTCCGGGCCGAGCTGGACCGGACGCTGGAGCGGGCGGGCTGGTCCGTCCAGGACGACGCGACCAAGAACCTTTTCGCGGGCCGGGGCGTCGCCGTCCGGGAGGTCTCCACCGCCGTCGGCCGCGCCGACTACCTCCTCTACGTCGACCAGCGCCTCGTCGGCGTCATAGAGGCCAAGCGGGAGGGCGCCGACCTGGAGGCCGCCATGCGGCAGGCCGCCCGCTACGCCACCGGCCTCACCCGCAGCCAGCAGCTCAGCGCCTGGCGCGCCAGCCTGCCCTTCCGGTACGTCGCCGACGGCAACACCGTCCGCTTCCACAACGCGCTCGACCCCTCCCCCCCGCACCCGCGAGGTCTTCGCCGTGCACCGGCCGGAGACGGTCGCCCGCTGGGTCGAGGAGGCCGAGGCCGACCCGGAGGCGCCCACACTGCGCGCCCGGATGCGCCGCCTGCCGCGGACCTTCCTCGACCCCGCGCCCCTGCGCCCCGCGCAGCTCACCGCCATCACCGGCCTGGAACGCTCCCTCGCCAAGGACGACCCGCGCGCCCTGATCCAGATGGCGACCGGCGCCGGCAAGACGTACACGGTGGTCAGCGAGAGCTACCGGCTCCTGAAGCACGCCGGCGCCCGGCGCATCCTGTTCCTCGTCGACCGCAACAACCTCGGCGGGCAGGCCGCCACCGAGTTCGAGAACTTCGACACCCCCGACGACGGCCGCAAGTTCACCGAGCTGTACGTCGTGCAGCGCCTCGCCGGGGACACCGTCCTGGGCTCCGCGCACGTGGTCGTCTCCACCGTGCAGCGCCTGTGGATGGCGCTGACCGGCCGCGACGTGCCGAGCGCCGACCGCGAGGACGCGGCCCTGGACCGCTACGACCTGGTGAAGGAGCCCGTCCAGGTCGGCTACAACCCGGACCTCCCGCCGGAGACCTTCGACCTCATCGTCGTCGACGAGTGCCACCGCTCCATCTACGGCAAGTGGCGCGCGGTCCTGGAGTACTTCGACGCCCACCTGGTCGGCCTGACCGCCACCCCCGTCAAGCAGACCTTCGGCTTCTTCTACCAGAACCTGGTCAGCGAGTACCCGTACGAGCAGGCCGTCGCCGACCGCGTCAACGTCGACTTCGACGTCTTCCGCATCCGCACCGAACTGGGCGAGAACGGCGGGACCATCCCGGCGGAGACGGTCGTCCCGATGCGGGAGCGCAAGACGCGCCGCGAGCGGTACCAGGAGCTTGAGGAGGACCTGGAGTGGAAGGCGTCCCAGCTCGGCCGGCAGGTCATCAGCAAGGGCCAGTTGAAGCTGGTCGTGGAGACCTTCCGCAAGCACCTGTTCACGGACGTCTTCCCGCCGGTGGGGGAGGGTGAGGCCCGGCGGGCGCGCACCCACGTGCCCAAGACGCTGATCTTCGCCGTGGACGACAACCACGCCGACGAGATCGTGGAGACGGTCCGGCAGGTCTTCGGCGAGAGCGACGACTTCTGCCGGAAGATCACCCACGCGGCGAAGCGGCCCGCCGAGCTGATCAAGGCGTTCCGCAACAGCCCCGAACTGCGCATCGCGGTCACCGTCGACATGATCGCCACCGGTACCGACATCCCGCCGCTGGAGTGCGTGTTCTTCCTGCGGGACGTGAAGAGCTGGGCGTACTTCGAGCAGATGAAGGGGCGCGGTTCGCGCACGGTGGACCCGGCGGAGTTCCAGGCCGTCACCCCCGACGCGCAGGTCAAGGAGCGGTTCGTGATCGTCGACGCGGTCGGCGTGACGGACTCGCCCCGCGTGGACGCCCGCCCCCTCAACCGAATCTCCGAACGGAAGATCCCGCTGGAGCGGCTGATGGCCAAGACGGCGGGCCTGGCGATGACCGAGGACGAGATCGCCACCCTCGCGGGCCGCCTGGCCCGCCTCGACCAGCAGCTCACCGCCGAAGAACGCGAGGAGGTCGCGGAGCTGGCGGGCCGGCCGCTGACGGAGATCGTCGGCGACCTGGTCCGGTCCGTCGACCCCGACCAGCAGGAACGGGCCCGCCGGATCGGCGGCGAGGCACAGGTACGGCGGGAGATGCTGGACGCGCTGAAGCCGATCGCCGCCAACCGCGAACTGCGCGACCGGCTGATGTCCATGCGCCGCGCCCACGACATCGTCATAGACGAGGTGAGCGTGGACGAGGTGAGGGAGGTGCGCGGCATCACGGCGGACGAGCTGGCGATGCGGCGCGTGACCTCCTGGAAGCAGTACCTGGAGGAGCACCGGGACGAGACCACCGCGTTCGAGGTCGCCTTCCGCGAGCGGAAGGACCCCAGGGAGGTCTACCGGCGGCTGAAGGACCTGGCCCGGAGGATCGAGCGGCCCCCGTTCCAGTGGACCCCGGCGCGGCTGTACGACGCGTACGTGCAGCTCGGCAAGGCCGCCCGGCACCCGCGCGGCTCGGCCGGCGTGGTCGACCTGATCGGCCTGCTGCGCTTCGAGCTGGGCCTGGACCATGAGGTACGGCCGTACCGGACGCTGGTGGAGGAACGGTACGCCGCGTGGCGGGCCCGCCAGGAGCAGGCGGGAGCGGTGTTCACGGAGGACCAGACGTGGTGGCTCGACCGCATGGTCGACGTGATCGCCACGGACGCCGCGATCGAACCCGCGCATTTGAAGGACGTACCCTTCATCGAGCGCGGGGGCGTGGACGGATTCCTGAGGGAGTTCGGTCCGGACCGCGCGGCGGAGATTCTGGATGAACTGGGACGGGAGTTGGGCGCGTGAGTTTGGAAGATGACGCCCCTTGGGAGTTGCCGAAGGGCTGGACCTGGGCAAGCTTCGGAGACGTGGCTCATGTAGCCAGCAATCTTGTGTCCCCTCTCGATTATCCTGACCTGCCGCATATTGCGCCGAACCATATCGAGTCAGAGACGGGACGTCTGTTGCCCTTCTCTACTGTGGCTGAGGACGGCGTAAAGAGCCCGAAGCATCGTTTCTTTGAGGGGTGCATCCTCTACTCGAAAATCCGCCCGTATCTTGCCAAGGTGGTCGTAGCAAAATTTGGCGGCCTGTGTAGTGCGGACATGTACCCAGTCTCCACCGAATTGGATCATGGGTATCTTGCTCTTTGGCTGCGTAGTCCGGCGTTTACGGAATTTGCTGCCGGGTGTCAGGGTCGATCCGTTCTGCCCAAGATTAATAAAGAGGCCCTGGTGAAGCTCCCTGTCCCAGTTCCTCCTCTGGAGGAGCAGGGGCGCATCGTCGCCGTGCTCGAAGAGCAGTTGTCGCGACTTGACGCAGCCAGCGAAACTCTTCGCCTCAGTGAGCGTCGCATTGACCGGTACCTCCAGTCGGTTTTGTATCAGATGACTTCCGGTTTTGACACGGCTTGCCTGGGTGATGTTCTAGCTTCTGGCTTGACAAACGGGCGATCCGTTCCAACCCGATCGGGCGGGTTTCCTGTCCTTCGCCTCACAGCCCTGTCTGACTCTTACGTCGATCTGGCGCAACATAAAGAAGGTGACTGGGAGGAATCGGAGGCTTCATCCTTCCTTGTTCAGCGAGGAGATTTCCTCATCGCTCGTGGAAATGGTTCACTCTCTCTCGTTGGCCGTGGCTCGCTTGTTGCCGATGCTGCATTCCCGGTTGCCTATCCTGATACCATGATTCGGGCGCGACCTGACGCCGACGAACTTCTCCCAGAGTATCTGCGCATTATTTGGTCTTCTCTTTCCGTAAGGCGTCAGATTGAGAGCAGGGCGCGCACGACTGCCGGTATCTACAAGGTAAATCAGAGAATTCTTGGGGAAATCGAGTTCCCGCTTCCTGATGTGTCTACTCAGCGAGAGCTATGTGCTCGATGGGCCGCCATCGAACAGCATGCTCGGCATCTCATGCACACTGTGTCTGCCAGCAAGCAGCGAAGTAACGCCCTCCGCCGGTCCCTCCTGACCGAAGCTTTCGCCGGACGCCTCGTCCCCCAGGACCCCGCTGACGAGCCCGCTACCGCCCTGCTCGACCGCATTCGTACGGAGCGGGAGGCGGCCGGGGCCGCCAAGTCCGGGCGCCGGGGCCCGCGTCGGGCGCCCGCCCAGCGGAAGCGCACGCCCGGCACCGCGCCCAGCACCGCACCCGACACCACACCCGGCACCGCGCCCGCAGCGGACGACGCGCCCCCGCCGCCCCGGGCCGACGGCCCGGCCCTCGCCACCGCCACCCAGCCCACCCTTGACCTGGAGATGCCCTCGTGACCACGACCGAGGCCCGTCGGCTCGTCGACAAGCTCTGGAGCTACTGCCACGTCCTGCGCGACGACGGCGTCTCCACCATCGACTACGTCGAGCAGTTGACGCTCCTCGTGTTCCTGAAGATGGCGCACGAGGCGCAGTCCCGCCCCCCGATGTTCCGCGAGCAGATCATGCCCGAGGGCACGGTCTGGGAGGGCCGTGGCTGGCCCGAGCTGCTGAACAACGACGGCGCCGAGCTCGAAGCCGCCTACACCCAGCTCCTCGAAGACCTCGGCGCCCAGCGCAAGGACACCACCTTCCATCTGATCTTCAACGGGGCGAGGAACCGCATCCACGACCCCGCGAAGCTCAAGCGGCTGGTCAAGGACCTGATCGACAAGGAGAACTGGTCGGGTCAGAAGACCGACATCAAGGGCGACGCCTACGAGGAACTGCTCTCCCGCGGCGCGGAGGACATCAAGTCCGGCGCGGGCCAGTACTTCACGCCGCGCCCGCTGATCCAGGCCATCGTCGACTGCGTCCGCCCCACCCCGGACGACACGATCACTGACCCCGCCTGCGGCACCGGCGGCTTCCTGCTGTCCGCCGCCGAGTACATCCTCGACGAGTACGGCAACCGCCTCACCCCCGAGCAGCGCGAACACCTCAGCAGCGGCGGCATCTGGGGCACCGAGCTGGTCAGGAACACCGCCCGCCTCGCCGCGATGAACCTCTTCCTCCACGGCATCGGCCAGCCCACCGGCAAGGCCCTCGTCCGCACCCGGGACGCCCTCGCCGCCCCGCCCGACAAGCGCGCGAGCCTGGTCCTGGCCAACCCGCCCTTCGGCAAGAAGTCGTCCATCACCGTCTACGGCGACGACGGTTCGGCGGCCCGCGAGGCGATCGCGTACGAGCGCCGCGACTTCTGGGTCACCACGACGAACAAGCAGCTCAACTTCATGCAGCACATCGCCTCGCTGCTGGAGATCAACGGCCGGGCGGCGGTCGTCGTCCCCGACAACGTCCTCTTCGAGGGCGGCGCGGGCGAGACCATCCGCCGCCGGCTGCTGAAGGAGTACGACGTCCACACGCTGCTGCGCCTGCCCACCGGCATCTTCTACGCGGGCGGCGTCAAGGCCAACGTGCTCTTCTTCGAACGCAGGCAGGCCCGCCCCAACCAGCCGTGGACCGAGAAGCTGTGGGTCTACGACTTCCGCACCGCCCAGCACTTCACCCTCAAGCAGAACCCGCTCACCCGGGCCCACCTCGAAGACTTCGTGCAGTGCTACCGCCCCGGCGAGGACCGCTCCAAGCGCGTCGAGACGGAGCGCTTCAAGGCGTACACGTACGAGGAGCTGACCGCCCGCGACAAGGCCAACCTCGACATCACCTGGCTCCGGGACCCCAGCCTGGACGACGCGGACAACCTGCCCGCGCCCGAGGTGCTGGCCGCCGAGATCGTCGAGGATCTCCAGGCCGCGCTGGAGGAGTTCGCCGCGATCGCGGAGACCTTGCAGCAGGCCCGGGGCGGCGCCCCGGCGGAGGAGGCGGCGGAGGAGTCGGCGCCGGTCACCGACTGAGCGCAGACTGGCCCGCACCCGTCAACTCGGGTGCGGGCCGGTCGAGTTCGCCGAGTCAGCGCCCGGAGGCGTACGGCAGGAAGGCCGCCCAGGTGGTCGGGGCGAGGGCGAGGCGAGGCGAGGCCCGGCAGGGTTCTTGGAGTCCCGTACGAGGATCTGGTCGGGGGCGGTCGCTACCTCGACGCAGTCGGGTCCTTCAGCAGTGCTGTAACTGCTCTTGATCCAGGCGACCTCGACGCAGGAGGGGCCGTCGTCCGAGCTGTAACTACTCTTTATCCACTCCAGCTTGTTGTCGGCTCCGTCAGAGTGCTTGAGGGTCATGGCTCTCCCAGCATGTCTTCGATGAAGGCCAGCGACTCTCGTGGGGTGAGAGCCTGCGCCCGGATGATGCCATAGCGCATGTCGAGGACCGTGGTCTCTTTCGGGTCGGTGATCACGCGATGGGTGAGCTGGACCTCGTTCAGTCCCACGGCTGCTCCGTCCTTGAGCTTGAGCAGTCGGAAGGGGCCGCCGAGGCCCGAGTTCTCATCGCTGCTCAGAGGCAGCACCTGAAGGTCGACGTTTCGTAGCTGAGCCACTTCCGACAACCGTTTGAGCTGGTTGCGCATCACCATTGCGTCCCCGATCAAGCGGCGCAGCGTCGCCTCACACAGCACAAAGCTGAGGACGGGACGGGTTGTTGGGGCGCAGAAGATCTGCTGACGATCGAGGCGGGCGACTACCCGTTGCTCCAGTTCCTCTTCCGTGAACTGAGGTCGCCGGGAGCTGAATACGGCCCGCGCGTACTCCTCCGTCTGCAACAGTCCGTCGATGACAGAGTTGTTGTAGGAGCAGATCTCGACCGCTTCGGCCTCCAGGCGCCTCACGTCCCGTACCTTCTTCGGGTACCGCGCCTCCGCAACATCTCCCTTCATCGCGGCGATCCTGCCGCCCGCGGCCAGCACCTCGTCCGCCGCGTCCAGGTACTCCGGGCGGGGGATGCGGCGCCCGCGCTCCACCGACGAGACCAGTTCCTCCCCGTACCCGATGGCCGCGCCGAACTCCGCCTGCGTCAGCCCGGCCGCCTCGCGCCAGAGCTTGAGTTGACGGGCCACGGCCTTGATGACCGCCCCGGCCTCGTCGTCCTCCAGTCCCGCGTCCCAGTCGCTCATGTCCCGCCCCTCCCGTCGAGCCCTTTCCCGTTCAACTCCGTACGCCCGTACGGGGACACGCTCGTACTGCCCGGACGGAACCGGACAACGTTCGGACGGCTGTCCTCCGCACGGGTCGTCTTGCTTCACAGGCTATGCATGTGCGGACACGCTGGGTGATGTGAATCACCAAATCACCTCCACGGCCACCCCCGCCGAGCCGACCGCTCCCCCCGCCGAGTCGGCTCGGCGGNGNNTATAAGNCGAGNCGGNCGCCCCCGCCGCCGAGCCGGCGGCTCCCGTCCCGTCGCACCGGTTCTCCGTGCCGCTGCCCGCCACCCGGCGCGGTGCGCGTCTCGCCCGGCTGCTCGCGGCCCGGCAGTTGCGGGAGTGGGGACTGCCACCGGACCCGGCCCGGCTCGTCGTGGCCGAACTCGCGGCGAACGCCGCGCTGCACGGCCGGGTACCCGGCCGGGACTTCCGCCTGGCACTGTCCGTCACCGCGTCGGGGACGCTGCGGGTGGAGGTCACCGACACGCGGGACGACCGGATGCCCGCGCGGGGAGGCCCGGCCGCCGGGGCGCCGGGCGAGTCCGGGTACGGGTTGCTGCTGGTGCAGGAGCTGGCGGACCGCTGGGGCGTCCGGCACGGCCCGGTCCCCTGCAAGACCGTGTGGGCCGAACTGGACCCGTCCCCCGACGACGGCCCCTGAGCGACGGCGCCCGGGCGTCCGGGTCAGGTGTCCCCGACGGTGATGCCGAGTTCGTCGACGAGGGCCTGGGCGAGGTCCGCCCGCCCGCCGGGGCCGATGCGGACCCCGGCCGGGTTGGCGACGCCGCGGACCTGGGAGAGGTCGCTGCCGCCCAGGTCCGTGTCCCGGTACCGGCCGCCGCCGAACGCGGTCAGCCTGAGGCGGCAGTCCGAGAAGACGGCGCCGGACAGGTCGCGGCCGGTGAACACCGCCTCGGTGAGGGCGCAGCCGACGAAGGCGACCGGGACGGCGACGCGGACCTTCTCGAAGCTCGCGTAGTCGAGGCGGCGGTTCTCGAAGAGCACGTCGTCCAGGACGAGGCCGTCCAGCGTCCGGGCCACCGACAGGTACGGGCCGGGCTCGTCGAGGTCGGGGGTGGCCACGGTGACGCGGCCGAGGACACGGCGGGCCATGGGGCTCCTTCGACGCGGTACCGGGCGGCCCGGCCCGCGGTCACCGGCGGGCCGGGCCGTCGGGACTCCTTGTTCTTCCAATCGTCCCAGGTGGGGCGGTTGTCGAACGTGGGCGTGGGGTCGTCCCGGGTCGACCGGTTGTCGAACGTACCGGTGACAGGCCCGGGGCGTGCGGCCTTCAGGAGGGACGTGAATCCCGAGGACGAGTCCGTCACGAGCGCGGTGGCGTCAGGGGCGATGCTCACGGACATGGCGTGTGACTCCTTCGAGTAGGGCGATCTCGGCAGTTGTGCAGTACCGGGTCCTGGTGCCGTCGAACCGGCCGTCGTGCTCGAAGTACCGGTTGGCCGCGTGGGCGCCTCCACAGAACGCGAGAGTGGGACAGGCGGTGCGACAGGCGTCCACGCCGTCCCAGAACCCGGTGATCCAGGGGCGTGCGCTCCTCGGCCTCGGCCACGAGGACGTCCAGGCCGGTGTGGAGCACGTTGCCGGTGGTGAAGTCGCCGAAGCGACTGTCCTCGAACCCGGCCGGCTCCGGGCTGGCCCGAGGGCATGCGACTTCAAGTCGATATCAGGAATTTTTGGCCAACCAACCGGATTCTTCTTCACAGGTGAGCGTGATTTTGACGATGATCTTCTCCGGCCCCCACGGGGGGCGAACGAGAGGATGACGCATGCGCAAGTTCGGTGGGATGGTATTCGCCGCCACGATCGCCCTGGCTTCCGGTACTTTCGCCACACCGGCCGCGGCCGGCGAAGCCGGTGTCAACCCGGTAATGAGCAGTACTGTTTCCGTCCATACCCGCGGAGACGGCACCCAGCCGCCTGCGGAGTTGGGTGACCCCAAGGAGTGGGGGGTCGTGGAGCTCACGCTTGCCGATTTAGCAGAAAGTGACGTCAGGCCGCTGACCGTCGTTCAGGTCGGTGGTGGAACGTGGAGCTACGGTTGGCAAGCCCGAAACGACATGAAATACTGCTACTCGAACTACTATCATGGTGGCGTGACGCACGGTTCCACCGTGAACATGGTCGGGCGCATAGTGAAGGACGTCAAGCCCGCCGGGCAGACTTCGAACGCCAACTACACGGCGGGGCTGGCCTACACGTGCTACACCTACTACGCCAAGTACTGAACCCCCGCTCTTCGATGTCCGGCGTGTCCGGAAACTTGATACGGCATCGAAAATCAGCGGGGCGCCGGCTGTGAATCAATGCGCCTGGGTTCCTGTGTGATCGCCGGCGCAGGAACCCGGGCGTTCACCACTTTGCTCCAGTGGAAAACCGCAGGATAAGGAAGTACAAGTGAGGTTTCCGCGTGCCCGCATCACGCCCGTTCTGGTCCCCCTCGGGGCAGGCGCGATTATCGGCGTGCTCGGCGCGCTGGCGGGAAGGTTCGACAGCCCGATTCTTCATGCGGTGAGCCTCGTATTCGCCGCCGGGTGGTCGTGGGCGTTGCTTGGCTTTCTGGTGGGTTGCTTCTGTCGATCGAAGGCCGGGGCGGCATTGCTTTCCTCTTCGGCATTGGCGGTCGGCGTGACCGTCTATTACATGCTCAAGGCTCTGAACCCGGACCCACCGATCGGAGTGAACGTCGTTCTGGAGTCAGGTGTCGAGAGCGCTTGGCCGAGGATCGCCGCCTGGGGAGTGATGGCTTTCGTTCTCGGTGCCCCGATGGGGTTCTTTGGTAACCTGGCTCGAACCTCTGGTCCTCTCGGCCTCCCGTTCCGTCTCCTCGTTCCACTGATCGCCTGTTGTGAGACCTCCTGGCGTCTGGGCGTGGAAGCGGCCGCCGCGGGACCGGGCGCCGAATCCACCTGGAGCGCGACTCGCGTCCTCGCCGTCCTCGCAGCCCTGGCTCTTGTTGGGCACGCGGTGTGGGAGTGGCGTACCCGGCGCAAGGGCCCGGAAGTCAGAGCCCATTCAGGCTGAGACCCTTTCGCCGGCTGCGGAAAGCTCCACACCGCCGCCTCACCCGTAAGCCGCACACCCCGTGAGCCTGCGGGGGACACCGCGCCCGGACCGCCGGGGCGGGCGCAGCCCGAGCCGACGCCGGCCATCTACGGGAGCTGATCAAAGCCTTGGCTTACGAGGTCGACGAGAACACGGTCCGGGAGTACAGGCGGCTTCTCAAATCCCGTCAGGCCGACTGAAGTTCTTTCAACAACCGTTCCGCCGTCTTCCGCGCGGGGACCAGGCGGGGGTCTTCGGGGTCGGCGTGCGGGCCGAGGATCTTCGCGGCGACGAACAGCGTCATCACCATGCCGTCCCGGCTCTCCAGATCCGCACGCCGCTCGCTGCGGACGCGGTCGGCCAGAGCCGGGACGGCGAGAGAAGCCCCCCACAGGCTTGCCGCATCCAGGCCGCGGGGGGCCATGCCCCAGTCCTCCCAGTTGAACACGCTGAACACCGGTGCCGTGAGGTTCGCCCAGTTGAAATCCGCATGGGCCGGCCGCCATTCGGCCACGGTCGTGTCGACGCCCGGGAACACGCTGTGGATCGTCCCCGTGACCAGTTCCCGCGTGAGGGTCTCGGTGTCCGGCGTCGCGACGCGGTTGGTGTGCTGTGCGGCCAGAGCGTCCAGCGAGGTGCTCAGGGCGTTCCACCACTCCTCGGGCAGGCGCGGGTCCTCCACCGCCACGGCGCTGCTCACCGGCGCCGCAGGCAGGAGCTCCGTCTCGTCCGCCCGCCACATCACCGGCTCCGCGTCGTCCCGCCACGCGACGCCCGTGAACCAGGCCGGTTTCGCGATCCCGTGAAGGGCCTCGGCGGACGCGGTGCCGTCCCCTCCCTGGACCCCGATCCGGTCGAGTCCGCGCCGCTCGATCCGCACCCACGTGTCGCGGTCCGTACGCGCCCCCAGGGACCGGCGCTTACGCACTACCGCCTTCCGGCTCAGGCGTACCCCAAGCGACCGTTCGACACGGTCCAGCACGTCTTCCACGGGCTCCTTGCGCAGATCCACCGAACGCGGTGCCATGCGCTCGAACGTACCGACTCCCGGCCCCGTCATGAAGGAAGACCGGGCTGGGCCGTGTATCGAAAGCGGATCTTGTCGCAGTCCGACGATGCATTCGGGAACGCCCACTTCGGGAGGCCACCCCGCCCTGCGGCAACCGTGCAACCTTCTGGACCAGAGCGGAGTCTGAGGGGGGAAACGCGGTCGTCGAAAGAAGGATGCCGGTGGACGAGGTCCTGGTACAGGCAGGGAAGTGGGCTGCTCGCGGTGCGGCACTCGTCCTCGACTACCTCAACCTACGCGCTGGCTTCGAGCAGTTCCGACGCGACGTTCGAAAGAGCCGTCGCTAGCGTCCAGCGCGGAGAACCTGGTCAGAGCCACTCGTCGAGGGTTGCGACCAGTACTGTCGCTTCGTAGCGGACGGCGAGTTTGTCGTACCGGGCAACGACGGCACGGTGGCGCTTGAGCCGGTTGATCCCGCACTCGACCGTGTGCCGCTGCTTGTAGTCGTCTCCGTCGAACTCCGGCGGCCGACCGCTTCGCGGCCCGCGTGTGAGGCGGTCGCGAACCCGGTCCGCAGGGACGAGGCCAGACAGGCGGCCGCCCCGCCCTGGCACCCTTCGGCAGCAATGGCTCCAGCACTGCCCACTGCTCGTCCGTGGGATCTCCCCGCCCCCTGAACCGTGATCATTCACAGTCCAAGATCCGCTTTCGATACACGGCCTGGGCGCGGCAGGTCGTGACCCGCGCCGGGCGAGGCGCCCGGGCCGGTGCCGAGGGCCGTCGGGGTCCGCCGTCGGGCGTCCGCTCCGGGGGTGGACCTCGGAGTCCTCCGGTCTCAGGAACCTCCGGTCCCGGGACCCGCTCCGTCGTCGGAACCCCCTTCGGCCCCGGAGCCCTCCGCCCTCGGAGCCCCCTCCGGTCCCGGAGACCTCCGCCCTCGGAACCCGCCTCCGGTCCTGGAGCCCCCCGCTCCCCGAACCCGCGTACAACCTCCGGTGGTCCCGGGGAGTCCCACCGGGCGATGCCCGGGCCGCTCGACGGCGCCCGGGAGGACGCCCGTAGGGACCTCGAAGGGGATTTCCGCATGACTCGCCGGACCATAGGCAGGGGTGGCGCGCTCGCGGCCGCCGTCAGCGCCGCGCTGCTCGTACCCGCCCTCACCCCGACCGCCGCCGTCGCCGCCACGCCCACCGTGAGCTGCACGTCGGCCCAGGCCGGCCTCGCCGCCAAGCTGACGAAGGACATCACGGCCGCCCTCGCGACCCGCAAGGGCACCGTCGCCGTCGGCCTGTACGACCGCACCACCAAGACCAGCTGCACCCTGCGGTCCGCCAACTCCTACGACTCGGCCAGCACCGTCAAGGTCACCGTGCTCGCCGCACTGCTGTGGGACGCCAAGAAGCACAACCGGTACCTGACGAGCACCGAGCAGGCACTCGCCACGGCCATGATCACCAAGTCCGACAACGCCGCGACCAGCACGCTCTGGAAGCAGCTCGGCGTGACGAAGATCAAGGGCTTCCTGAGCGCCGCCAACATGACCATGACCGTGCCGGGCAGCGGCGGCTACTGGGGCCTGACCCAGGTGAACGTCAGGGACAAGCAGAGACTGCTGTCGCTCATCACCGCCGGCAACAGCGTGCTGAGCGACAACGCCCGCGCCTACATCCAGAAGCTGATGGGCCAGGTCATCTCCTCGCAGCGTTGGGGAACCCCGGCCGGCGCCCCGTCCACCGTCACCGTGGGGGTCAAGAACGGCTGGCTGCAGCGCTCCACGCACGGCTGGCGCGTGCACAGCATGGGTACCTTCCAGGGCGCCGGCCACGACTACGGGATCACCGTGCTGACGCACGGCAACAGCACGATGACCTACGGCGTGACCACCATCCAGAACGTCTCCCAGGCCATCCACAAGGCCCTGGTACCGACCACGTCCAACATCACCCGCTTCACCCCGACCAGCCGGCCGAGCGAGGCCCTCGTCCCCGTCCCGCCCCAGGGCTGACGCCCCGCGAAGCGGTTTCCGGGCGTCACCGGCCGGCCCCCTGGTGCCGGGTACCCGCCCGGAAGCCGCACTCGCCGCCCCGTGCGGTTCCGTTCGGATCGGTTGGCCGCCGGTCCGGGTGAGGTGTCTTACGACACGGCTTACGGGGTTCGTGTGGGTCATGATGCTTCTCCATCCTCCTCAAGCGGAAGGACGATGATCTCGACCCGACCTGCGCCCACGACATCCGCCACCTGCCGACCCGCACAGCGGGAGGTGGTGACGCCACGTGTCACCGGTCCGTTGCGGCTTTGTGCGCAAATAAGTACGGGTACTCAGAATCCCCTCCTGGTTGGGCCGTTAGTGTGACGCGGGAGTACTGCTGTGGCACAGAACAGACCCGCTGTGGGGGCGCCGATGTCGTGGGACGAGTGGGAGCAGCTGAAGGCGGAAGCTGCCGGGCGGCGGGCAGATCGGATGCAGCTCAACCAGTTACCGGCTTCGGGCCCGTCCGGTGGCGGGAGTGGTGGCTCCTCCGGAGCGTTGAGGACGCAGAAGAAGGCCTGGAGCCAGGCGGGTGAGGGCGTCAACGGCCTGAAGTCCGACATCAGCCGGGGCCTGAAGAAGCTGGAGGACGGGCAGTCGGGTGTGGAGGACGCGTCCGGGTGCCGGTCGGCGGCGGCGCAGAAGGAGTTGTACGACTCCTGGAAGGCGTACGTCGGCAGGTTGAGCGGCCGCTGCGGCACGCTGGGTGGGCTGCTGGAGCGGGCCGGGCACGATCTGGCGATGACCGACAAGGCGATCGAGGAAGAGTTCGCGAAGGTCAAGGCGCAGTACCAGGACACCGAGGCCGTCGGCGGCCAGGCGAAGGGCCGGTGATCGACGGCCATGGATTTGGCGACGTTGAAGAAGCTCAAGCCGGCCGCGTACGAGGATGCGGCCGACGGTTACCGTGCCACCGGCGAGATGGCCGGCAAGGCCAAGGACGCGGTCGACACCCGGATCTCCTCGGGCATGCGCGCCCAGCTGGAAGGCGAGGCGGCGACCGCGGCTCTGAACGAGCTGAAGGAGCTGTCGAAGAACTTCCACTACGTGCAGACCGAGTGCGGGCTGGTGAGCACCGCGCTCAACGGCTTCGCGCACGACATGGCCGCGGCCAAGCGGAAGCTGGACGCGGCCGTGGCGGACGCGCAGGCCGCCGGTTGCACGGTGAACCCGGACGGCTCGGTCGGCTTCCCCTCAGGCGGCCAGGCGGTCGACGGCAAGGTCCCGGAGGGCGGCACCGTCAAGGGCTCAGGCGGCCCGACCTCTCCGACGGCCGACGCGCTCTACCGCCAGGCAGCCAACGCGCACCCGAACCCGAACTACGGCAAGGCGCTGGAGTTCGCGAACCGGATCGCCGATGCGGTGAAGGAGGCCACGGACGCGGACGCGAAATGGGCCCCGAAGCTCCGCGCGCTGAAGGCCGACGACGACCTGACCGTCTCCGACCGCGACTGGGTCGACACGCAGTCCGACGCGGGCGGTGTCCGCGACGCGGGCAAGGGGTACCTCGACTCCCTGCCGGAGCCGCCGAAGAGCGGTACCCCGAAGGACAACGCGGCCTGGTGGAAAGGCCTGACACCCGAGGAGCAGTCCGCGTACATGTCGCTGAACGCGGCGCAGGTCGGCGCGCTGGACGGACTACCCTCCGCCACCCGAGACGAAGCCAACCGCATGGTCTTCGACCAGAAGTACGCGCAGTACCGGCTGGAGCTGGCTTCGATCGCGAAACCACCCGCCAACGGGTGGACCTGGATCACTGCGGGCAGGTTCCCGTCCAAGGTCCACACCGACGAGTGGATGGACTGGCACAAGCAGTACGGCGAGCGGTACGAGCACCTCACCAAGTCCCTCAACGGCATGGACAGCATTCAGAAGCGCTTCGACCAGACGGAGACGGGCCCGGGGGGCTTGCCGAGGGCGTATCTCCTGGGGTTCAGCGCAGAGGGCAACGGCCGGGCGATCATCGCCAACGGAAACCCAGACACAGCCGACCACCAGGCGGTCTACGTACCGGGAACGACGTCCAATCTAAGCAACATAGAGGGCAATGTCGACCGAATGGTCAGTACATGGCATGTGGCCGACAGCGAAGCCGACGGAAAGAGCGTATCCACGATCACCTGGCTCGGGTATGACGCCCCACAGGACATCTACAAGGATGCGCCTTTCAGGCACTACGCGGATGACGGCGCACCCGCCTTCAACCGGTTCCTCGACGGCTTGGAGGCGTCGCACGCCGGAAGTTCGGAGGCCCACCGGACCGTAATCGGACACTCCTACGGCACGACCCTCGTGGGTTCCGCAGCCGACCACGGCACGCTCAACGCGGACGACGTGATCACCGTGGGCAGTCCTGGTGTGACGGTGGCCAGAGCCGAGGACTTGGACGTGCCCAAGGGGCACGTCTGGAATCAGGAGGCAGACGGGGATGTCGTCCCTGACATCGGCCGCTGGGGGCACGGCGGTCACGAATGGAGAAATTACTGGGTGATTCCCAGTGATGAAGGGTTCGGCGCCCATCAGCTGGCCACGGACACCGAAGGTCACAGCGACTACTGGGAGGAAGGCTCTCAGAGCTTGCGGAACCAAGGCCTGGTAGTGGCAGGAAAGTACGACGACATAAAACTCAAGTAGCTCCCTTGGGCGCGGCCCTGACCGCCTGATCACCCCGCGCCCTAAACCGAATAAGCGAGGCATCTCGGTTTGAAGGCCACACTGGGCGCGCCGGCGCTCCTCGTCCCCATCGCCCTGACACTCCTCACTGGATGCAGTATGAATGACACCGAGAACACTGTCCCCTCTGCAGGCACCAGCACGTCCCGGGCCGCAGCCGACGAGATGAAGAAGCTGTCCAGCCAGATCTACGATCTCGTCGGTGTCAAGGGGAAGGCATCTGACACGAGCCCCGGAACCATGGACTGCGCGGGAAGGGGCCGGGAGAAGTACTTCCGGATCTTCCACTCATGGAGTTTCTACCCCGCCTCGCCCAGCCAGCTGGACGAAGCTATGGAGCGGCTCAAGGCGGAGCTGCCGAAGAACGGGTGGAAGATCTCCGAATATGGCCCGGACACCAGCAAGAACAAAAACCTTTCATTGACAGCCGAAAACGATGCGAAGAAGACAAGCGTCAACGTGTCTCAACGCGCCAAGAACGACCCTCCCAAGCTCAGCCTGATGCTCGTGTCCGGCTGTTACGAGGTCCCAGCCGGTCAGGAGGTCGAGCGCTTCTGAGCCGGGTAGCCGGTTCGCCGGGATCGGTTCGCGCCCATCGGTTCGTGCCCCGGCGGAGAGAGCAGCCACTGAGGTTTTCTCGGCGATGATCACTTCCAGATTCTGTTGAGGGCGAGGGTTGCTCGGGCGATGTCGCCGATCCGGTTGGGGCTGAGCGTGACGTGTTGCAGGGCCCGCCATCGCTGCTTGAGTTCGGCGGCGGTGCGCTCGCCCAGGGCCCGGACATGCCGCAGCGGCATGTTGGGCATGCGGGTATCGGCGTGAAGTGCTTCTTCGGACTGGCCCTTTGGGCGGCGGACCGGGATGCGGATGCCGATGCCCGCGCCGGTGTAGTCCTTGTCCGCCAGGGTCGGAAGGCCCTCGGCGGCGGCCTTGTAGAGGGCGGGCAGGGCGTGCAGGCGGGCGGCGGTGATGTCGGGGACGCTGCCGGGCTCGACGTCGGAGACCCACAAAGGGGTGCCGTCCGGAGCGGACAGGAACTGGATGTTGCCGCCGAACGCCTTGTGCTTCTGGCTGAACCACAGGTCGTTGCCGTTGTCCCGGAGGCCGGCGAGGCGGTCGGACTCGATCAGTGTGCCGTCGAGGATCACGTGTGTCATGCCCTCACCTCGGCAGCGGGAGAGGACCTCGTGCAGGTCCGGGGCCTTCTCGGAGAGGACGTCGATGCCTTCGTGCAGGTAGCGGTAGCCGGTGGCCTGGGGGATTCCGGCGTCGCGGGCCAGGCAGTGCACGCAGCCGCGCTCGCGGAACCGGCGCAGGACCAGCACGGCCTGGCGGAACGGGCCCAGCGCCCGCGAGCCCTTCGGCGTGCCGATGCGTCGTCGGTGTGCGGCCGGCAGGCGGGACAGGTACTCCACGACATGGCGTGGGACATCGAGCGTGGCAACAGAGGTGACCCACGTGAAGCCTCTGGTGGTTACGGACATGATCTTGTGGTGAGACCTGTCCTACCAGGGGCTCTACGTCTGTCCGGAGCCGGGGCCGCCCGGCCCGATCCACCCGGACCTGCACCGATCAGCCCGATTCGCAGAGATTATTTCACTGAGAAAACCTCATTGAGCATCGAGAACCAGGCCAATGTGGTCGCCGGACAGTACGACAGGGTGCAACGTGGCTGATACGCGAAGTGCGGTCGGTTGCCGCGTTGTCTCCGGTGTAAGGGCCCTGGTTCTTGCGGTCGTCATCGTTTCGCTGTCAGCACTGACTGTGGGGTGTTCGAACATGAAGGAACTCGACTACACGCCGGTGCGGATGGATCCCGGCCCGGCACGCGCGAAGGCGAAGGAGGTCTCCAGCCGCCTGTTCGAGATGACCGGGGTCAAGGGCAAGGTTACCGAGCCCGGTCCGAGCATCTCGCGCTGCGACGAGTACGGCGACGACCTGTTCTCCACGTCGCACCCCTGGTCGGTGTACGGCCTGACCGACGACCAGGTCGACGCCGGTATGCGGAACCTGCGCAAGACGCTCGGCACGAACGGCTGGAAGATCACCAAGGACGGCAAGGCCCCCAGCAAGAACCAGGATCCCGAGATCTACGCCGAGAACAAGAGCGAGCAGTTCGCCCTGCACGTCACCGCGTACAAGGACGGAGGCGACCAGACCATGCTCCACTTCAAGGTCGTCTCGGCGTGCTTCCGCGCGGAATCGGCCTCCGCGCTCGACGGCGAGTACTGACCCCCGCGCCCGTACGCACGGGTGCCGCAGCGCACCCGCGGAGGAGCCTTCCCGCTGCCGGTTTCCCGGCCGCATCCCGGCGCCCCCGGCCGCCCCGGTCCGCCGCAGATACAGGGGTGGCCGCGTATAAGGGTGGCCGCGCCTGCGCCCTCGTGGCCACCGCCGGACGGCGGTCCGGCCCGGTGGTAGCCGCGGGCTCCCGCCCGGNNAACCCCGCCCGCCGCGTCGGCGACGCCGCGGGCGGGGGCCACCGGCACGCGGGGCGACCGGATGCCCGTGCGGCAGGGCGTCGCGATCGGTGCGCCGGGGGAGGGGCCGGTCATTCGCCGCGGGGGCGCCAGGCGGCGGCCTGCCGGACGGACACGAGCGCGCCCCAGATCCACCCCGCGATCCCGAGCGCGGTCGCAACGGCGGCGCAGGAGACGAGAACGTCGTTCGTGATGTACGAGGCTCCGCCTTGCGTCTTGGGGAACGCGAGCCAGGTGCCCACCACGCAGCCCGCCGCTCCGGCGAGCGTCAGGGGCAGGAGGATGCTCAGGGCGGCCGTGGACCAGAACACGCGGCGGTTGCCCGTGAGCGTGGCCACGGGTGCCAGGGCGCGGCCGTTGCGGAGGAACTCCGCGAGTCCCGCCAGGGCGGCGGCCGTCGCGAGCATGCCGATGCCCGCGAGGCCGAACAGGGTGATCCACCTGCCGTGCAGTTGGACGACCCTGCTACTGGTCGGCCATTCACCACCGATCGTGCTGACGTCGGCTCCCATGGGGAAGACGCGGTACGCCTGTCGTTTGACGTCTTCGGCCGAGAGGTCTCTGCCGTCACGCGAGACGAGCACGGTCTGGCCGAAACCGCCCTGGTCGTCCAGGGACGTGAGCGGTTCGCCCTGTTCGATCCTCACGGCGGTCCGGATCCCGCCGTTCCAGCCGACCAGTTCCCGAAGGCGCTGGTCGGTCGGTGCTCCCATGAGGGTCGACGGCCGGGGGGCGCAGTCCAACCGCAGGGCCCGCAGCGCGGCGCACGGGCCCCGCAGCGTGAGCCGGTTCGCCTCGGGCGTCGTGGTCAGTGAGAGGACCGAGACGTGAGCGGGCAGAGCCCGGTCGAAGGTTCTCAGCTGCTCGGCGGTCGCTGCCCGCGGCCGGACGACGAGCGCGGTGGAACCGATACGGTCCACGGTGGCCTGCGCCGCCCTGGCGTTCTGCCCCAGTTGCCCCTGCCAGGCCACCACTTGCAGGAGCAGCCCGATGGCGACCACGACCCCCGCCGTCATGCGCGCCATGGGCCCGGGGTGGGCGGCCGCGCGCCGACCGGAGATGATCAGCCCCGGCAGGCCGTAACGCCGGCCTGCCTCGGCCAGGCGCTTCCCGAGCAGGCCCGTCACGACCGCCACCGCGGCGGGCAGGGTGGCGAGCGTTCCGGCGGCCGCCACCCAGTTGGTCATGACGAACGCGGCGGTACCCGAGGGGAACAGTTCCGGCCCCCGTACGGCGACCAGCAGCAGGAGGGGGCACAGTAGCGCCCAGGGCCGAAGGGACCGGCTCCGCCCGCGGATGCGGGTACTGGAGGTGCGCCGCTTTCCAGGCCGGTCGGAGAGCACGACGACGGCCAGGACGAGGATCATCACCGCGAGCAGCGCGGACAGGAACGCCCACCACCGGCCGCGGACGTCACCGGCTACGAGGACGTGTCCGGTCCAGGGCAACCGCAGGTCGATGAAGGACGCCGCCCCCACGGCGCACAGGGCGAGGACCGTGCCGACCGCGACAGGGAGGAGGGCCTCGCCCACGACGATGAGACCGCGGTCGCGGGGCGTGGCTCCGAGGACCTCGGCCAGAGCGGTGCGGCGGTCCCTGGCGTGCGAGCCGGTGCGGGCGGCGACCGTCAGCAGGATCGCCGCCGGTAGGAGGCCGAGGAGCGCCACCATGGACAGGAAGACCCACTCGGGCTGTGCGTAGTCGGTCTGCCCGACGGTGTAGAAGACGGGGCCGGCGCCCGGCCCGTACCCCGTGACGGGCCTGACGCTCTCCCCCTTCAGCGGGGCTGCCGGGACGACGTAGGCGAAGAGTTCGTCCGGCGACTGCAGTCCCTCTTCGCCGATGGTCGCCACGGTTCTGCCGTAGCGCTCCGTGATGTCCTTCGCGGCAGGGTGGTCCCGCAGGGCGGGAGAGAGCGCCGCCTCACCCGCTCGGGGCCAGGCGGACAGCCCGGGCGGCAGAGGGGCGTCACCGGTCAGCGGCGCGATGAAGACGACCTGGAACGGGCCGCTGCCCGGCACCGAATCGCCGGCCACACTCCACAGCGCCTTGGCGGCGCTGCCGGGTACGTCCTCCTGGAAGACCGGGGTCCGGGCGTCCCCGCGTGTGGCCTGGCCCTGGTAGGTGGCATGGGCGGCGATCAACGCGGCCACGGCCAGGGACAGTGCCAGCGTGGCGCAGAGCAGTGCCGCGAAGCGGATGCGTCCTGCTTCCGCCCGGCGCCCGGCGGCCGCGCCCACTGCCAGCATCCGGCGTACCACACCGTGCCCGGTCACCGGCCGGCCACCTGCTCGTCGCCGCTCGGCACGAGCCTGCCCCGGGCGAGGCCGAGCACGCGGTCCGCGCGGCGCGCCACCGCCGGGTCATGGGTGACCAGCAGCAGGCCGCAGCCGTGCCGCCTCGGCATGTCGAAGAGGGTGTCCGCCACCTTCTCCCTGGTGGCCTCGTCCAGCGCACCGGTCGGTTCGTCCGCCAGGAGCAGGGCCGGCGAGTTGATCACCGCCCGGGCGACCGCGGTCCGCTGCCGCTCCCCACCCGACAGCTCCGCACTGGACTCCGCGAGCGGAACACCGAGATCCACCAGGAGGTTCCGCGCCCGGTCGTACGCCGCCCCGCGGTCCGTCCCGGCCAGCAGCGCGGCCAGGGCGACGTTGTCGACGGGGGAGAGCTCCGGCAGCAGCTCCCCGAACTGGAAGACCATGCCGATGTGCCGGGCGCGGTGGCGCGCCAGCGCCGCCCCTCGCAGGCCGCCGATGTCGACGCCGGCCACCTCGACCGACCCGGCTTCGGGGCGCACCAGCCCCAACGCGCACGAAAGCAGGGTGGACTTGCCGGAACCGCTGGGCCCGGTCACCGCGACGGACTCCCCGGCGGCGACATCGAGGTCCAGCCCGTCGAACAAGGTCCGTCCCGGCACCCCGTACGACAGCCCTCCAAGCGATAACACCGACTGGCTCACAGCACCCCTGCCCTCACCCTGCGGAACACTCGTCCTCGTTCGTATGAAGACGGGGCGGGGGACCAGCGCCCCCGCCCCGCCGAGCACTCAACGGCCATTCAACCGCGTGAGCCGTTACCGGTAGGACCAACCCGAGCAGGGGTCGGGCATGAAGTCCTCTTCCTGGCACGCCTTCAGCGCACGCACGTAGTTGGTCGTGTCGTTGTTGCTGTAGACGGTCGTGCCGGCGCCGCTCTTGTTGCGGAGCTCGTGGTTGTCGCTGGTACGACGCTGGTACGACGGTGGTACGGCGCGTAGGTCTCGTCGCCGTCAGCGGAGTTGTCCTTGACCGCGACCTGGCCGTTGGCACCCCTGCTCCAGGCTTCGGCGCCGCCCATCTTGCCGTACATGTCACCAGCCATCGCGGGCGTGGCGGTCAGCAGGGTGATACCGGTGAACACCACAACGGCGATCTTCTGCATCCGCTTCATGTTCATCCCTCCCCGATTCGTAGCCCATATGGGGCTCGGCAAACACGACTTCACAGGCCGTCGAGAGCGGCCTGGCTGTCGCGTTCCCTCGTCCTTTGCGGATCGAAGTCAGGCGATCAAGGGAGGTGGCCCACGTCGACCGGTTTGCATCCTGGGGAAAATGGGTGGAATTGTTTCACGGCAAAAAATCGCTTCTTCGGTGCAAGTGGATGTGTGCCGCATCAGTGTGACAGGTAGCTGTGGCTGTATATACGGCGAATCGCAGCGTTGAAGTGGAGGGCTTCAAAACGGCTGAAAACAAATCACGGGATCGACTCGTCTTCCGTGATCAGTTTCTTGGGAAGTGGCTTGATCATCCCCGGTGTTCAGCGGCCCGACGACCAACCTCATGCCGTCTCCCGGAGGAGTCGGAGCCCCGCATGGTCCGGTCAAGAGCTTCGCTCCCCGTCGAAGTCCTGTACTGAGCCGAGGCCCGCGGGCCGCTGGTCCCGGAAGGATCACGGGGGGATAGTCCCTGCCGCAGACCTCCGGTACCACTACGGCCGTGCTCGTCGTGCCGTCGATCGGGTCGGGCCCGACGATTTCCGCCGCAACCGGGCCCAGGACGGCGGACCGGGTCCCGAAGCCCTTGGTGATCTGACCGGGCGTGCGTCGGTGGCCTCGGTGCCAGGGTCGCCCACCAGCTGGCCCTCCGGCGACGGCCGGGCGCCCGGGAACCGCACCGGCCGCCCCGGGCGGGTTTGCTTGGATCAGTCGACCGTCGGTCCAGGGTCGATGTCTTGAAAACGGAGAGTTACATAATGGTCACATGGCGCAGCGCCTGTTCCTACGCGTTGACCGTCGTCATCGGCTCCTGGGTCACCGGGGCCGCGGTCGGCCTCGCGTGGTCGGTGGTCATGGGCGGTCTCGGGTTCTGGGTGTCCCTCTGGGTGACGAACCCCGCGTCCTACGTCTTCCTGGCCGGAGCCACGCTCACCCTCGTCGCGACCCGCCGCTTCACCCGCCCCCTGCCGGTGTGGCGCGCCGTACTGGTCGACGGAGGGGCCTACCTGCTGGTCCTGCTGCTGTGGGCCGGCCTCTACGCATGGTGGGGCGGGGCCGCGGTGCCGGTCGACGACGCGTTCGCCGTGGCGGGATTCGCCATGCTCCACCTCCAGCTCCCGGCCGCCTGGGTGCTGAGCTTCTGGCGCGCCCGCCACCTCCACGCCGTTCCCCGCCACGACGGCGGTCCCGCAGCGGCGGCCCCGGCGGCCGGGCCGTGACCGCGCACCGCGCGGTGCCCGCCGCGAGTACGAAGGGTGGGGCGGGACCGCGGGGTTCGGCGGCGGCATCGAGTGGTGGAATGAGGTGCTGCCGTTCGGAACGGTATTCGGAACGGTACGAAGATCGGACGCCCCCTCCGCTGGGGCCTTCGGCGCCGATGCCGTGGGCAGCGGTTCCGAGCGCCATGCCGACCACTGGGGGGACCACTCGTTGAGCAGCGAAGACCGGGCCGATGCGGTCGCCGGGCGGGGTACGGCGGGGTGCGGCATGGCTGACGTGCGGAGCGCGGTCGGCCGCCGCGCCGCCTCCGGAGTGAAGGTCCTGGCCCTCGCGGTCGCCATCGCGTCGCTGTCGGCGCTGACCGCGGGGTGTGCGAGCACGAGGGAACTCGACTACGCACCGGTGCGGATGGATCCCGGCCCGGCACGCGTCCTCTTCGAGTGGCCACGGAGCGACAAGGCCACCTCGGCGCCGTAGTTCCGCCGTGAATGCGTCGCCCGGTCCTCGCCGCGGAGGGCCGGGCGACGCGCGTCCTCCCTGAGGAGTCAGCCGAGATGCGGCCGAAAGGGACGACAGCGCGATGACGACAGCGCGATCGTGGGCGGGTGAGCGGCGCCTCCGGGAGGGCACCGAGCGCCGTCCGCCCACGTCGGACCGGACCACGGCCCATGGCGGCACCCCGGCGGTGGAGGCCCGTGAGGTCACCGCCCGCGTGGACCTCCAGGCGCGGGCCGAGCATCCGGACGTTCAGGCCGAGGACCAGCCCGAGGAGGGACGGACGGTGCCGCGTGGCGTCACCGAGGACCAGGTCCCCGGCCCAGGGGGGAGGGCGGAACGTACGGGACGATGCTTGGGGCGCTCGTCGAGCCGTGATCAATCTGCGGCATGTGCCCGTGTGACACGGGCCGATCCGATGAACCCTCTTGTACGGCGCGGGTGAGACCGGCGGATTCGGAAGGCTCAAGGCATGGCGAGGAATCGCCCCCCGATACGGAAAGACCCCGACAGCCACTCCCGGCAGCCACTCCCCGGCAACTTCGCCGGCCTGCATTCCCGCGCTTCGACGACCTGGGTGGAAGATCTCACCCGGGCCGACCGGTGGCCACGATTCGATACGTGCCCCGGTCTTCGTCAACAGGCCTTTCGTGCTCCGACCTCGCCTTGTGGCCGTGGTCACCCGGATCCCCTACTGTTTGGGCCCCGCCAGTCAACGGACAGTCCGGGAGGCTTCGTTGTCCTCGGCATCGCCATCTCCGCACAGTGGCCCCGACCCGTCCCCCGCCCCGACCTCCGACTCGCGTCCCGACTCGAGTGCCGGGCCGGAGCCCCCACTCCCACGGCGATCGCGCACCCGCAGGTTACGGAGGTGGTTCGGCGGTCTGAGCGAGGCCGGCAAGGTCGCTCTCGTCACAGCTGTGCTCACGACCTCCATCGGAGGGGTGTTCAGCGTCGTCACCACCGCCACTTCCGTATGGGTCGGTAAGGACGGACGGGCCGGCGACGGAACACCGCAGAAGACCGGTCCTGTCGTCACGCCTTCCGCGCACGACACGACTGAGGGTGAGCCGGGCGCACCGGACGCCGACGCGTCCGCCGGTTCCCCCCGATGCGAGATCCGCTTGGACCACGGCCTCTACTGCACGGGTACGGCGGGGATCACGACGTACAGCCACCGCGACCGCGCGTCCCGCGCCGCCCCGCCGCTCGGCCCCGAAACCCTCTTCGTGTGCTGGGGGAGGAGCGAAGACGGCGAGGTCTGGTACTGGGTGGAATTCAAGAAGAGGGACGAGCCCTGGGGCAATGTTCCGGCGAGGATCGTGAGTACGGATCCGATCCCCGCCATCGGCCTGAACGAGTGCTAGTGCCGTATCAGGCAACGTTCGCCTCGTGGTTGGGATGCGGTCCGCGCCGTGGGTTTGTCGGTGTCTGCCAGAATCGGCGGATGCTGAGCATCGGAACAATCGTGATGGGGGCCGCTGATGTGCGGCGGGCCGCGGAGTTCTGGAGTCGGGCACTGGGCTATGTCCCTCGCGATGGTGAGGTGAAGGACGACTGGGCGGTACTGGTGCCGCCCCACGGCTCCGGTGCCGCACTGGCCCTCGGCCTCAGTACGACGCCCGTGCAGGAACACCCGAGAATCCACCTCGACCTCTATGCCGGCGACGCCGCCGATCAGGAAGCCGAAGTGGCGCGACTGATCTCCCTGGGCGCTGAACGCGTCGACTGGGACCTTTATCCGGACGATGCTGACTTTGTCGTGCTCGCCGATCCCGAGGGCAGCCGCTTCTGCGTCATCGACACCAGTCACAGCTGACGGACCTGGGGGCTGGGATGGCGGAACGCGTACGGGTGCGGGAGATCGACGGCGACGAAGGGCGGCGGCTGCTGCGGATCATCCGCCCCGGCACGTGTTCCGTGACTCTCGTGGTCGCTCGCCCGGGTCCGGTTCGGCCCGACGAGCCGGGTCGAGGCGGTGAGTCGCCCCAGAACCAGACAAGCCGGCCCGTGGGCGGCGGCCCACCGGCCTCCGCACCGGAATACGGGACAACCCTCGGGTCCGGCCTTTACGGGCCGGGTCCGCGCCTTCCCGTCGCAACGCGGTGACCGGCTCGCCGAACCGACGGGCACCCAGCGGGGCGAACGGGTCGATTCGGAATGGCTCCGGCCCCGTGACCGCACCGGCCACACCGAAATCGCCTCACTCGTGACCGGCGGTTGCGCGCCGATCCTCAGGCGAAGACCTTCTTCCAGGCGAGCCCGCCGAAGACGAAAACGAAGAACACGTATCCGGTGTACAGAGCCCAGATCAGCAGTATCCCGCCCCACTCGCCCCACGTCGCGGCCACCGCCATCACCGTGAACAACGCCAGAAGGGCGAATGCCAGCCCGGCTCCCGGCCAGAAGTCGGAGCGCAGACCGTCATGGCGTCGGAAGGCCGCCACCACGCCGACGACCTCACCGATCAGCAACACCGGCACCAACGCCATCCGGGTACCGAACGTGAGGAACAGTCCGTCCGATCCCGTCGAGAATCCCCACAGCGCACCCGTCGCCGTGGCCAGCAGCCACGGCACCGCAGCCACCCAGAAGGCCAGCGGTAACACCACATGCCTGATCGGCATCACAGAATCCCCCGAAAGACATTGATCACAAAATCCACACTACCCCCGGCGTCTACCCGGCCCGGCGCCGCCCGCCACAACGCAAGGGGCGGGGAGAGGCCATAAATCTTCGGTGCAAGACCGTGGGAACTGCGCGAACGATAAATCGTTCGGTGTTGTTTCCGATCGTGGAGGACGCATTGCGCGAGCGGTGCGAACGCGGCTGTCGAGACGGTGACCTCTGCACAGGCGGGAGCCCGCAGTCGACCGGCGGGAGCGGCCGGCCAAGCGGCTGCCGGACTCGATGTTCGAAGGCGGCACGACCGATCATCTCGGCCACGACAAGCGCGATCCGGCCAGGAAGAACGGCGGCACGTCCCGCAACGGCGAGCGGGGTGGACGGCGCCGGCCGACGTCGGCCGGTCAGGATCGCCGTGCCCCGGGACCGGGGCGGCGCTTTGGACCCGAGGGGCGTCCGCAAGCGGCGAAAGCGCCTGACCGACGTTGTGTGCTGCCAGCGGTCACGATCCATGCGGCGACCCGCGGCCACCAGCTGTTCTGATGTCTTCACACCCTGGTGACCACGGGTGGCCGTACCCATGCCCGGACCCGGCCTCCACCAGCAAGGCCACGATCTACGGCTGGAGTACTACGTGCGGAGCGATCGGGAGCTTCGCGGCGCCGCGCGCCCGTGCCCACCGGGGACGGCCTTCCGCCGAGCGGGGATGCCATGGGGATCGAACGTCGCCTGCGGTGAGTTCGGCGTCGACACCGTGGAGGACGGCTCCGAGGCGGCTCGGCCCCGGGCCCCCGCGGCCACCGCCGTACGGGGGCCGGGCCACCGCTGGGCGGCGCCCCGGTCCGGCGGTGGCCTCGGGGCCCCGTCCGGGTGCTCCCGAGGGGCCGGGCGGCCCCGTTCACCCCATGGTCTTGGCGCCGTCCAGGGACTCGCGGATGATGTCGGCGTGCCCGGCGTGCTGCGCGGTCTCGGCGATGACGTGCAGCAGCACCCGGCGGGCCGACCACCGCGTGCCGGGCTCGAACCACGGCGCGTCCGGCAGCGGATGGCTCATGTCCAGGTCGGGCAGGGTGGCGACCAGCTCGTCGGTCCGGCGGGCCACCTCCTCGTACTCGGCCAGGACGCCCGCCAGCGTCTCGTCGGGCAGCAGTCGGAACGCGTCCGCCCGCTCGGCGAGGTCGGCCTCGGTCATGGTGGCGAAGTCGGGCATGATCGACGGGCCGTTCAGGATGAACTCCACCCACATGCGTTCCATCTCGGCGACGTGTTTGACCAGGCCGCCCAGGCACAGCTCGCTGGCGGTGGTCCGCATCCGGGCCTGCTCGTCGGTGAGGCCCTTGGTGGTGAAGCGCAGGAACTCCCGGTGCAGGCCCAGCGTCTGCAGCAGGTCGGCGCGCTCGCCGGTGAGGGTGGCCGACTCGCCCGGCTTGAGGGTCTCGGTCATGGTCTTCCGCCTCCGGTTGGTTCCGTGTTCCTCGGTCTACGTCGACAGTAGGAGCCGTAGCGGTCAGTTTCCGTCCTGAATCGCGGGAGGATCGGAGGCATGGCGAACACCAGCACCCGAATGCTGCGACTGCTGTCCCTCCTGCAGACCCACCGCTACTGGCCGGGCGCCGAGCTGGCCGACCGGCTCGGCGTCTCGGTCCGCACACTGCGCCGGGACGTCGACCGGCTGCGCGAACTCGGCTACCCGGTGGAGGCGCAGCGCGGCGTCGACGGCGGCTACCAGCTCGCCGCGGGCGCCGCGCTGCCGCCGCTGGTGATCGACGACGACGAGGCGGTCGCCCTGGCCGTCGGGCTGCACGCCGCCGCGGAGGGCGCGGTGGAGGGCATAGCCGAGTCCTCGGTGCGGGCACTGGCGAAGGTGGCGCAGGTGATGCCGGTCCGGCTGCGCCGCCGGGTCGAGGCGCTGCGCGCGATGACCGTACCCGCCGGCTGGGGCAGCCCGGACCGGGCGGGCGTCGACCCGGGCGTGCTCACCACGCTCGCCCTGGCCTGCCGGGACGGCGAACGGCTCCGCTTCGGGTACACCGCCGCCGACGGCCGCCGCACCGACCGGCAGGTCGAACCGCACCGGCTGGTCCGCCTCGCGCGCCGCTGGTACCTGGTCGCGTACGACCTCACCCGGCAGGACTGGCGCAGCTTCCGGGTCGACCGGCTCACCGCGCCGGAGGGCACCGGCACGCCGTTCCGCCCGCGGCCCCTGCCCGCCGCCGACGCCGCCGAGTTCGTCCGCGCCGGGATCGGCAACCTGCCCCACTCGTACCGGGTGACGGTCCTGGCGTACGCCCCGGCCGCGACCGTACGGGAACGGATCGGGCACTGGAGCACGGTCGAGGAGGTGGACGCCGAGCACTGCCGGGTCCACATGACCAGCGACTCCCTGGACTGGCCGACCCTGGCCCTGGGCTCCCTCGGCGCCGAGTTCCGCGTACTCGAACCGCCCGAACTGGTCGACCACCTCCGCGACTGGGCGGCCCGTTTCGACCGCGCGGCACGGGATTGACGCGCGGTACGGGACGGGACTGACGCGCGGTACGGGACGGGACTGACGCGCGGTACGGGACGGGCGGCCCGGCCGGGCCGGGGCGCCCGGTCCGGAACCGGAAGGCGAGGCCGCGCCGCGCGAACGGGCTGCCGATCCGGAAGCGGAAGGCGAGGCCACGCCGTACGAACGGGGCGCCCGGTCCGGAACCAGAACGCGAGGCCACGCCGTACGAACGGGGCGCCCGGTCCCGTGCGGTCACACGGACGTCATGCCTCCCCGGGCGCGGTGCTCGTCCGCCCCGGGGAGCGGACACGTCGAGCGTGCCGCCAGTTCCGGAACGTGTGACCCACCAGGGCCAGCGCGACGACGCACGCGGCACCTCGGACCACGTGCCAGGTGACCGCGACGACCGGGCCCTGTCCGCTCGCCTCCACCGTCAGCCGCATGGAGGTCTCGAAGAAGGCCACGAACGGGACGAGGAGCCGAAAGGGGAGGCCGCCGACACCCGGCACCCGCGCCAGATTGCCCAGGAGTCCCACGGGCCCTCCGAGGACGAACGCCGCTGCTCCCCACGTGAGGATCCGGGAGAGCAGACCCTCTCCGGAAGCACCGGAAACCAGCCCTGCGGGGACGGTCGGGTTCATGTCCTTGAAGGTGTAGTACGCGATCACGCCGACGGCCAGGCCCAGAGCGGACAGCAGCATCGACTCTGTTTTCGACCGGCGAAGAAAGCCCACCGTGAACGCGTAGCAGGCCCACGACCACCCGCCGGAGAAAACGGTGCTCAAGGCGACGCAGACGGGGTCATCCCCTTTCCCCGCAAGGGGGCCCGCCAGGCCGATCAGCAGGCCCGACCCGAGGACCGCCGCGAGCGGCGCGAGGCGAGTGCGCAGAAAATGTGTGATCTCTCTTCCTCATCTCGTGATTCCGTGATCCCGTGATCCCGTGACCGGGCCGAGGCCGGGGAGGCCCCCCTCCGAAGGCCGCGCGGAGGACCGTACAGGCTCGGCAACAGTTTGGTGCAGCCGCTGCCGACGACGCTTCACCGTTCCTGTTGCACATCGGCCGATTCGCTGTCCGGACTCGTCGTCACGCATGGAGCGGTGTGGTGGATGCGGATTCGCCGGTACGACACATGAGGCGGCGCGTCGGAACGTGACTCATCCGGTCCGCCCGGCCCGCGCGGCTCGCCTGGCTCACCCGGCTCGTCTGGCCTGCACGGCCGGTCAGGCTCACCCGGCGGTACATCCACCACCGATCGAGCCCGGACCGGCCGTCGGTGGAGGCGGAGGGCGCAGCGGACACGGGAACCACGACCCGCGGCCGGGCATGGGGAGCACGCCCGCGGCCGGAGCGTCAACCGGCCAGGCGGCGGCGCCAGTCCAGGGGGGTGACGACGATGGCCCAGTCGGGGTCGCCGTCCCATTCGGTGCGGAGGCCGACCGCTTCGAGGGCCGCCACGACCTCGCGGCCGACGGTCGCGGCGGTCTCGCGGGAGTCGTCGAACCCGCCGTAGAAGAGCGTCAGTCCGTGGCCGGCCGCGGCGGCGTCCGTGCACTGGGTGTGGAAGTAGACGTAGCCGCGGGCACCGGGCTCGCCCGCGTCGCCGATCTCGGCGTCACCGCAGGTGCTGCAGCAGGTGAAGTTCTCGTGGGCGGTGATGCCGGACTCCCGCAGGGCGGTGAAGGCGCGGGTGATCCGCTCGGGGTCGGTCTCGCCCTGCCACTCGGTCTGCTCCGCGACGCGCTCCAGCCACAGCCGGTCGGCCAGCGCCCGCGCCTGCTCGGGCGAGACGGGACGGCGCTTCGCGGTGGCCAGGTAGTCCTCGGCGTACTCGGCCAGTTCGGCGCGGGAGACATAGCCGCCGACCAGCACCTCGCGTACGTACTCCTCCAGCCTCTCGCGCTCGCCGTCGGGGAGGTCGAGCGGCGGCACCTCTCCCGCAGGGCCGGTGTCCAGCGGCGACCAGGCCAGACCGGCGTCCCAGCCGTCCTCCCGGCGCGCCCAGCCGATGATCGCCCTGACGACGGCCCAGGGGCTGTCGGTCAGCGCCCGGAAGTACCGCTCGGGGGTTCCGTCGTGGTGCTCCACCGCGTAGGGGCGGCCGGTCCTGCGCGAGACCCGGAGGAAGACGTCCGACGGGTCGGATATCCGCCGCACCAGCAGGGGGCGCTCGCCGTCACCGCCGTCACCGCCGTCACCACTGCCACCGCCGCCCTTGCCACCATTGCCGTCGTCTCCGGCGCGCCGGACCAGCCGGACCAACTCCCTGGCGGACACGCGGACATGCCGCTCGTCGCCCCCCGCCTCCACCGAGATCTCGAACATGTACGGACTTTCGCACACCCCTCTGACAACGGCCCCGGCCCGCCCCACGGACGGCCGGGGCGTCGGCGGACGGCCGGGGCGTCGACGGACGGCCGGGGCTTCGCGACGCTGCGACGGGCGCCGCCGGTCGGTCGCTTCGACTTCACTCGGGGCGGGTGACGGCGAACATGTAGCAACCCCAGGCGATGTTGCGACTGTGGACGCGCACGACTCCGGGCTCCGCGAGCAGTTCGGTGATCGCCTTCTCCGGGTCCCGGCCGTCGTGCGTCGTGGTCGCGTCGTGGATCCGGCCGCGCTCGTCGTACGCCCGCAGCACCTGTGGCCGTCCGCGCCAGTCCGGCGGGTAGCGGGTGGTGTCGGCCGGGCCCGTACAGGGTCCGGCGTGGACGAACACGGGTCCGGTCTCACGATAGGGACCGGCGGGAAGCGGCGGCCGGTAGCCGAAGAGCAGCAGCTCATCGCCGGGTTCGGCATCGCGCAGGCAGCACCGGACGGGTTCTCCGCCCGCGGCGGTGAGGCGCTCGGCACGGTCGCCCGAGGCGTCGATCCCGCTGGTGCGTACCTCGTCCAGTTCCTCGGCGGGGATCGCGTGGACGCGGAAGGTCGCGGCCGGTGTCGAGGTCGTTGTCACGGCTGGGGGCACGGGTGGAGTCACGGGTGGTGTCGCGGCTGGTGTCGCGGCTGGGGTCACGGGTGGTGTCGCGGCTGGTGTCGCGGCTGGGGTCACGGGTGGTGTCGCGGCTGGTGTCGCGGCTGGGGTCACGGGTGGTGTCGCGGCTGGTGTCGCGGCTGGGGTCACGGGTGGTGTCGCGGCTGGGGTCACGGGTGGGGTCATGGTCACGCGTCCAGGGTTCCGAGTCCGCGCGGTTCGCGCTGGCAGGTATCCGACATGAGGTTCACCGGCGCACGGTCGGTGCGTGGGAGGCGGGGAGGGTCCGCACCGGCCTTCGGAGAGGCTCTGCCCCGGTCCTCGGGGAGCTTCGCACCGGAGCCCGGAAACGCGGGCGTCGGTGGGGCGAGAGTCGGAGCGGCGGGCGGTAAAAGACCAAAGAACCCAGGAAAAAACCCTGAGAAAAACCCCCGCCTCCCCACCAAACCTCGCGGACATCACTCGGTCGGGTGAAACCGGATGAACCGGCTGGTGCGGGGGTGGTCCGAGCGGGCAGGCTCAGGCAAGTCCACCCCGCATATGCAATCGGCCCCCGCCGGGACGGCAATCCCAGTGCGAGGGCCTGACCAAAGAGGAAGACAACACCTTCCCCCATGGCTGAGAAGAAGCCTAGCGCCGCCGCGAGCCCGAAGAGGGACGTTCGGCGGACCGCCACCCACTTCGGTGTCATCCACGTACGGGCGTACCACTCCGGCCGGTACACCGTGATCGGCAACCACCTCGCCCAGCACCGCGAGTTGTCGCTGACCGCGATCGGGCTGGCCGCCCACATCCTGTCGCTGCCGGAGGGCGCCCCGGTCGACATCCGCAGCCTCGCCGAGCGCTTCCCCGAGGGGCGCGACCGGATCGCCTTCGCGTTACGGGAGTTGGAGGCGCACGGGTACGTGGAGCGGGTGCGCGAACGCACGGCGACAGGCCGGATGATCACCCGTACGTACGCCCACCACGCCCCGGAACGAGCGGACGGGACGGCGACCGCTCCCGCCCGCGGGGACGGGACCACCGCGGCACCCGCCTCACCGGGCGGCAGGGGAGCCGTACGGGCGGACGGCCGGGGAGCCGGAGCCGGAGTGGGAGCCGGAGCAGGAGCCGTACGGGCGGACGGTCAGGCGGACGGCCGGAGGCCTGAGCGGGCGGTGACCCCGCCGGCGCCCGTGGCGGTCGCGCCGCCCGTGGCGGCGGGGCCCGCGCCAGCGACACCGTTCGTGGCTGCGGTACTTGAGCCGGCCACCTCCGTGTCGGCGGTGTTCGAGCCGGCGGTGTCCGAGCCGGTCGCGGTTGCTTCGTCCGTACCCGAGCAGGTCGGAGCCGTGTTGGTTGGGGCCGAGCCGGTCGTACCGGTGTCGGTGGGGGCCGACCCGTCCGTATCCGAGCAGGCCGTACCCGACCCGTCCGTGTCCGAGCCGGTGGCGTCGGGGCGGGGCGCGTCCGGGCCGGGCGAGCCGCGAGGGCCGTTCCGCGCGGGGGCCGCCGACCTCCTCGCCGGGCTGCGCCGTACCGACGGGCGCCTGATCCTGTCGCAGCGGGACGTGGAGCGTCTCGTTCCGGCCGTCACCGCCTGGTTCGAACGCGGGGTACCGGCCACCGCCGTCCACCGCGTCCTCACCACGGACCTCCCCCCGGTGGTCCCGCACCCGGGCGGACTGGTCGCCTACCGCCTCCGGGCCCTGCTGCCGCCACCCCTCCCCACCGGCCCCGTACCTCCGCCCGACACCGGGACGGATGTCGGAGCGGCCCGGCCCCAGCCGTTCCAGACGTGCGAGGGGTGCGAGCGGGCGTTCCGCGCCCCGGAACCGGGCCACTGCCGCGACTGCCGGTCCGGGAGAGCCGCGGCGGATCCGCCGTACGCCGCCTGACCGCCCGGCCGCCTGACCGCCTGACCGCCCGGCTGTCGGCTGTCCGGCCGTTCCGGGCCGGGGCGGAAGGCGGAGGACGGGGGGCGGAGGGCGGAGCCCGGTACGTACGCACAGCCGGGCGCCGTTCACCTGAACGGTCCTCTCCCAGGCGTCAGCGGTCCGCCTCCGCCGTAGCGTCGGGGCAGTGACCACGTCGAACGGCTGGTGAAGGAGGTGGGTCGGATGCGCCGTGCCGCCGCCGCAGGAGTGCTGGCAGCGTTCGCCTCGATCGTGGCGTTGCCCGGAACCGCGTACGCCCAGGACCTGGACTGCCGTCACTTCGCGTACCAGGAGGACGCCCAAGCGGAGTTCAACCGCGACCCCAGCGACCCCCACCGCCTCGACGAGGACCAGGGCCCGGACGACGGCATCGCCTGCGAGGTGCTTCCCCGGCGCGCCACCTCCTCCGCCTCGCCCGTCCCGCCCCCGACCG
>NZ_CP095474.1:1269939-1279672 GCF_023614315.1 Streptomyces sudanensis | reverse complement strand
CACCACGCCGTCGGCGGTCGCCCCGCCGCCCCTCCGGCCCACGTCCGGTGTCGTCACGCCGACCCCGAGCGGGGTGCGCGGAGGTCTGGGCGGCGCCTCCTCTTCCGGTCCCGACGGCCGGCAGATCGGCCTCGGCGTCGGGCTCGTCGCGGCGGCCGGGCTCGTCGGCGGCTACGTGTACAGGCGGCGCGTGCGCGCTTGAGGCGCATGGGCGCCCTGAAGCCCGGGAGCGTCTCGAAGCGAACGGGCGCCCCGAAGCGAGTGGGTGCCACGAAGCGGGCGGATGGCCGGGCCGGGGCTTCGGGGACGGGTGGACGGCCAGGAGACGGCGGCCGGTTCGCCGCACGCCGCCCGGCGCCCCCGCCGCCGACCGGGGGGCCGGGGAGGGGCGCCGACCGGGCGTCGGCAAAGGCACCGGCGGGGCGGGCGTAGCGTGAGGGCATGACTGCGTACGGATCCTTCCCCGGGGCGCGGCCGCGTCGGCTGCGCACCACGCCCACCATGCGGCGGATGGTCGCGGAGACCCGCCTGCACCCCGCCGACCTGGTCCTGCCCGCCTTCGTTCGGGAGGGCGTCACCGAGCCGGTGCCGATCCGGGCCATGCCGGGGGTCGTGCAGCACACGCGCGACACCCTGCGGAAGGCCGCGGTGGAGGCCGTCGAGGCGGGCCTGTCGGGGATCATGCTGTTCGGCGTGCCGGAGGAGGCCAAGAAGGACGCGGCGGGCACGGCCGGGACCGACCCCGACGGCATCCTCCAGGTCGCCATTCGGGACGTGCGGGCCGAGGTCGGCGACGAGCTGGTGATCATGTCCGACTTGTGCCTCGACGAGTACACCGACCACGGGCACTGCGGCGTCCTCGACGCCGAGGGCCGCGTCGACAACGACGCCACGCTGGAGCGGTACGCCGAGATGGCGCAGGTCCAGGCCGACGCGGGCGTCCACGTGGTCGGCCCCAGCGGCATGATGGACGGCCAGGTCGGTGTGGTGCGGGAGGCGCTGGACACGATCGGCAAGGAGGACGTGTCGATCCTGGCGTACACCGCCAAGTACGCCTCCGCCTTCTACGGCCCGTTCCGCGAGGCCGTCGGCTCCTCCCTGCGCGGCGACCGCAAGACGTACCAGCAGGACTCCGCGAACGTCCGCGAGTCGATGCGGGAGCTGGCGCTCGACCTGGACGAGGGCGCCGACATGGTGATGGTGAAGCCCGCGGGCCCGTACCTGGACGTCCTGGCGAGGGTCGCGGACGCGGTGGACGTGCCGGTCGCGGCGTACCAGATCAGCGGCGAGTACGCGATGGTCGAGGCCGCGGCGGAGAAGGGCTGGATCGAGCGGGAGAAGGCGATCCTGGAGTCCCTGACCGGCATCAGGCGGGCGGGCGCGCAGATCGTCCTCACGTACTGGGCGACCGAGGTCGCGCGGTGGCTGCGCCGGTGAGGGCTGAGCCGGTGAGATCCGGGCCGGTGAGGTCCGGGTCTGCGGAGGCCGGGCTGGTGGCTCCGGGGCGGTGATTCCGGGGCGGTGACTCCGGGTCGGTGGGGTGCGGGCCGGTGGGGTGCGGTCCGGTGGGGGCGGCCGACGGTGCCGGGGTCGGTGGCACCGGTCCGGTGCGGTCCGATGCGGTCCGATGCGATGTGGTCCGGCCCGGAGGGGCGGAGTGCGGCCGGGCGGAGCACCCTGGAAGAAAAGGCACGGGAGGTGTTCCGGATGCACACGCTGGTCGGATGGCACGTCGACATGGAGTTCCAGGAGGACGGCGACCGGACCAGGGCCGCCGCGCTCGTGCGGCTCGGGGACGGGACCGAGGTGAGGGGGCACGGACAGGCCCAGCGCCACCCGTCCGACCCCGGGCAGCTGAGGGTCGGCGAGGAGATCGCGGGCGCACGCGCGCTGATGGACATCGGCACGCAGCTCCTGCAGAAGGCCCACGTGGAGATCGACGAGGTGAAGGGGAAGCCTTCGCACCCGTTGGTCTGAGACCCCGCCCGGCCCCGTCGCGGGGTCCGGGCGCAGGCCCGAGGGGGCGGCGTCGTCGGACGCCGCCCCCTCGGGTGTCACCGCCCGCCTCCGGTTCGGCGGGCGGTGACGGCCGGTCATGCCTCCGGACCGGCGGGTGGCGCCTCCTGGGCCGGAGGCGTACCGGTCGGAGGGCCCGCTCGGAAACCGTCAGGAGCCGTCAAAAGCCGAGGGCGTCGTCCAGCGAGGACTGCCAGTACGTCACGGCCGCGTCGTCGGTCTTGTACGTGCCCGCGGGGAGCTTCACCGTGACGGGCGAGCCGACCGAGCCGGAGGCGTCGCGCGAGGAGAACAGGACGGTGAGCCGCTTGGTGAACCGTCCGTTGGCCTCCTCCGGCGCCCGCTCGCCGCTCAGCAGGACCGCGGCGTAGGCGGACTCGCCGGGGGCCAGGGTGACCACGGCCTGCGGGTGGCTCTCCTCCATGAGCTGCGGGGTCGCCTGCTCGTCGTCGAAGCGCAGGAGCGGGGCGCCGTACGCGAGGCAGGTGCGGGAGCCGGTGTTGGTGGCGGTGATCAGCAGGTGGTTGATCGGACGGGTCGGGCGGACGACGCTCACCCTGGTGTTGTCGCCGGTGCAGGTGGCGAAGGAGGACGCGCCGGACGTGCCCTTGGGGGCGGAGGAGACGGGGGTGACCTTGCCGCCGCCGGTGGTTCCGGTGGTGCCGGTGGTGCCGGTGGTGCTCTTGTGGCCGGTGCTGCTGTTCTTGCCGGCGCTGCTCCCGCTCGTGGTGCCCTCGGCGTCGGTACCGGTGCCGGTACCGGTCTCGGTACCGGTCTCGGTCGTGCCGTTGCCGGTGCCGGAGTTCCGGCCGTCGCCGGTGCCGCTCCCCGTACCGGCGGGGGAGGCGGACTCCGCCGGCGCCCCGGGGGCGGAGGTCGCGGAGGAGGCCGGCTCGGTCGCCGGGGCGGCGCCGAGGCCGCGGTCGTTCTGGCAGGCGGTGAGCGAGAGCGCGGCCAGGAGGGCGGTCGCGGCGGCGGTGGTGGTGCGGGTGCGGAAGGTGCGCATGATGGTTCGTACTCCCCGTTGGTGGTGTGCTCAGTGACGGTTGATCAGTGCGATGGCGATCACCGTGCAGACGATCAGGACGACGACCGCACAGGCGTCGGCGAGGTGGAGGCGGCTGGGTGACCGCATCGGTGCTCCTGTCTCCGGTGTGCTGGACACACCGTGCCGGGCGGCGTGATTTCAGGGCAATCGGCACGGGACAATGGGGAACGCTGGAATGCTGGAACGTCTCTGACCTGCGGTTTCGTCGGGTGCCTGGAACGCGTTCCTGGAACGGTGCGATGAGGGGGAGGTCAGGTGGGGACCGGGATGGAAGGCTTCGCGGAGACGTTGCGGGGGCTCAAGGAGCGCTCCGGACTCAGCTACGGCGCGCTCGCCAAGCGGGCGCACATGAGTACGTCGACGCTGCATCGCTACTGCAACGGCGACGCCGTGCCGACGGAGTTCGCCCCCCTGGAGCGGCTCGCGCGGCTGTGCGGGGCGTCCCGGGACGAGATGGTGGCGCTGCACCGGCGCTGGATCGTCGCCGACGAGGCCCGGCGCCGCGGACGGGCGGCCTCACCGGAGGCGCCGGTGTCCGGTGGGCGGAGGGGAACCGGTTCGAAACACCCGGCGGCACCGCCGACACGCGAGGGCGAGGAGGCGCAGGCGACACAGGAGGCGGAATCCGTACGGGAGGAGGAGCTCCCGGGCGGAGCGCCCCGGGCACACCGCCGACCGGAAAGCCGGCCGGGAGGCCAATCGGAGGGCCGGTCGGAGGGCCGGCCGGGAGGCCAATCGGAGGGCTGGCTGGAGGAGCGGCCGGCAGAGCGAACGGGAGAGTGGCCGGCAGAGGGAACGGGGGAGTGGCCGGCGGACCTGGCCCCACCACTCGCGTCCGCGACCCCGTCCGCACCGTCCGCCTCGGTCTCACCGTCCGAACCGCCCGCACCGTCCGCCTCGGTCTCACCGTCCGAACCGCCCGTGCCTTCCGTATCGGAGGTCCCGGCCGAACCGACCGGACCTTCCGCATCGGAGGTTCCGCCCGTACCGACCGCACCCTCGGTTCTTCCCGTACCGACCGCACCCTCGGTATCGACTGCACCTTCTGTACCTCTCGCATCCGCCGCACCAGCCGGTTTCCCGGACCGGCCCACCGCCGCGACCGGACCCGCCCCGGCGCCCGGCGCGGAGGGCGGCGGCTCGGCTCCGGCGACCGGGGCGCCCGGTGGCCCCAGCCGCGCGCCGGGCGAGGAAACCGCGGACGGCCCCGCCCCGGTATCGGGTACGGGGACCGCCGACGGCTCCGTCCCCGCGCCGGGTACGGGGACCGCCGGGGGGCCCGACCCCGTGGCCGTCATCGCGCCCGCAGCCGCCCGGTCCGCCGTCGCCGCCCGGTCCCGGCGGGTCCGCCTCGCCACCGCGGCGGCGGCCGTCGTCCTGGCGACCTCCGCCGCGTTCGCCGTGGCGATGAGCCGGGGCACACCGAAGGCCACCGTCGACGCGGACGGCGGACGGCGCACCTCGGCCGTCCAGCCCCTCCTGCCCGCGGGGCCCACCGGTGGGAGCGCCTCCGCCACAGTCTCGGCGCCCCCCACCCCGTCCGCCACTCCCACCCNNCNTNCCCNNATAGCCCNCNNCGTNNGCCCCGAGTTGTGGCCCGCCCACCGCCACCGCCACCGCTGCGGCCACCGCCACCGCCGCGCCGTCCGGGGCCGGGCGCCCGCGCGGGGCCGCACCGGTCCGGCGTGACGGCGTTCCACCGCTCACCGTCGACGTGCGCCCGTACGTCTGGCGCGACGCGTGCAGTCAGATGTACGTGGTGAACCGGCCGTCCGGCCAGGTGCCGCCACCGCCCTTCGTGCAGGACGCGCGCGGCTGGGTCCGCGCGCTGGGCGGCGTGGCGGGCGGGGACGCGCTGATGGAGGTCTCCGTGCAGGCCACGGGCGAGGAGACGGTGGTGCTCCACGGGCTGCACGTACGGATGGTGGAGCGGGGCGAGCCGCTGCCGTGGAACGCGTACGTCATGGGCGTGGGCTGCGGCGGCGAGATGAGACTCGCCAGCTTCGACGTCAACCTCGACGCGGCGCGCCCGCGCGCCGTGCCCGTCGCGGGGCTCCAGGGCGACAGGGAGATCCCGGCGAGCGACTTCCCGTACAAGGTGTCCCGGAACGACCCCCAGATGCTGCGGGTCACGGCGCACACCCTCGGGCACTTCGTGCGCTGGTACCTGGAACTGGAGTGGAGCAGCGAGGGGCGCCGGGGGACGCTGCTGATCGACGACCGCGGCCGGCCCTTCGCGACGAGCGCGGTCACGGGGCGGCCGGCCTTCGCCTACCCGCTGGGCGGCAGTGAGTGGATCCCGCACGGGGAGGACGAGGGCTGACGCCGCGCCGCCCGGTCACCGAACCGCCTCGCCCGGCCGCCGAGCAGTCCGCTGACTGAGCCGCGCCGCCCGGTCACCGAACCGCCTCGCCCGGCCGCCGAGCAGCCTGCTGACTGAGCCGCGCCGCCCGGTCACCGAACCGCCTCGCCCGGCCGCCGAGCAGCCTGCTGACTGAGCCGCGCCGCCCGGTCACCGAACCGCCCCACCCGGCCGCCGAGCAGCCTGCTGACTGAGCCGCGCCGCCCGGTCACCGAACCGCCCCACCCGGCCGCCGAGCAGTCCGCTGACCGAGCCGTGCCCCGGCCGCCGCGCATGCGGATGCGGCGGCCGGGCGCGGGTCAGAGGCGCTCGGGCGTCCGGATGCCCATCAGGTCCATGCCCTGGTGGAGCGTGCGCGCGGTCAGGTCGCACAGGAACAGGCGGTTCTCGACCTGCTCCGGCGTCGGCGCCTTCAGGACCGGGCACTCCGCGTAGAACGTCGTGTACAGCGACGCGAGCTGGTACAGGTACGCGGCGAGCTTGTGCGGCTCGTACGACGCGGCCACCTCGGCGAGCACCTCGCCGAACTGGTCCAGGTGCAGGCCGAGCGCCCGCTCCACCGGGGCGAGCTCCAGCTCGGGGTGCGCGGCCGGCCGCGCGTCGCCCGCCTTGCGGACGATCGACCGGATGCGCGCGTACGCGTACTGGAGGTACACCGAGGTGTCGCCGTTGAGCGAGACCATCTGGTCCAGGTCGAACTTGTAGTCGCGGGCCGCGGACGTCGACAGGTCCGCGTACTTGATCGCGCCGATGCCGACCTGGGCGCCGCGCTCGGCGATCTCCTCCTCGGTGAGCCGCTCGCCCTCGGGAAGCCCCTCGGACTTCTCCCGGACGACCGCCGAGGCGCGCTCCACCGCCTCGTCCAGCAGGTCCACGAGCCGGACCGTCTCGCCCTCACGGGTCTTGAACGGCTTGCCGTCCTTGCCGAGGACCGTGCCGAACGCCAGCTGCACGGCCTTCACGTCGTCGCCGAGCCAGCCCGCGCGGCGCGCCGTCTCGAAGACCATCTTGAAGTGCAGCGACTGCCGGGCGTCCACCACATACACCAGGGTGTCCGCGCCGAGGTTCCCCACCCGGTCGCGGATGGCGGACAGGTCCGTCGCCGCGTAGCCGTAGCCGCCGTTCGACTTGCGGACGATCAGCGGGACCGGCTGGCCGTCGGGGCCCTTCACGTCGTCGAAGAACACGCACAGCGCGCCCTCCGAGCGGACCGCGACCCCCGACTCCTCCAGGAGCCGGCACGTCTCGTCCAGCATGTCGTTGTAACCCGACTCGCCGACCACGTCCGGGTCGCGGATCTCCATGTCCAGCTTGTCGAAGACCGAGTGGAAGTAGATCTTCGACTCGTCGACGAAGCGCTGCCACAGCCGCAGGGTCTCCGGGTCGCCGGACTGCAGCAGGACGACCCGGTCGCGGGAGCGCGCCTTGAACTCCTCGTCCGAGTCGAACAGGGCGCGGGACGCCTTGTAGAGCCGGTTCAGGTTCGACATGGCCTCCTCGCCGGAAGCCTGCGTGTCGTCCGTGTCCGCCCTGTGGTCCAGCTCGTGCGGGTGCTCGATCAGATACTGGATCAGCATGCCGAACTGGGTGCCCCAGTCGCCGATGTGGTGGCGCCGGACCACCTTCTCGCCGGTGAACTCCAGGATCCGCACCATCGCGTCGCCGATGACGGCGGACCGCAGGTGGCCGACGTGCATCTCCTTCGCCACGTTCGGCTGGGCGTAGTCGATGACGGTGGTGCCCGGCTTCTCCGCGTGCGGCACGCCGAGGCGGTCGTCGGCGGCGCGGGCCGCCAGCGTCTCCACGATGGCCCGGTCGCCGAGCGTGATGTTGAGGAAGCCGGGACCGGAGACCTCGAGGTCCCTCAGCACCTCGTCCGAGGGGAGCGCGTCGACGACCTTCGCCGCCAGCTCGCGCGGGTTGCCCTTGAGCTTCTTCGCGAGCGCCAGGATGCCGTTGGCCTGGAAGTCGGCCCGGTCGCTTCGTCGCAGCAGCGGGTCGGCGGAACCGGCCTCCGGCAGGGCTGCCGAGAGGGCGTCCGCGAGGCGCTGCTGCACGGTCGAAGCGAGGGAAGGGACCGAGGCCATGAGCTTCCGTTCCTGTGTCGGGGTCTTGTGCGGGGTCTTGCGGTGCGTCCGTGGGGCGCTTTTCCGGTTGCCCGTGAGGGCGCTTTTCCGGTTGCCAAGTGTCCCACGGTCGAGCAGCCTCTCTCCCACGGTTTCCCCGCCCTGTGGACAACCTCCGGCCGGTGGACGGCCCCGCCCTGTGGACAACCTCCGGCCCGGTCGTCCCGTCTGGGAGAATGACCCGAGGGCGGTGCCGCCCCGGACCAGCCCTTCGAAACCCGCACAGAACACACCAAGGACGTGCCGATCGTGGCTCAGAGCAGCACCGAGACCGACTGGGTCTCCCGTTTCGCGGACGAGGTCATCGCCGAGTCGGAGCGACGTGCGCCTGGCAAACCGGTCGTCGTCGCCTCCGGCCTCTCCCCGTCCGGCCCCATCCACCTCGGCAACCTCCGCGAGGTGATGACCCCGCACCTGGTGGCCGACGAGATCCGCCGCCGCGGGCACGAGGTCCGGCACCTGATCTCCTGGGACGACTACGACCGCTACCGCAAGGTCCCGGCCGGCGTCCCCGGGGTCGACGACTCCTGGGCCGAGCACATCGGCAAGCCGCTGACGTCCGTCCCCGCCCCCGCCGGCTCCCCGTACGGGAGCTGGGCGGAGCACTTCAAGACCGCCATGGCCGAGTCGCTCGCCGAGCTGGGCGTCGAGTTCGACGGCATCAGCCAGACGGAGCAGTACACGTCCGGGGCCTACCGCGCCCAGATCCTGCACGCCATGAGGCACCGCGCGCAGATCGACGCCATCCTCGACCGGTACCGGACGAAGGACAAGGCCACCGGCGGGCCCAAGGCCAAGGCGCAGCAGAAGCCGGCCGACGAGGCCGAGCTGGCGGCGGCGGAGGGCTCCGGCGCGGCCGGGGAGGATGACGGCTCGGGCGGCGCCGGCGGGTACTACCCGTACAAGCCCTACTGCGGCCGCTGCGAGCGGGACCTCACGACCGTCACCTCGTACGACGACGACACGACGGAGCTGGCGTACGCCTGCGCGTGCGGCTTCTCCGAGACCGTCCTGCTGAGCGGGTTCGACCGCGGCAAGCTGGTCTGGAAGGTCGACTGGCCGATGCGCTGGGCGTACGAGGGCGTGATCTTCGAGCCCAGCGGCGTCGACCACTCGTCGCCCGGCTCGTCCTTCGTGGTCGGCGGCCAGATCGTCCGCGAGGTCTTCGACGGCGTCCAGCCGATCGGCCCGATGTACGCCTTCGTCGGCATCTCCGGCATGGCGAAGATGTCCTCCTCCAAGGGCGGCGTCCCCACCCCGGCGGACGCGCTGAAGATCATGGAGGCGCCGCTGCTGCGCTGGCTGTACGCGCGCCGCAGGCCGAACCAGGCGTTCAAGATCGCGTTCGACCAGGAGATCCAGCGGCTCTACGACGAGTGGGACAGGCTGGAGGCGAAGGTCGCGGACGGCACGGCGCTTCCGGCCGACGCCGCCGCGCACTCGCGGGCGGTGCGCACGGCCTCCCGTGAGCTGCCGCGCACGCCGCGACCGCTGCCGTACCGGACGCTCGCCTCGGTCGTGGACATCACGGCCGGGCACGACGAGCAGACCCTGCGCATCCTCGGCGAGCTGGACCCGGCGAACCCGCTGTCGTCGCTGGACGAGGTGCGGCCGCGACTGGACCGCGCGGAGAACTGGATCACCACGCAGGTCCCGGCCGAGGCCCGCACGGTCGTGCGCGACGAGCCGGACACGGAGCTGCTGGGCTCCCTCGACGAGCAGGGCCGCGAGTCGCTGCGGCTCCTCCTGGAGCGCCTGGACGACCACTGGTCGCTGGACGGTCTGACGACGCTCGTCTACGGCGTGCCGAAGATCATGGCGGGGCTGGAGCCGGAGGCGAAGCCGACACCGGAGCTGAAGACCGCCCAGCGCGACTTCTTCGCCCTGCTGTACCGCCTGCTGGTCGGCCGGGACACGGGCCCCCGCCTCCCGACGCTGCTCCTGGCGGTCGGCGCGGAGCGCGTCCGCAAGCTCCTGGGCGCGTGACGCGCGTGACGCGGGGGGCGCGGGGGGCGTGCCGCCCCGGCTGACACGTGGAGGGCCCCACCTCGCGGACCTTGGGCCTTTGGGTTCTCGGGTTCAAGGGGTGGGGCCCTCCGGCGTCGCCGCACCGCCCGGACGGCCCTCCGACGTCGCGCGCCGGGGCGGGTGGGCGAGCAGCCGGTTCGATCAGGGTCGGGG
>NZ_CP095474.1:1266776-1269930 GCF_023614315.1 Streptomyces sudanensis | reverse complement strand
GGGCCGGGGGCGGTGGCCGGACGGTTCGTTCGGCCGGGAGCCGGGAGCCGGGAGCCGGGAGCCGGGAGCCGGGAGCCGGGAGCCCGGGGGCCGGGTCAGGCGATGTGCTCGGCTTCCAGCTCGGCCTGGTACCGGGTGACGAAGTCCGGGAGCCGCCTGCGGAGGAGCGGTACGGCGCGGGGGTGCCGGAGACCCTCCGTGTCGGCGAGGTGGCGGGCCAGGACGTCGGCGGTGGGCGGGTTGCCGTTCTCCGCGACGTACGCCTGGAACGCGCCGTACGCCGCGCGGACGTACTCGTCCTCCGCCGCGTCCGGCACGTGGTCGGCGTCTCGGGTGTCCCCGGTGTCCCCGGTGTCTCCGGTGTCCCCGGCCGGTTCGTACGGGCCCGTGTAGGCGGTGTCCTGGGGGAGCTTGGAGGCGGAGAACCAGGGGCTGACGTGGTTGGCCGGGGCCACGTACCGCTCGGGTCCGGGGGCGTCCGGACCGGGCTGCGGACCGGTCTCGGGCTGCGGGTCGGTCTCGGGTCGCGGACCGGTCTCGGGTCGCGGGTCGAGCGGAAAGCCCGGGTCGGCCTCGGGGTGCGGGTCGGCCTCGGAGCCCGGGTCGGCCTGGGGGCGCGGGCTGCCTCCGGTGTACGCCTCGGCCCGGGCCTGCGGGCCGTCCCCGGTGTGCGCCTCGGCCTCGGCCTCGGTGTGCGGGTCGGCCTGGGGCCGGGGNNGGGGCGCCCGGGNGGGATGCGGCTGGGGCCGGGCCTGCTGGTGCTGGGGCCGGTCCGAAGCCGGAGCCGCAGCCGCAGCCGGAGCCGAAGCCGGAGACCGGGTCGCGGCCGGCGTGGGGGGACCGGCCGGTGCGGGTGCCGGCGCGGGCTGTGCCGACCGGTCCGGCTGCGGTGCGAGGGCCGTCTCCTGCGGCACCGGCTGTGCGGGTGCCGCGGACCGGGGCTCGGCGGGCGCCGCTTGGGGGAGTTCCCCGACCGGGGCGTTCACCAGGGGGGCGGGCACCTCCTGGGACCTGGGGACCGGGGGCAGCAGCACCGGCTCGACGCCCGCCGCAGCCAGGCCCGCCGGGGCGGTCTCCGCGAGCGGCACGCCGTACTTCGCGAGGCGCAGCGGCATCAGCGCCTCCACCGGCGCCTTGCGCCGCCATCCGCGGCCGAACCGGGCCTGGAGCCGCGCCTGGTAGATCAGCCGGTCCTGCTCCAGCTTGATCACCTGCTCGTACGACCGCAGCTCCCACAGCTTCATCCGCCGCCACAGCCGGAACGTCGGCACGGGCGACAGCAGCCAGCGGGTGATCCGCACGCCCTCCATGTGCTTGTCGGCGGTGATGTCCGCGATCCGGCCCACCGCGTGCCGTGCCGCCTCGACGGTCACGACGAACAGCATCGGGATGACGGCGTGCATCCCCACACCGAGCGGATCCGGCCAGGCGGCGGCGCCGTTGAAGGCGATCGTCGCGGCGGTCAGCAGCCACGCCGTCTGCCGCAGCAACGGGAAGGGGATCCGGAACCAGGTCAGCAGCAGGTCGAGGGCGAGCAGGACGCAGATGCCGGCGTCGATGCCGATGGGGAAGACCAGGGAGAAGGTGCCGAAACCTTTCTTCTCCGCGAGCTCCCGCACCGCCGCGTACGAGCCCGCGAAGCCAATACCGGCGATCACCAGGGCGCCGGCGACGACGACACCGATCAGAACGCGGTGTATCCGCGTCAGTTGCATCGCGGCCACTCGCGGTCCCCTCCCTGGTTCACGTGTCCCTGGCGCACATGCGTTTTCGCGGGCACAGCTTGGCACACGTGTACGAGATCCGGCCTCTCCGGGGAGGCCGGATCTCGTCGTCCGGCTGTCGCCGTGGGGTTACTCGCCCGCGGTGCCTGCGGTGCTCGCGGTGCTCGCGGTGCCTGCGGTGCCCGCGGTACCTTCAGTGCCCCCGGTGCCCGCGGTGCCCCCGGTGCCCGCGGCGGCCACGGCGGCGACGGCGTCCTTGACGGCCTTCACCGTCCCCTTCATCAGCTCGCCCGCGGCCGGGGTCGGGGCGCCCGCGTAGCCCGTGCCGTTGTAGGAGACGGTGATCACCACGTTCTCCGTACGGGCCACGATCACGCCGTAGTGGAAGGTCTCGCCGGTCTTCTTCAGGGAGTAGCTGACGGCGCGGGCCTCGTTGCCGACGCCCGGCGCGGACGAGGTGCGCACGTCGGCGGCGCCCTCGGTCGACTTCACCTCGGCGACCTTGTCCGCGTACTCGTCCTGCGCGCGCTTCTCGCCGCTGCCGAGCGTCGGGTCCGAGTCGAAGCGCAGCAGGGAGACGTCCAGCCACCGGTAGTCGGAGCCCTTGACGCCCTTGTCCTCCAGGCCGTTCCACGAGCAGCTTCCGCGGTTGTTCATGTCCGAGGACCGGCCGGGCGTGCCGGCCTTCTTCTTCACCTCCGGCACCAGGTCCTCGACCGTCTCCGGGGTGAGGGCCTTGCAGGCGTCCGGCAGCTTGGCGAACTTCGCCGGGGCGATGCTCGGCACGGGCGCCGCCGACGTGGCGGGCGCGGCCGGGGCGCCCGTCGCCGACGCGGAGGGCGCCGCGGACGCGCCGGAGCCGGAGTCGTCCGACGAGCAGCCGGCGGCGACGAGCATCACCGGGACGGCGGCGCAGGCGAGTATGCGGGTGAGACGCGGGGCTGATCGGTGCATGGTTCCTTCAGTCGCTCTGTCGCTTGTCGTACGAGTCGCTCGTGCCGGTCCGTCGTGCGGTCCGGTCGTACGGTCCGGGCGATCCGGCCCGGCCACGGTAGCCCGTCCGGGCGCTGGGCCGGGGCCGCCGGCGGGTTCCGGAGCGCGGTGCGCCGGCGCCCGGGACGCCACTAGTCGTCGAACCGCTCGGCCAGTGCCTCGGCCAGCCGCCGCGCCTTTTCCTGCATGTCCTCACTGTCCGGAACCTCTCCGACACGCAGGGGCTGGGCCGCGTACCGCACGGTCACGAGGACGTTCGATGTGCGGAACACCACGCTGACGGTGCGCTGCCGGCCGGCCGGGCCGGCCGGGGCGAGGACGTCGGAGAGGAACGCCGCGTCCCCCAGGTCGGTCAGCGTCCGGGACCCCGGGCCTTCGGACGGCGCGGGGGCCGAGGGGGAGNGNGNGCGNCANANNTCTCCGAGCCTATCTCGTTT